>JBPCLE010000218.1:0-4785 GCA_051003575.1 Acidimicrobiales bacterium | reverse complement strand
CCGAGGAGCTCCCGGCAGAGGTGGGAACCGAGGAAGCCGGCGCCCCCGGTGACGACGGCTCGCCGGCTCATCTCCCGATCCCTTCGTAGGTGAACCCCCGCCGGCGCAGAGCGGCAGGGTCGAGCAGGTTGCGGGCGTCGACCACGCGAGGCTGATCGAGGGCGGCGGCGACCTTGGCGAAGTCCAGGCGGCGGAACTCCTCCCACTCGGTGAGCACGACCAGCACCGCGGCGCCCTCGCACACGCCGTAGGGGTCGGTGCCGACGTCGATGCCGTCGAGCCGTGGGTCGTTGGCCCCCGGCGCGGCGGGGACCGCAGGATCGAAGGCTCGGACCTCGGCGCCGGCGGCGCGGAGACGCTGGAGCACCTCGATGGCCGGCGACATGCGCAGGTCGTCGGTGCGGGCCTTGCACGTGAGGCCCCAGCCGGCCACCAACTTGGCCTCCACCGAGCCCCCGGCCATCCGACAGACCTTGTCAACCACCCGGGCGAACTGCGCCTCGTTCACCTCGCCGACGCCCCGCAGCAGCCCGAAGTCGTAGCCGGCGTCCTCGGCGATACGGATCAGCGCCCGAATGTCCTTCGGGAAGCAGCTCCCGCCGTAGCCGGGCCCGGGCCGGAGGAACTCGAAGCCGATCCGCTTGTCGTAGCCCATGCCGAGGAGCACGTCGCGCACGTCGGCGCCGACCGCCTCGCAGACGTTGGCCACCGCGTTGGCGAAGGTGACCTTGGTGGCGAGGAAGGCGTTCGAGGCGTACTTGATGGTCTCCGCCGACGCCGGGTCGGTCACGATCACAGGGGCGCGCAGGGCGCTGAACAGCCCGGCCACGCGCGCCGCCGCCACCTGATCGTGGGACCCGATGACGATGCGGTCGGGGTTGAGGCTGTCGTGGACGGCCGAGCCCTCACGGAGGAACTCGGGGTTGGAGACCACGCTGACGTCGTCGCGCCCCAGCACCTCCTCGACCACCCTCGCGGAACCCACGGGCACCGTGGACTTGTTGACCACGACACACTCGGGCGCCACGAGGGGCCCGATCTCGGCGGCCGCGGCCCGGATGTAGGAGAGGTCCGCAGAGCCGTCGTCGGACTGGGGCGTGGGCACGCAGAGGTAGACGAACTCGGCGCCCTCCACCGCGGCGCTGGCACCCACGACGAAGGTGAGGCGCCCACCGTCGAGCCCCTCACGCACCAGCTCCGGCATGCCCGCCTCGAGGATCGGGATCTCCCCGCGCGACAGGCGCTCGATCTTGTCGGGGTCGATGTCGGCGCAGGTGACCCGGTGGCCGAGGTGGGCCAGGCATGCGGCGGTGGTGAGGCCCACGTAGCCGGCGCCGACGACCGCGACGACGCTCACCCGTCTACCAGCTCCTTCACCAGCCGCTCGAGCGGCTCGTGGTAATCGGGCAGGAGCGGGACGCCGGAGAGGCGGAGCGCGGCGTTGTCGAGCACGCTGTTCGCCGGGCGGGGCGCCGGCCGGGGCGGCCTCATCTCGGCCGTCGAGATGGGGCTGACGAGGCCGGGGTCGAGGCCGGCGGCCATCACCACCTCGCGGGCGAAGCCGTACCAGGTGGTCGGGCCCTGGTTGGTCACATGGAACGTCCCAGGCAGGCGGGCGACGGCCAGGACACGGACCATGGCCGCCAGATCCTCGGTGAACGTCGGGCAGCCGTGCTGGTCGTCGACCACGGTGAGGGCATGGCCGTCGGTGGCCCGCCCGAGGATGGTCTTGACGAAGTTCCGGCCCTGGCGGCCGCAGACCCACGACGTGCGGACGACGGTGTCGCCGGGGCCGAGCGCGCCCTCGCCGCCGAGCTTGGAGCGCCCGTAGACCGAGAGCGGGTTGACGGTGTCCCACTCGTGGTACGGGCGGCTGCCCGAGCCATCGAAGACGTAGTCGGTGGAGATGTAGATTACCCGTGCGCCGGCCATCCGGGCCGCTTCGGCCACATGGCGGGTGCCCAGGGCGTTGACCGCGTACGCCCGGTCGGGGTCGGTCTCGCACCCGTCGACGTTGGTCCACGCGCCGGCGTGGACGACGGTGTCGGGACCGGCGGCCATGACCACCTGGAGCACGGCGTCGCGGTCGGAGACGTCGAGCGCGCCATGGTCGCAGGCGACGACCTCGTCACCCGCGCCGGCGCACACCTCGACCACCTCGCGGCCCAGTTGCCCCCCGGCGCCGGTCACGAGCACCCGCATCAGCGCTGGCCCGTGGTGCCGGCCCGCCCCTCCCACGCCGTCTCCGTGACGGGAGCCCGATCACGCAGCGGCTCCCACCACTCGCGGTTCTCCGCGTACCACCGCACGGTGTCGGCCAATCCCTGTTCGAACGGCACCTCGGGGGCCCATCCGAGCTCAGTGCGGATCTTGGTCGAGTCGAGGAGGTAGCGGCGGTCGTGGCCGGGCCGGTCGGGAACGATGACCTTGAGGTCGGACGGCTTGCCCAGGGACCCGAGGACACCGTCGGCGATCTCCTCGATGCTGCGCTCCACCCCGCTGCCCACGTTGTAGGTCTCCCCGACCCGGCCCCGGGTGACCACCGCCTCGATGGCGCGGCAGTGGTCGCCGACGTGCAGCCACTCGCGCCGGTTCTTCGTGGACGCGTACATGGGGAGCGGCGTGTCGTCGAGGGCGAAGGTGGTGAACAGGGGGATGACCTTCTCGGGGAACTGGTACGGCCCGTAGTTGTTGCAGCAGTTGGTGATGGTGACCGGCAGCTCGTAGGTCTCGTGGTACGCCCGTACCGCGTGGTCGGCGCCGGCCTTCGAGGCGTTGTAGGGCGTGCGAGGCCGGTAGGGGGACTCCTCGCTGAACGATTCGTCGGTGTCCAGGTCCAGGTCGCCGTAGACCTCGCAGGTCGAGATGTGGTGGAAGCGGGCGACGCCCACCTGGCGGGCCGCCTCGAGCAGAGCCTGGGTGCCGAGCACATTGGTACGGAAGAACAGGCCGGGGTCGAGCACGGCGAGGCTGTTGTGGGACTCGGCGGCGAAGTTGACCACCACGTCGATCGACTCGTCCCGCAGCACGTGCTCGGCCGTGGCCTGGTCGGCGATGTCGCCCCTGACGAAACTCACGGTCCCCGCCGGCTCCTCGAGGCCGGCCAGGTTGGCCCGGTTGCCGGCGTAGGTCAGCAGGTCGTAGACCACCAGCCGGTCCTCGGGATGGGCCTCGGACCAGTAGCGGACGAAGTTGGCGCCGATGAACCCGGCTCCGCCGGTGACGAGAAGTCTCACGCACCAACGGTAGGTGACGTGGCGCCGGCCGGCGAACCCACTAACAGGGGGGGGCGGTGGTGCCCGTCGGGAGGGGGACCGGGTTGATCGACACCATGGTGGTCGTCGGCGCCGCAGTGGTGGCCGTGGTCGCCGTCACGCTTTCCTTGAGCCCGGCGAAGTCGGCGCCGATGACCAGGGTGACGTCCACCGACTTCAACGAGGCGTCCTCCCGCAGCACCGAGGGGCCGGCGAGCGCACTCCCGACCAGCTCGGCCTTGGCCTTCTGGCCGGTGCCGTAGGTGATGGAGGTCTTCGGTGCCAGCGACGGGGCGTCGCCCTTGTCGGCCACCACGTAACCGGCGCCCGTGAAGCTGGCGGCCGTCTTCCCCGCCAGGCCGGCGGTGCCGACGCCGTTGAGGACCCGGACCTTCACCTCCGAGGGGTCGACACTCGACGCCCGCGCCGTGGTGGTGGTCGGGGCGGCGATCGTGGTCGAGGTGCCGTCGATCGGCGCGTCGCCGTTGAGCAGGTCGATCATGGGCTGGGCCTGGGCGGACTGCAGCTTGAGGACCGACTTGCCGTCGATGTCGGCGGGGTCGGTCGGCAGGGTCCGCAGGACCACCCGCTCGGGGTCGAGGGAGCTGAACCGCCGGGCCAGGGCGGTGATGTCCTTGGTGGACAGCGCGGAGTCGAAGGTGACGTCGCGCACGCCCACGCCGATCAGGCGATTGAGCGTCAGGGGGGTCGAGATGCCCGACGACAGCGCCTTCTTTATCATCCGGCGGATGAAGTCCTGCTGGCGCTCGATCCGCCCGAGGTCGCCGCGGCCGTCGGCCTGCCAGGTGCCGTCGATGAGGAACTCCATGTTCCGGCTGCGGACCCAGGAGAGGCCCTGCTGGCCGTCGAGGTCCTTGCACCCGGCAGGAAGGGTGAGACCGATGACGGAGTCGCGCGCCTGGTAGGGGATGTACATGGTGACGCCGCCGACGGTCTCGACGATGTCCCTGAACCCGGTGAAGTCCACCTGCACGTAGTGGTTGATCGTGATGCCCAACGCCTGCTGGACGGTGGCGATGAGCTGGTCGGGCCCGCCGAGGGCGAAGGCCGCGTTCACCCGATCGGAGAAGTCGGTGCCCGAGATCGGCACGTAAAGGTCCCGCGGCACCGACACGATGGCCGCCTTCTGTGCCGCCGGGTCGATGTGGAGCACCATCATCGTGTCGCTGCGCTGCCCGGTGACCACGCCCTGGCCGAACCCGATCGCGTCCTTGCCCGTGAGGTTGTCCCGGCTGTCGGAGCCGACCAGCAGGACGTTCATGACCGACCCGGCTACATCCCCGGCCAGCGCCGGCAGCTCGAGGCGGGTGATCTGGTCGAGCTTGCGCTGGACGTAGACGTAGCCCATGCCGACGGAGAAGGTGCAGAAGGCGGTGAAGCCGGTGAAGGCAATCAGCAGGCGCCGGCGGCGGCGGCGCTGGCGGAGCACCTTGGCCCGATCGGGGGAAACCGGGCGGACGACGGGCCCCGCCGGCCTGGGCGCCGCCGTCGCGGCCGGCTTCGCCGCGTC
>JBPCLE010000217.1:0-5161 GCA_051003575.1 Acidimicrobiales bacterium | reverse complement strand
GCCGTGGCCTCGGCGGCGCCGCCCTCCCGGTCGATGGCCAGCAGCTCCTCGCGGAGCTCCTGGGCAGTGGCCTGGCGTTGGGCGGGATCCTTGGCCATCGCCTTCATGACCACGGCGTCGAGCGCCGGCGGCACGAGCGGGTTCTTGGTCGACGGCGGCGGGGCGATCTCGTTGAGCTGCTGGTAGGCGACGGCGACCGGGCTCTCGCCGGTGAACGGCGGCTTCCCGGCGACCATCTCGTAGAGCACCATGCCGAGCGAGTACACGTCGGTGCGGGCGTCGACGTCGGCGCCCTGGGCCTGCTCGGGCGAGAGGTACGTGGCCGTCCCCAGCACCGTTCCCGGCATGGTGAGGTCCTGGCGGGCATCGGCCGCCCGGGCGATACCGAAGTCGGCGACCTTCACCGTGCCGGCGCCGGCGGTGATGAGCACGTTGGCCGGCTTGACGTCGCGGTGGATGATCCCCCGAGCGTGCGCGGCGACCAGGGCGGCGGCGACCTCGGCGGCCAGGGCGGCCGCCCTCACCGGATCCATCTTCCCCTCGCTGCGGATGATGTCGCGCAGGGTCCGACCCTCCACGTACTCCATGACGATGAACCAGGAGCCCTCGTCCTCGCCGAAGTCGTACACCGACACGACGTTGTGGTGGTTGAGGCTCGCCGCCGCCCTGGCCTCGCGCCGGAACCGCTCGACGAACGCCTCGTCGCGGGCCAGCTCCGGGAACAGGACCTTGACGGCCACGGTGCGGTTCAGGAGCTGGTCCTCGGCCACGTACACCTCGGCCATGCCGCCGCGGGCCAGGTGACGGGCGAGCCGGTACCGCCCACCCAGTACGCGCGGTTCCATCGGTAGTCAGCCTACGAGACGCCGGCGATGCCGCCGCACACCAGGGCGGCTCCCGGATGCCAAGCTCTGCGTCGTGAAGGGGCGCTCAGCGCGGAACCGGCGGGCTCGGAGGCGGGTGCGGACGGCGTTCGCCGCCGCCGCGCTGGTCGGCCTCTCGGCGGCCGGCGCCGGCACCGCCGCCGGCGCCAGCGACGACCGGTTCTTCACCCAGCAGTGGAACCTGTCCCAGATCGGGGCCGCCGACGCCTGGCGGGTCTCCACCGGCGCCGGCGTGCTGATCGGCGTGGTCGACTCGGGCGTCGACGCCGGCCACCCCGACCTGGCCGGCAAGGTAGACGCCCAGGCCGACTGCATCGGCGGCACCTGCCGGGAGGGCACGACCCGTGACAGCGATGGGCACGGCACGGCCGTGGCCGGCATTGCCGCGGCCAGGACCGGCAACGGCGCCGGCATTGCCGGCGTGGCGCCCGACGCCCATCTCATCGTCGCCCGGGTGCTCGGCCCCGATGGGTTCGGCGTCACCGAGGACATCAACCGGGCCATCCAGTGGGTCGTCGACCGGGGCGCCAAGGTCGTCAACCTCAGCCTGGGCGAGCCCGACCTGGTCATCGTCTCCCGGCTGGGCACCCCGCTGCGGCCCGGCATCGAGTACGCCTGGAGCCGGGGCGCCATCCCCGTGCTGGCGTCGGGCAACTACGACAGCCTAAGCAGCTCGGGCAGCGCCAACTACGGCGACCTGCACGCGCTGGTCGTCGGCGCCACCGACAAGCGGGGCCGGGTGCCGCCGTACTCCACGTCGCTGGGCAACGCCATGTGGGGTCTCGTCGCGCCAGGGGGCAACGGCGACGGACCGGGGTCCGACGTGATCTCGCCCCTTCCGGGCGGACGGTACGGGTGGGCCGCCGGCACGTCGATGGCCGCACCCCACGTCAGCGGCGCGCTGGCGGTGCTGCTCGCCCAGGGGCTCACCCCCTCGGCTGCCGTCGACCGGCTGCTGGCCACGCTTGACAGCTCGACATCGTGCGGTCTCGGCTGCCGTGGCCGCCTCGACCTCAAGGCTGCGGTCGCCCCGCCGCCGGCGCCGGCCATCACCACCATGCCGCTGGCGGCGGCGCTGGCGCCGGCCGGCGACAGCGACGACGACCTCGACCCGGCGCTCCCTGCCCTCGCTGGGTTCCTCGTCTTCGCCGCCGGCGCCGGCACGGTCGTGACCTGGCGGCGACGCCCCGTCTAGATGGCGGGCAGCTCTTCGGGGGCGACGTCGACAGCCATCACGCGTGTCAACCGGCCCCGTTCCTCGGTCTCGGTGCGGAACCGAAGGCCCACGGTGCCGGCGCCGGCTGCCGTCGCCTCGGCCCGGAACCGGAAGTGGCGCCTGGCGCCCCGGACCGACTCGCCGAGGTACGTCACCTCGGGCTGGCCCCCGGCCCAGCGCCAGGACACGCCCTCACGCTCGGGGAACGACACCTCGAAGAGGCAGCCGGCGACCACGTGCAGCTCCGGCTCGTTCTTCTGCTGGCCCATGCGTCCGGCCAGCCTAGGTGTCTCGAACCTGACGCCGGTTGCCGGCGCCGGCCGCGGGTGGCGTGGACGATGACCGAGTCGGAGCGGCGCCACCGCCGGCTGATCGACGGGCTCCGCCACGACGGCGCCCTCCTCGACCCGCGGATCGAGGAGGCATTCCGGGCCGTCCGCCGGCACTGGTTCCTTCCCGGCGTCCGGCTCGACGACGTGTACCGCGACCGGGCGGTGGTGACCCACCGCGACCACGACGGCGTCCCCGTCAGCTCGTCCAGCCAGCCGGTGCTGATGGCGCGCATGCTGGCCCAGCTCGACGTGCACCCTGGCATGGCGGTGCTGGAGATCGGCACCGGCACCGGCTACAACGCCGCGCTGCTCGGCCAGCTCGTTGGGCCGGGCGGGCGGGTCCTCACCCTGGACCTGGACCCCGCGATCACCGGTCCGGCGCAACGCCACCTGTCGGCGGCCGGAGCGTCGAACGTGACGGTCGAGACCGCCGACGGGTGGGACCTCGGATCCGGCGGGCGCTTCGACCGCATCGTGGCCACGGTCGGTGTCTGGGACCTGGCGCCGGCGTGGGCGGCACGGCTCGAAGCCGGCGGCCGCCTCGTCGTCCCCCTCTGGCTTCGGGCCGGCCAGCAGGCGTCGGTGGCCTTCAAGTCGGCCGGCGTCGGCCTCGACAGCGTCGGCGCGGAGCCCTGTGGGTTCATGCGCCTACGGGGGCCCGGGGCCGGCGAGGCCACGTACCGCCGGCTCGGGCCGTGGACGGTCAGCCTCGACCACCCCGACCCGACGTGGGAGGCGGCGCTGTCGGCCCTGCTCGACGGCGACTCGTCGGCACGCCCCGCGCCGGCGCTCGATCCCGGCTGGTTCAGCGCGATCGCCCTCACCGAGCCTGGCGCGGTCCACCTCTTCACCGAGACCCCGACCGGCGCCGTGATCCGAAGTGGGCTGTTGCAACTCACGCCGCCGGCCATGGCCGTCGTCGAATCCCACCCGCCGGCGCCGGCTCTGATCCGCACGTTCGGCCACGCCGAGCCTCTCGACCGGCTCGTTCACCTGATGTCCCGCCGGCCGGCGCTCGACCCCTCCACGTTGTCGATCTCGGCCCTCCCGACAGGCTCCCCGATCCACCAGGACGGCGCGATTGCCACCCTCGTCCGGCCGAACTTCACGTTCGTGGTCCGGGCCGGCGGCGGGGAGAACGGGCCTCGGGTCCGAGGATGAGCGGAGGCCCCACTCGTTGACGCCGGCCCCTGGACCTGCGGCGCCGGGCCGAAGGATCGCCCCCCGATGCAGACCTAGAACGGCTGGTCGCCGTGGCCGGTCGCCGGCGGGTCGCCGGCCTCAGGCGGGGCCTCGGAGGCCGGGCGGCTGAGGGCTTCCAGCCGGGGGGCCAGCTCGTCGACCTTGGCCCGGGCCCGCCGGATGCGGCTGTCGAGGTCCTCCATGATGTCGATGGCGCGCTGGAACCGGTCGGTGAGGGCATCGACGTCGACCAGGCCGTCGTTGAGCTCGTCGGTGATGGCCTTGAGCTCCTCGACCGCCTGCTCGTAGGTCAGCTTCGCCGGCGCGGTGTCAGCCACTGCGGGGATTCTCCTCCACCGAGGCCACCGTCGAGTGCGTCGTGCCCGAGGCGAAGGTCGTGACCAGCACGTCGCCGGGATCGAGGCCGGCGACGTCGCGTACGAGGCGGCCGGTGGCGGTGCGGGTGAGCGTCCACCCCCGGGCTAGCTGGCGGCCAGGGTCGTAGGCATCGAGCACCGCCCGGCGGGACGCGGCACGGTCGGCGTGGTCGTCGAGCCGGCGCCGCAGCCGGTCGGGGCTGAGCCCTCGCACGGCGGCACCGACGGGCAGGCCGGCGTCGGCCAGCACGCCGGCGGCCCCGGCGGCGATCAGCGACCAGCGGGCGTCGTGGCCCAGCCCGGGGAGTCGGCCGATCCGCCACGCCAGCGCGCCTCGGAGCAGCCGGTACTCGACCCAGGACGACAGGCCGGCGGCCAAGGCCAGGCCGACGATGCCGAGGCGGGGCGGGCCGTCGTCGAGCAGGCGCAGCCCGTCGGGGAGGGGTGAGAGGCCGAGGTCCCCCACTCGCTGCACGGATGACCCGATGATGGCGAGCCGGTCGAGCGGGAACATGACCAGCGCGCCGAGGATCGCTGCGAGGGCCACCCGCACCACCGCGATGCGCGCCACCAGCTTGGGGCGGTCGAGGGCGTACAGGCCGTTCTGCAGCAGCCGGGAGCGGGTGGTGCCGAGCAGGCCCAGCGCGAAGGCGCCCAGCGTGAACCACACCAGCCGGGTGTCGGCGGCGTCGAACTCGCCCCGCTGGAGCAGGGCGCCGACGATCACGTCGCCCGCGCCGACGTAGAGGGCGGCGGTGATGGCCACGTAGAACGTGATCCGCTCGAGGCCCCCCGCCAGCCGCTCCCGGATGGCGTCGGCGCCCTCCCGGCCCAGGCGGGAGAGCTCCGGCAGCTCGGCGGCGGCCACCGCCATGCCGAAGAGGCTGATCGGCAGCAGGTAGAGCACCTGCGCGTAGGTGAGGGCGGACACGGCGCCCACCGCCAGCAGGCTGGCGAGGAACAGGTCGACGTAGGTGAGCAGCTGGACGGCCCCTCGACCCACCACGACGGTCCCGAAGCGGCTGAGCACGCTGCGGATCTCCGGGGAGGAGCGGTCCAGGCTGAGCCGCAGACCGGGGGTCAGGGACCGCACGGCAGGGAGCTGCACCACCAGCTGCAGCACGCCGCCCACCAGCACGCCCCACGCCAGCGCACGGGCGATGCCCTCCT
>JBPCLE010000216.1:0-2603 GCA_051003575.1 Acidimicrobiales bacterium | reverse complement strand
GTGCCGAAGCCCATCACCGTGCCGCCGATCCAGAGCCAGATCACCATGGGCTGCACGTTCACGCCGATGACCGCCACGCCGGCGGCGTCGGGGGCGACGACCAGGGTGAGGTATACGTCGGAGAAGGGCCCGGTGCGGACCGAGGGCGACCCGATGGCCTGGGACCCGAACGGGAACTGGTGCAGCGCCGGCCCATATACCTTGCCCCCGTCCACCCGCACCCGGGCCTGCGTGGTCAACTTGTTCGACTGCTCATCGACGGTGGCGCCCAGGTAGGTGACCGAGTGCCCGGCGAGGGAGGCCGACTCCCCCGGCTCCAGGCGGAACTGCGCCCGGTGGCCGTACGACGAGCTGGCCGCGAAGCCCACCGCCAGCAGGACGACGCCGATGTGCACCACCATGCCGCCGTTGGACCGGCCCATAAGCGCCCGCCACATCGGCTGGCCCGCCCGCCGGGCAGCCCGCACCGACAGGCTCAACTGGCGGAGGGCGGCGGCGCCGGCGAAGGCGGCCAGGCCGAAGGCCAGCAGCGGGCCCAGGCCCCGCAGGCCGGCGGCGACGCAGCCCACCACCACGAGCGTGCCGGCCCACGCCGGCCAGATGAGGCGCCGGTGCAGCGTCTCGGTAGCGGCCTTGCGCCACGGCAGGGCCGGCGCCACGGCCATCAGGAAGAGGAGGGTGAAGCCGATCGGGGCCGTCATCCGGTTGAAGTACGTGGCGCCCACCGAGAGCTGGTCGCCGTTGAAGGCCTCGACCAGCAGCGGGAAGAGCGTGCCGAGGAGGACCACGAACGCGAAGGCGGCGAAGGCCACGTTGTTGGCCAGGAAGGCGGCCTCGCGCGACACGGGGGCGTCGATCGAGCCCGGCGACCGGAGCCTGTCGCCCCGCCAGCCGATGAGGCCGATCGACACCGTCACCACCAGGGCGAAGAAGGCCAGGATCGCCGGCCCGATGGGCGACTCGGTGAAGGCGTGCACGGAGTCGAGCACGCCGGATCGGGTGAGGAAGGTGCCCAGGATGGTGAGGGAGAAGGTGGCCACCAGCAACGACAGGTTCCAGACCCGCAGCATGGCCCGCCGCTCCTGGACCATCACCGAGTGGACGTAGGCCGTCGCCGTCAGCCAGGGCAGGAACGAGGCGTTCTCCACCGGGTCCCACGCCCAGTAGCCGCCCCAGCCCAGCACCTCGTAGGACCACCACGCGCCCAGGACGATGCCGACGGTGAGAAAACCCCACGCGAACAGCGTCCAGCGCCGGGTCTCCGCCAGCCACCCCTCGCCGACGCGCCCGGTGATCAGCGCGGCCAGGGCGAAGGCGAACGGGATGGTGAAGCCCACGTAGCCCAGGTAGAGCATGGGTGGGTGGAAGGCCACCAGCGGGTGGTTCTGGAGCAGCGGGTTGGGTCCGGGCCCGTCGAGGGGGATGGCGCCGCTCACCACGTTGAAGGGGTTGGCCGGCCCCGCCATGAGGGCGAAGAAGAAGGCGGCCACGCCGAGGGCGACGAGGGTGGCCCAGGCCACGAGGGGGTCGGTGGCGCGGGCCCGGAAGTGGCGGGCCATGACCGCGAGGTAGCCGGCCAGGACCAGGGCCCACAGCAGGATCGACCCCTCCAGCGCTGACCACATGGTGGTGACCGTGTAGAGCAGCGGCGTGCTGCGGCTGCCGTTGTTGGCCACGTAGTCCAACGAGAAGTCGTGGCTGATGAGGGCGTACTGCATGGCCGCGGTGGCCGCCACCGCGCCCACCAGCACCAGCCACACGTAGTTCTGGCCCGTGCGCAACATGGCGGGGTTGTGCCGGCGGAGCCCGATGGCGAGGGTGGCCATGCCGAGGAGGGCGGCGACGAGGCCGAGGGCCAACGCCGCCGTGCCCACGACGGCGCTCACTTCAGGGTCGTCGTGACCCGCTCCGGGTTCTCGGCCACGTAGGTCTCGGAATGGCGGACCATGATGCGGTCGCTGGAGAAGTGGTCGCCCTGGAACCGGCCCTCGAGCACCACAGGGATGCCGGGGCGGAACAGCTCGGGCGGGTCGCCCCGGTGCTGCACAGGCACCTCGACGCTGTTCTTCGTCAGCACGAACGACACGTCGTTGCCCACTTGGCGGACGCTGCCGTCGACCACGTCGCCCTCGAGGCGGAACCGCCGCTCGCCCAGCTCGGCGCGCTGGGCGACGGCCTCGTCCGCGGTGCGGAAGTAGAGGGTGGCGTTCCCCAGGCCCTGGAAGACGAGGAAGCCCAAAGCGGCGAGGACCACCACGCCGGCGATCCAGAGCCGGCCTCGGGTGGCCGTGATGCTTCCTGTGGCCGTCATGTGTCGTCGGCCGCCGACAGCAGCCGGCTGAGGGCCCGCTTCCGTCGGATCACCCACGCCGCGTAGGCGGCGAGGATGCCGAAGGTCGAGAAGTACCCGGCGAAGATGTAGCCCGCGTCGCTCACTGGTGCACCATCTTCGATGCCGCCCCCTGGATTGCTTGTTGGGACCGGCCTCCCGTGCCGCTCATGAGGTGACCTTCTCCTGCGGGGCCGCCTCGGCGGCCTCGGCCCGGCGCTCGTCGATGGCGGCCTGGAGCTGGCGGTCGCCCAGGCGGTCCTCCAGCCAGGCC
>JBPCLE010000215.1:0-3061 GCA_051003575.1 Acidimicrobiales bacterium | reverse complement strand
GTGCGGCAGCCCCCTTGGTCCCTCCTCCCCCCACACCCCCCCCCCCCCCCCCCCCCAGGCCGGCGGCGAGGTCGCGGGCCCGGAGGTACAGCGGGTCGTCGGGCAGGGTGCGGGCCGACCCGAAGATCGTCACCTTGGGCACATGGCGCCAGGGGGCGAAGACCCGGAACGCCTCCCGCATCTCCTTCAACGCCGCGTTGGTGATCTTCAGGTCCAGCCGGTCGGCACCGTCGCCGGCCAGGAGCACCCCCGAAACAAGTATCTCGAAGAGCAGGTCGACGTCGGCCGTGGCGCCGGCGCCGGCCAGCACGTCGCGCAGGCGCTGGTCGAGGTCGGGGTTGGCGGTCCGGTACGGCCGGTCGGTCATCTCCCACCTTCTCACGGGACCATCCTCGTTTCGTCCGTCGCCGATGGGGCAGGATGGGGCCATGCTGCTCCCGCTTCTCCTGGTCCCCGCCTCCGTGGGGGTCATCAGTCTCCTGCTGTTCGGCGTCGCCTGGTTCGAGCAGCGGGTGCTCTCACCGCAGGCCCTGATCCTGCACGCGGCCCGGTCGCGCCAGGCGGCGCCCGAGCACGTCGAGATCATCGTCGCCCGCCAGTCCGAGCGCCTGCTCCAGGGCCTGCTGCTGAGCCCGTCCGACCGGGCGGAGCGCGGGCAGGTGCCCGCCGGCAATTAGGCCCGCGAGCCTGCTGCCACCACCCGGTCGTACAGCGTCGTCCGCTGCGCCAGCGGGCGGCCCAGCGGTTCGACGATGGCCCGGAACGACGCCTGGTCCATGCCCTGGCCGTGGGACGCGCCGGCGGCGCGGGAGATGTTCTCGTCCATCAGGGTTCCCCCGAGGTCGTTGGCGCCGGCCTGAAGGAGCTGGCGTGCCCCCTCGGCGCCGAGCTTGACCCAGCTGACCTGCACGTTCGGCACCGAGCCGGCGTAGGCGATGCGCCCGACGGCGTGCATGAGCAGGGTCTCGCGGAAGGTGGGGCCCCGGCGGGCCCGGCCCTGGAGGTACAGCGGCGTGGCCATGTGCACGAACGGCAGCGGCACGAACGCGGTGAACCCGCCGGTCTCGGCCTGCAGCGCCCGCGTGCGGACCATGTGCCGGGCCCAGTGGACCGGCTGCTCGACGGCCCCGAACATGATGGTGATGTTCGACCGCAGGCCCAGGGAGTGGGCGGTGCGGTGCGCCTCCAGCCACTCCTCGGTGTCGATCTTGTCGGGGCAGAGCACGGCGCGGACCTCGTCGTCGAGGATCTCGGCCGCGGTGCCGGGGAGGGTGGCCAGGCCGACGCCCATGAGCCGGCGCAGGTACTCGCGCAGGGGCTCGCCCAGCCGGCGGGCGCCCTCGGTGACCTCGAGGGCGGTGAAGCCGTGGACGTGGACCGACGGCGACGCCTCCTTCACCGCCCGGCAGACGTCGATGTAGTAGTCGCCGTCGAAGCTCGGATGGATGCCGCCCTGGAGGCACACCTCGGTGGCGCCGGCCTCCACCGCCTCCACCACCCGGCGCTGGATCTCCTCCACGCCGAGCAGGTAGGGGTCGCCCCGGAGGTTCAGCGACAGCGGGCCCTTGGAGAAGGCGCAGAACCGGCACTTGAACGTGCACACGTTGGTGTAGTTGATGTTCCGGTTGGCCACCCAGGTGACGGCGTCGCCCACGGCCTGCCGGCGGAGGTCGTCGGCCACCTCGGCCACGGCGGCCACCTCCCGGCCCCGGGCGGAGAAGAGGGTGACGATCTCGCCTACACCGACCTCCTGGCCGAGGCCGGCGCCGGCCAGCACCTCTCCGACGGCCAAGCCGGCACGGGGCGTGCCGGGCAGGAGCCGGGCCGGCGGGGTCGTGCCGCCGGCGTGCCAGTCGGGGCGGTCACGGGCCAGGCCCTCGGCGTCGGAGCGGTGGAGCACGGCGGTGCGGACCGCGGGGTCGAGCCAGCGGCCGGCGTCGAGCGCGTAGGGCGGGTGGACGGTGAGGCGGGGCGCCAGCTCGAAGCCCCGGGCCCCGGTGACCTCGGCCAGCCGCTCGATCTCGGGCCATGGCCGCTCGGGGTTGACGTGGTCGGGGGTGACGGGGGAGACCCCGCCCCAGTCGTCGATGCCGGCGTCGAGCAGGCGCCCGAAGTCCTCCGACAGGTTGGGCGGGGCCTGGAGGGAGATCTCGGGCGGCAGGAGCAGGCGGGCGGCGGCCAGGGCCCACAGCTCCTCCTCGGGCGGACAGGCCGGCGCCGCCCACATGGCCGTTCCCGCCTTGGGCACGAAGTTCTGGACGATCACCTCCTGCACGTGGCCGTGCCGGCGGTGGCTGGCGGCGATGGCCTCCAGCGCCTCCAGCCGGTCGGCCCGGCTCTCGCCGATGCCGACGAGGATGCCGGTGGTGAAGGGGATCCGGAGGGCGCCGGCCGCCTCCAGCGTGGCCAGCCGGCGGGCGGGCTCCTTGTCGGGGGCGCCCCGGTGGCAGTCGAGTGCCGGGTTGAGCGACTCGATCATCATCCCCTGCGACGGGGCGACGGCCCGGAGGCGGCCCAGCTCGTCACGGGAGAGGGCGCCGGCGTTGGCGTGGGGGAGCAGGCCCGTCTCGGACAGCACCAGGGCGCACATGGCCACGAGGTAGTCGACCGTCGACCCGTAGCCGTTGGTGTCCAGCCACTCCCGGGCCGCCGGGTAGCGGTCTTCGGGGGCCTCGCCGAGGGTGAACAGCGCCTCGTGGCACCCTGCGGCAGCCCCCGCCTGGGCCACGGCCAGCACCTGCTCGGGGGTGAGGTAGGGCGACTCCAGGCGCGCGGGTGGCTGGGCGAAGGTGCAGTAGCCGCAGCGGTCGCGGCACAGCATCGTCAACGGGATGAAGACCTTGGGCGAGAAGGTCACCCGGGTGCCGTGGGCGGCGTCGCGCACGGCCGCGGCCCGGGCGATCAGCTCGGGCGTGGGGAGGCCGGTCTCGTCGAGCACCAGCGAGGCCATTGCAGCCAGGTACTCCAGGGTGGACCCGTAGCCGTGCTCGGCCAACCAGGCCTGTGCCGCTGGGTAGCGCTCCTCGGGCCGTTCGCACAGTGTGAAAAGTGCTTCGTGGCA
>JBPCLE010000214.1:0-4281 GCA_051003575.1 Acidimicrobiales bacterium | reverse complement strand
TGGGGGGGGAGGGGGTGGGGGGGGGGGGGGGGTGGGGGGGGGGGGGGGGAAGTTGCGGGTCGGGTCGTGCCACCCCCGGCGCCGACCTGCGCGAGATCCTGCTGCGTACCCCCAACCTCCCGGCCGACGACTGCCCCGACGGCGCCGACGAGGCCGACAACGTGGTGCTGCGGGTCGAGGGCTACGACGCCGGCGCGTACGGCGCCCACCAGCGGGTGCCGCACTGGGACGTCGGCGCCGGCCTGGGGATCCTCGACCTGGAGCGGGGGGCGAAGTTGTCGGGATTCATGTTCCCGGTGTTCCGCAACGCCGGCGCCACCCTCGTCCGGGCCCTCTGCCAGCTGGCGCTGGACCGCAACGCCGACGCCTACGAGGAGATCCGCCCGCCCAGCCTGGTCCGCACCGACACCATGGTGTCAACCGGCCACCTGCCCAAGTTCGCGGAGGAGGGCTACCACCTCGAGCGCGACGACCTGTGGGCCATCCCCACCGCCGAGGTGCCCCTCACCTCCCTGGCCCGTGACGAGATCCTCGACGAGGCCGGCCTGCCGATGAGGGTCATGGCCTACACCCCGTGCTTTCGCCGGGAGGCCGGGGCCGCGGGCCGCGACACCCGGGGTCTGCTGCGCGTGCACGAGTTCGACAAGGTCGAGCTGCTGGCCTACTCCACGCCGGCGCAGGCCGCCGAGGTGCACGCCGACATCCTGGCCCGGGCCGAGGGCACCCTGGCCGCCCTGGGCCTGGCCTACCGGGTGCTCGACCTCTGCGCCGGCGACCTCGGCGCCTCCGCGGCACGCACCTTCGACATCGAGGTGTACGCGCCGGGCTGCGACATGTGGTTGGAGGCGTCGTCGGTCTCCTGGTTCAGCGACTACCAGGCCCGCCGGGCCAACATCCGTTACCGGCCGGCGGAGGGCGGGGGGACGGCGGTGGTCCACACCCTCAACGGCTCCGGCCTGGCCGTGCCCAGGGTCTGGGCCGCGGTGGTGGAGACCCACCGCCGGCCCGACGGCAGCGTGGCCCTGCCGGAGTGCCTGTGGCCCTACTTCCGGGGCGCCCGTAGCATCGGGCCATGAGCCGGGCTCCGCGCGCCGTGAGTACCGGTCCCCTGGGCACCGGGCTGCCCGCGACGTGAGCACGCCTCAGGTCCTCTTCGCCGCAGCCCTGGGCACTGTCACGCTCGTCATCACCGCTTTCGCCCTCTACGTGGCGTCGTCCACCATGTGGGGCGACCGCTGGTACCGCCGGCGCCGGCCGGACGACCCGGCGAGCCGGTGAGCACGTCAACGAGGTACAGCGGCTCCACGAGGTACAGCGGCTCCACGAGGTACAAGGGCAAGTCCGGCCAGTGGGCGTTCCTCGGCCACCGCATCACCGGCTTCCTGGTGTTCCTGTTCCTGCTGCTGCACATCGTCGACGTGTCCCTGCTGCGCTGGCCGGACACCTACGACCAGGTCCACCGCCTGTACGGCAACGTGCTGCTGCGGCTGTTCGAGGTGGGCCTGCTGTTCGCCCTGCTGTTCCACACGTTCAACGGCGTGCGCATCGTGGCTGTCGACGTCTTCCCCGAGGCGGTGCGCAACCAGCGCCGGCTTCTCCAGGCGGTCGTGGCCCTGACCCTGGTGATCGGCGTCCCCGGCGGCGTAGTCATCCTGTGGCCGTTCATCGACGGTCGGATCCTGTGAGGAGTTTCGACCTCACTCGCTCGCTCCGTTCGGTCGAGGTGATCGAGCTGCGGGCGGCCGGCGGAGCCGGCTCGCCCTCCGCCGTCCTTTCCAGCCCGCAGCCGATGTGGCCGGCTTGCGCCGGCAGGGGCGGCCACGGGCGATTCTCATCCCACAGGGTGGCCCGTGGCCACGGGTGTCCGTGAAGGCCGCCGAGGCCCCGCCCCGCCGCAAGCGGAGCCCCGAGGCGCTCTCGTGGGCGTTCATGCGCCTCTCGGGCCTGGCCCTGGTGTTCCTGGCCCTCATCCACTTCTCGATCACCCACATCGTCAACGACGTGGTCGAGACGGACTACGACTTCGTGGCCGAGCGCTGGCACAACCCCCTGTGGCGGCTGTTCGACTGGCTGCTGCTCGTCCTGGCCCTGGGCCACGGCGTGAACGGCCTGCGGTGGATCATCGACGACTACGTGCGCGACCCGGGCCGGCGGCGGGCGGTGAGGGGCCTGCTGTTCGGGCTCACCGCCGTGCTGGTGGTCGTCGGGACGCTGACGATCCTGGCCTTTCCGTCGCGCCCCCGCTAGGCGGCCCGCCGGCGTTACCGTTGGCGCCGATGGACGACCTCGACGCACCGCCGCCGAAGTCGCCCTGGGACGACAGCACCAAGACCATGCTGGGCGTGCTGATCGCCCTGGTGGTCGTGCTCGTCGCCGCCGGCATCGGCATCGCCACCATCCGCGACGTCAGGGACACCGTCGACGACGCGGTCACCAGCACCACCGCGCCGGCGCCAGGCGGGGAGGGGGCGACCACCGGGGCGCCGGCCGGCGACCTCACGCCGGCCCAGGCCCGGGTGGTCGAGGAGATCAAGGGCCAGGTCGCCGCCATCCGGGGCCTGGCGTGGAAGGGAACGCTCCCGGTTCGGGTGGTGACCAAGGAGGCGCTCGCCGAGCAGGTACGCCAGCGCAACGCGGAGGAGATCGCCGAGAACCGCGACGAGCTGACCGCGGATGAGTCGGTGCTGAAGCTGCTGCGCCTCATCGGCAAGGACGTCGACTACGCCAAGACGATCGACTCCATCCTGGCCGGCGGCGTGCTCGGGTACTACGACGACGAGGCCAAGGAGCTCTTCGTGGGGGGAGGGGGACGCGACGGCCTCGACCCGGCCACCAGGGCCACGCTGGCCCATGAGCTCACCCACGCGCTCGCCGACCAGCACTTCGACTTCGGCGCGCGGAGCCAGGCGCTCGACGACGAGAACCGGACCGAGGAGCTGGCGGCGCTGGGCGCGCTCATCGAGGGCGACGCCGAGCTGACTGCCACCCTCTGGCAGGAGAAGCACCTCAGCGCCCGGGAGCGCCAGCAGGCCGCCAGCGGCGGCGCCACCCCCGAGGCCGTCGCCGCCTACGCCCGTGCGCCCCGCTACCTGCTCGAGTCTCTGTTCTTCCCCTACCAGGACGGCCTGTCGTTCGTGCGGGCCCGCCACCGCGCCGGCGGCTTCGCCGAGGTCGACAACGCCTACCGGAACCCGCCGACGTCCACCGAGCACATCCTCCATCCCGAGACCTACGCCGCCGGCCAGTCCTGGTCGCCGCCGGCGCTGCCCGACCTTGCCACCGCCACCGGCTGCGGGCAGGTCGACAGCGGCACGCTCGGGGAGTTCGACATGGTCCAGGTGCTCTCGGGCGAGCTGACCGCCGCCGATGCCCGCAAGGCGGCCGCGGGGTGGAACGGCGACGCCTACGGCGCCGTGCGTTGCGGCACCGCGATCGGCCTGGCCGACCGCTGGGTGGGCGACACCCCCGCCGACGCCGGCCGCCTGGCCGATGCCCTGCTGCGCTGGGCCCGGGGCTGGTCGGGGTCGAGCCGGGCAGCCGACGCCGAGGGGCGGGTCAGCGGCCCCGACGGGAGCGCCCGTGTGGTTCGCAACGGCGGCCAGGTCGACCTCGTGCTGGCCGACGACGCCGCCACTGCCGACCGCCTGGCCCAGGCCCTGCTGGGCCGGTAGCTCAGGCGCGGCGCCGGCGCACCGGCTCCGCCCCCGGGGTCGGCACCACGACGGGGGCGCCGGCCCGGCCGGCCAGCATCCGGGGGAGCAGGACCAGGGCGGTCAGCACGACAGCGCCGCCCAGGTAGGGCAGGAGGCCGACGAACTGCGTCCAGAAGGTGGCCCGCCCGCCCGCCTCGTCGGGCCGCTCGAGTACGAACAGTCCGGCGCCGGCGTCGGTGACCACCACGTGTTCCGCCAGCAGGGCGACGCCCACGACGTCGGGGTTCTCCGGCACGAACTGGGCGACGGTCCTGGCCCGGACCTCGCCGAAGTCGACGACCCGCACCCCGGCGGCGCCCCATGCGACGTAGGCGTAGGCCCCGCTCGCGGCCAACCGCCCCGGGGCGCCGACGCCGGGGTAGCGGACCGGCGGCTCGTCGACGGGTGTCTCGCCGGGCTCCAACCGCATGACCCACACGAGGGGCTCGGCCGGCGAGCAGGTGCCGTCGTCGCCGAGGACTGCAATCGTCCGGTTCCCGGGGGGCAGGACGCCGGCGTGGCCCCCGGCGCCGGCGGCCGGCGCGGTGGCCGACGGGCGGGTCGGGTCGATGAGGTCGATTTCGTACAC
>JBPCLE010000213.1:0-8938 GCA_051003575.1 Acidimicrobiales bacterium | reverse complement strand
CCCATGGGTCGAGCACCGCCAAGCCGAGCTGCGGGAGCTCCACCTGCGGGCCCTGGAGACCGCCTCCGACGCGGCGGCGGCCGCCGGCGACTGGTCCGGGGCGCTGCACTCGGCCGAGGAGGCGGTGGCGGCGGCGCCGTTCCGCGAGTCGGCCCACCTCCGGCTCATGCAGGCCCACGCCGGCGCCGGCAACCGGGGCGAGGCCCTCCGCGCCTACGAGCGGTGCCGGCGGGTGCTGGCCGAGGCGCTCGGGGTCAGCCCGTCGCCGTCGACCGAGGCCGCCTACGTCACCCTGCTGGGCGACGAGCCGGAGCCGCCGGCCGGGCTGCCCCTCCCGCTCACCCGGCTGGTGGGGCGCGACGACGAACTGGCCGCCATCGAAAAGGCCGTCCCGGGCACCCGCCTGCTGACCCTCACCGGCACCGGCGGCGTCGGCAAGACCCGGCTGGCGCTGGCCGCGGCCGCCGACCTGTCCGCCGGCTTCACCGACGGCGCCGTCCTCGTGGAGCTGGCGCCCCTCGCCGACCCCGACCTGCTCCCCCAGCACGTCCTCGCCGCCCTCGGCCTCCGGGAGGAGGCCGGCCAGACCCCGGCCGGCACGCTCAGCGCCCACCTCCGGGACCGCCACTGCCTGCTGGTGCTCGACAACTGCGAGCATCTCGTCGGCCCCGCCGCCGACCTGGCCGAACGCCTCCTGCGGGCCTGCCCCCGCCTGGCCGTGCTGGCCACCAGCCGCGAGCCCCTGGGCGTGCCGGGCGAAACGACGGGGCGGGTACCGTCGCTGTCGCCGGCCGGCGCCATGGCCCTCTTCACCGAGCGGGCCCTCGCCGTACGCCCGGACTTCGTCCTCGGCGAGGCGGCGGCGCCGGCCCTAGCCCAGCTGTGCCAGCGCCTGGACAACATCCCCCTCGCCATCGAGCTGGCCGCGGCCCGCACCAGCGCGCTGTCGGTCGAGGAGATCGCCGCCCGCCTCGACGACCGGTTCCGGCTGCTTACCGGCGGCGCCCGCACGGCCGTCCCCCGCCAGCAGACGCTGCGGGCCATGGTGGACTGGACCTACGACGCCCTCTCCGACGCCGAGCGCCGGGTCTTCGACCGCCTCGCCGTCTTCGGCTCCGCGTTCGATCTGGCGGCGGCGGAGCAGGTGGTGGGTGAGGGCGAGGTGGTCGACGTGCTGAGCGGGCTGGTCAACAAGTCGCTGGTGATCGCCGAACGCCCCGCCGCCGGCGGCCGCTCCCGCTACCGCCTGCTCGAGACGATGCGCCACTACGCCCGGGAGCGCCTGGCCGAATCGGGCCAGGCCACCGAGGTGCGGACGCGCCACCTGGCCCGCGCCGTGGCCATCGCCGCCGCCGCGGAAGCGGGCCTCGACGGCCCCGACCAGGCCGCGGCGCTCGACCGCCTGGAGGCCGAGCACGACGACCTGCGCGTCGCCCTGGCGTGGGGCACCTCGGGCGGCGACCCCGAGCCGGCCCTGCGGCTGGCCACCTCGCTCGGCCGATTCTGGGAGGTCCGGGGCCACCTCAGCGAGGGACGCGGATGGCTGGAGGCGGCGCTGGTCGCCGGCGGCGGCGGGGAGCTGCCGGCGCTGCGGGCTGTCGCCCTCAACTGGGCCGCGGTGCTGGCCCAGCACCAGGGCGACTACCACGCCGCCCGCGGCCTGTACGAGCACAGCCTGGCTCTGCGCCGGCGTCTCGACGACCGCCTGGGCACCGCCGCCGCCCTGGTCGGCCTGGGCAACCTGGCCGCCCTCCAGGGCCGGCTCGACGCGGCCCGGGCCCAGTTCGAGGAGAGCCTGGCCATCGGCCGCGACCTGGAGGAGCCCCGCGTGGTCGCCGCCTCCCTCACCAACCTCGGGTGGGTGGCCCACGCCGGCGGCGACCTCCGGGGCGCCCGGGTCATGTACTCCGAGGCGCTGGCCGTTCGCCGGCGCCTGGGCGACGGCCACGGCACGGCCATGGTCCTGGCCAACCTCGGCGACCTCGCCCTCAAGCAGGGCGGCCTCGCCGCCGCTCACGCCCTCCACACCGAGGGCCTCGACCTGCGCCGGCGCCTCGGCGACCGCTCGGGCATGGCCGACTCCCTCGCCGCGTTGGGCCGGGTGGCGCTGGGCCGGGGCGACCGGGCCGCGGCCCACACCCTCCAGCACCAGGGCCTGGCCGAGCGCCGGCGGGTGGGTGACCGCCCGGGGATGCCGGCGTCGCTGTCCGCGCTGGCCGAGCTGGCCCGCCTCGACGGCGACCCCGCCACCGCCGGCGCTCTGCTGGAAGAGGCGCTCGCGGTGGCCACCAAGCTCGACGACCGCCACTGCGCGGTCGCCGCCCTGCTCCATCTGGCCCGCCTGGCCCGCGACGAGGGCGACCCGGCCAGGGCGGAGGCCCTCTACCGCCTCGCCATGCCCACTGGAGCCTCGGCCCGCACCGAAGCCGGCGCCGGCGACGAGGTCCCGCCCACCGGCAGCACCGCCACCTGGCTCGAAGGAGTGGCGGCGATCGCCGTCGCCGACGGCCACCCCGGCCGGGCGGCCCGCCTGCTCGGCGCCGCGGCCGCCCTCCGCCAGTCCATCGGCGCCCCGCTACCGGCCCACGAGGCCGCCGACCGCAACGACACCATCGCCGCGTGCAGCACGGGCCTCGGCGAGGACGAGTTCCGCGCCGCCTTCGACGTCGGCGCCGGCCTCCCTCTCGCCGGCGCCGTCAGCCTGGCCACGTCCTGATCCGCATTGGTGACGGTTCGACACGCGGGGGCGTGTCGAGTTGTCACCAGCTCACGCCGCGGCCCTCGACCGCCGGCTCACCGCGGACACCACCACCATGGACACGCCCATGCCGACGGCCAGGCCGGCGCTGATCAGGAGCCAGCCGGGCACGCCGTCGGCGTCGTCGTCGACGGCCACCGCCGGCGCCAGCCCGTAGAGGTGGAGCGAGGCGAAGTAGGTGTCGTCGGCGGAGCCGAGGTTGTGGCCGTTGCGGCTGTCCTGCCAGGCGAAGTACACGGTGTCGTCGGTCGAGACGATGCCGGTCGGGCCGTGGATGTCGGCGTTGCCCTGCCAGAGGCCGAAGCGCCGGTCGATGATCCGGTCGGTGATCTTGATGTTGGGGGCGAAGGTCCGGCCCTCGTCGAGCGAGTACGTGTAGTACACGTCCTGGTGGCCGACGTAGGACACGTTCGGCAGGGGGGTCATCGTGCCCGGTGGGATGGGGCTGTTCCGGCTGTCCATCCACACGATGTCGAGGCGACCGTTCGGGGCCACCGACAGGTTCGGGTGCATGTGCTGCACGTTCGGCATCGCCGAGTCGTCGTTGACCACAACCCGGTCCTCCCACGTGCGGCCCGAGTCGTGCGAGACCCGCAGGTACACATCGCGGTCGTCGGCGGGGAAGGAGGCCCTCGGGTTCGGGTTGCCGTACCAGACGGCGTAGAGGTTGTCGGAGTTGGGGTCGGCGCGCAGGCCCCACTTTCGGTTGAAGCCGAAGCCGGCGTTGCCCTCCTCGATCTCCTTGGCCTCGGTCCAGGTCTGGCCATGGTCGGACGAGGAGCGGTAGAGCACCGTGCGGATCGGCGCCGGCGGCGCCGGCTGGCCCTCGGGCGGCGGCACCGCCCGGCCCCGGCCGGCGAAGGTCACATGGACCACGCCCTTGCCGTCGACCGCCGGCCGCCCTTCGTAGGAGCCCTGCGGGTCGCCCTCCCGCAACGAGAAGGGACGGCCGAACGTGCGACCGCCGTCGCTCGACGCCGCGATCAGGGCCTTGTTGCCAGCGGGAACGTCGTCGTTGGTGTGGAACTGCATCCACGAGACGTAGACGTAGCGGGTGTCCTTCGGGTCGACCGCCACCCACGCCCGGTAGTTGCGCTTGAGGCCCCGGTCGGCCTCCGCCGCCTCGGGGGCCTCGTACACCCTGACCGTCTCGAACGTGGCGCCGTCGTCGGTGGACTTGGCCAGCCAGATGTGCACCGGCCGGTTCGGCCGGTCGATGGTGGCGAACTTGGGATCGCTGGCGTGGAACCCGACGTACAGGACGCCGGCGTCGTCGTAGTTCAGGCTGAAGGCGATGTTGGAGTCGGGGTTGCCACAGGCGTCGGTCCAGGGCGCTGTCATCGGGCTCCCGCCCGGCGACCAGGAGCGGCCGTCGTCGAAGGAGCGATAGATGTCGACGGTCCGCTTGGTGCGGGCCTCGCAGTCGGCGACGATCAGTACGCCGGTGCTGGGGCTGCGGGTGACGAGCGGCGTGGAGTGGCCGCGCGCCGGATCGGGGTTGGTGCTCACCTGCACCGCGGCCGTCACCGCCGGGGTGATCTCCCGGTCCTCGGCGGCCGGCGCCGGCAGCACGCCGGCCCCGGCAAAGGTGAACGCCGCCGCCACGGCAAGCCACATACGACCACTCCGACGCACCAGCGATCTCCCCCCACGTTCGATCCCGCCGTCTGTGTGGGTGCAACGTAGCCCAACACGGCCCTGCCATGCTGGGCTGATGGGCGCCCGTGACGCAGTCGTGGTCGGCGCCGGCCACAACGGGCTCGTCGCCGCCTGCTACCTGGCCCGCGCCGGGCGCGACGTGGTGGTACTGGAGGGCAACGACCGCCCCGGTGGCGGGTCGCGCACCGAGGAGACCGTGCCGGGCTTCCGCTTCGACCTGCACTCGGTGGCCCACAACATCATCAACATGACCGTGATCCCCCGCCAGCTCGACCTGGCCGGCGCCTGCCTCGACTACCAGCAGATGGACCCCTTCTCGGTGGCCTTGCTCGCCGACGGCCGGCGGGTGCGCTTCCACCGTTCGATCGATGCCACCGCCGACTCGATCGCCGAGCACAGCGGCGATGAGGCCCGGGCCTACACCGCGTTCATGGACACGGCCGTCCCCGTCATCCGCACGATCCTCCCGGCGGTGCAGGGCGAGATGCCCCTGCGCGACGTGCCGACCCGCCTGGCCTCGCTGGTGCGAGCCCTGCGCCCCCGGCCGGCGGAGACGGTGGCCGACGCCCTGGGCTCCTACGGCACGCTGCTCCAGCGCCGTCTGCCCAGCGACCTCACCCGCGGCCCGGTCTCGGCCTTCGCCGCCCATGCCGGCGTGGGCCCGTCGATGCCGGGCGGGGCGATCTACGCGTGGTGGCAGGCGGCCTACCACCTGTTCGGCCAGTGGCACGCCCGCGGGGGCGCCCAGGGGCTCACCGACGCCCTGGTCCGCCGGCTCGAGTCCCTCGGCGGCGAGCTGCGTTGCAACGCCGGCGTCGCCCGCATCGAGGCGCCCGGAGGGAAGGTGCGGGCGGTGGTCACCGAGGGCGGCGAGCGGGTGGAGACCGCCGCGGTCATCACCGCCATGGACCCGAAGACCGCGCTGCTGCAGCTCCTCGACCCTCCGCTGAGGGGCCCCGACCGCAGCGACATCAGCGCCGCCCGGCGCGGCAACGTGGTGCAGGCACTCGTCCATGTGGCCACCGACCGGCTCCCGCCGTACCCAAACGCTCGCGCCGGCGACTGGAACGGCCTCCAGAGCTTCGTCGACCGCCTCGACGACCTGGCGACCGGCTGGGCCGCAGCCGAGGCCCGCCGGCTCCCCGACCCCCTGCCGCTCTACGCCTTCACCACCTCCGCCATCGACGACTCCCTCGCCCCGGCCGGCCACCACACCGTGTACCTCGCCTGCCCGACGGCGCCGTCGCGCGTCGAGGGCGGCTGGCCGGCCCGCCGGGAGGCGTTCGTCGAGCGCTGCCTGGAAACGGTGGAGGACCGGGCCCCGGGGTTCCGGGCCAGCATCGTCGGCCTGGCCACCCACACCCCCGACGAGATGGAGCGGGGCGGGCGGTGGCCGGGTGGCCACCCGATGTACCTCGACCTCTCCCTCGACCAGCTCGGCCCCTTCCGGCCCACCCGCCGCCTGGGCCGCCACCGGTCGCCGGTGGAGGGCCTGTACCTCCCCGGCGCCGGCACCGGCCCCACCGGCGGCATCGCCGGCCCGCCCGGTCGGGCCGCGGCCCAGGCGCTGTTGAGCGACACCGGCGCCTGATACCCACCCCGGTCGGGTGGGTAGCCTGCGCCCATGACGGAGAAGGGGACGGGCGACTTCGCATCCCGCATCGCCGGCGCCTACGCCACCGACGGGCCCGCCCTCGAACTGGGCCGGGCCATGCTCGGCGGCGAGGTGCACCCGGGGGCTGTCGTGCAGGTGCCGGCGGCCATGTGCAACCGCCACGGCCTGATCGCCGGCGCCACCGGCACGGGCAAGACGAAGACCCTCCAGCTGATGACCGAGCAGCTGTCGGCCATGGGCGTGCCCGTGTTCGCGGCCGACATGAAGGGCGACCTCTCGGGCCTCACCCGGCCGGGCCAGCCCAGCGACGGCGTCACCAAGCGGGCCGGCCAGCTCGGCATCGAGTGGAACCCCAGCGGCTTCCCGGTCACGTTCCTGTCCCTCGGGGGCCTCGGCCCCGGCGTGCCGGTCCGGGCCACGGTCTCGGGGTTCGGCCCCCAGCTGCTGGCCAAGGTGATGAACGCCAACGAGACCCAGGCATCGTCGCTGTCCCTCGTGTTCCGCTACGCCGATGACAACGGCCTGGGCCTGCTCGACCTCGCCGATCTGCGAGAGGTCCTGCGCTTCCTCGACAGCGACGAGGGCAAGGGCGAGCTGAAGGCCATCGGTGGCCTCTCCTCCGCCACCACCGGCGTGCTCCTGCGCAAGATCGTGGAGCTGGAGGACCAGGGCGGCGAGGCCTTCTTCGGCGAGCCCGAGCTGGAGGTCGCCGACCTCCTGCGTACCACCCCGGAGGGCCAGGGCGTGATCTCCTGCCTGGAGCTGGCCGCCGTCCAGGACAAGCCGCGCCTGTTCTCGACGTTCCTCATGTGGCTCCTGGCCGAGCTGTTCGGCGAGCTGCCCGAGGTGGGCGACCTCGACAAGCCCAAGCTCGTCTTCTTCTTCGACGAGGCCCACCTCCTCTTCGCCGACGCGTCGGACGCGTTCCTCGACCAGGTGGCCCAGACCGTGCGCCTCATCCGGTCCAAGGGGGTCGGCGTGTTCTTCGTCACCCAGCTCCCCGACGACGTGCCCGGCGCCGTCCTCGCCCAGCTCGGCACCCGGGTGCAGCACGCGCTCCGGGCGTTCACGCCCCGCGACGCCAAGGCGCTCAAGGCCGCGGTCACCACCTACCCGAAGACCGACGACTACGACCTGGAGGAGGACCTCACCCAGCTCGGCACCGGCGAGGCCATGGTGACCATCCTCTCCGAGCGCGGCGCGCCGACTCCCGTCGCCTGGACGCGTCTGCGCCCGCCCCTGTCGCTGATGGCGGCCGTCGAGGCCGGCGGTATCGAGCGCGCCGACAAGGACAGCTCGCTGTGGTCGAAGTACGCAGAGGAGATCGACCGGGAGTCGGCCCGCGAAAAGCTCGGCGCCCGTATGGCCGCCGCCGCCGACGCGGTCGCCGCCGAGGAGGCCGCCGACGCGAGGCGCGGCGAGGCGCCGGCGTCCAGGACATCGAAGAAGACACCCAAGTCGCCGAAGAACGACGACAACGTGGTCGTCGGCTACCTCAAGTCGCGAGAGGGCCGGTCGATGGTGAACACCGTGGCCCGCGGCGTGTTCGGGTTGCTTCGCAAGCGCCGGTAGCGGGTATCCACGGACCGGGCCGGCGGGATTGGTACTTTTCGGTGTCCGCCGTAGTGTCGACAAGGGGAGAGCTGAATGCCGGGCAAGTTCGTCGTCAAGAAGGGCACCACTGGGAAGTTCCGCTTCAGCCTGCTTTCCACGAACGGCCAGATCGTCGCCACGAGCGAGGCCTACAACTCGAAGGCCTCGGCAATGAACGGGGTCCGGTCGGTCAAGAGCCTGGCCGCGGATGCGGTGATCGAGGACCAGACCACCAAGGAGTGGGCCGCCGGCGAAGCCGACCGTAAGGCCGCCGCGGCGGCGAAGAAGGCCAAGGCCGCCGGCAAGAAGAAGGCGGCGACGAAGAAGTCCTCCAGCGCCTGACCACCGGCGGGCGCGCCCGCCGGTGAAGATCGAGATCTGGTCCGACGTCGCCTGCCCGTGGTGCTACATCGGCAAGCGCCGGTTCGACGCCGCCCTCGGGCGGTTCGAACACCGCGACGCGGTGCATGTGCGGTACCGCTCGTTCGAGCTCGACCCGGCGGCGCCGGCCGTCCGTGAGGTGCCCTACCTCGACCACCTGATGGCGAAGTACCGCATCTCGATGGCCGAGGCCGACGCCATGATCGACCGCCTGATCGAGGCCGGCGCCCGCAACGGCGTGGTGCTCCGACTCGACAAGGCCAGGCCCGGCAACACCTTCGACGCCCACCGCCTGCTGCACCTGGCGGCTGAGCGGGGGCTGCAGGTCGACCTCAAGGACAAGCTCCTCCGGGCCACCTTCACCAAGGGGGCCGCCATCGCCGACCACGAAGTGCTGGTGGAGGTGGCCACGGCCGCCGGCCTCGACGCCGCCGAGGCCCGCGGCGTGCTCACCTCGACCGCCTACGGGCCCGAGGTGCGAGACGACGAGCGACGGGCCGCCGATCTCGGGATCACCAGCGTGCCGTACTTCGTGATGGGCGGTCTCGGCGTGGCCGGCGCCCAGCCGCCGGAGGTACTCCTGGAGGTCCTCCACGACGCGTGGGACGAGGCGGCTCAGGCGTCGTCGTAGGTCCAGTCGGGGCGCTTCCGACGGTGGCGCTCGTCGAGGGCCACCGTGCCGTCGGCCAGGTCGAGGATCTTCGGGGCGATCAGGTCGGTGCGGGGGTTGGGACAGTCACCGTCGAGGTGGGCGGCGAATTCCTCCGGGAAGGCCCGCAGCAGGCTGCGGACCACGTGCTGCTCCTCCTGGGGCAGGTAGCAGCGGGACCCGTCGGTAACGCTGTCCAGGCGGCTGCCGATGACGGCGATGTCGGCGTCTGAGCCCCGGCAGGCGGCGATCTCGTTGAGGCGGTGGGTGATCTCCTGGGTGC
>JBPCLE010000212.1:0-6684 GCA_051003575.1 Acidimicrobiales bacterium | reverse complement strand
CTTTAGCTGGCAGGCGCGGCCGGCGGGGTCGGGCAACCGGCTGAGCGACCGCAGCCGTGGGCCCGGACGGACAGGCGCGACAGGCCCCTGCGACGGGTCAGGCGAACATGCCGGCGCCGTAGAGGCGGGCGACGTCGGCCTCGTCGAAGACGTCGGCGGGCGTGCCGTCGGGCTGGAGCCCGAGCTGGGCGGCCACGTCGGCGGCGAGGTGGTACGTCTCCGCCTCCGAGGGGAAGGCGCCGGCACGGACGTGGGCGGCGAAGGCGGCCAGGGCGGCCGTCCCGTCCGCCTTGAGGGTGGCGTAGCGGCGGACGAACTTGGGGGCGATCCGGTCCTCGAGGCCCAGCACGTCGTGGAGCACGAGCACCTTCCCGTCGCAGTAGCGGCCAGCACCGATGCCGATGATGGGGACGGGCACGGCGTCGGCGACCATCCTGGCCACGGCGTCGGGCACGCCCTCCAGCACGATGGCGAACACGCCGGCCGCGACGAGGGCGAGGGCGTCGTCGACGAGTGCACGGGCCGCCCCCGCCTCCTTGCCCTGGACCTTGAAACCCCCCATGGCGTGCACCGACTGGGGGGTCAGGCCGAGGTGGCCCATGACCGGGACCTGGGCGTCGACCAGCGCCTCGACCACCGCCACCCGGGACCGTCCGCCCTCCAACTTGACCGCGGCGGCGCCGGCCCGGACCAGCACGGCCGCGTTGCGCACGGACTCCTCGGCCGACAGGTGGTAGCTGAGCCACGGCATGTCCGTCACCACCAGGGCGCGGGGACGGGCGCGTGCCACCGCGCCCACATGGTGGGCCATGTCGGCCACCGTCACCTGGAGGGTGTCCTCGTAGCCGAGCACGACCATGGCCACCGAGTCGCCCACGAGGATGATGTCGACGCCGGCGTCGTCGGCGATACGGGCGGTCGGGGTGTCGTAGGCCGTCACCATTACCAGCGGCATGCCGCCCTTGGATGCCCGGATGGCGGGTGCGGTCCGCTGCTGTGCCATGGAAGCCTCCCAGGCCGTCCAGCGCCCGGTGGCTGCCGGCGGCCGGCCCAGCCTACCGGCGCCCCGTCAACGTTGGGGCAGCGTCGGGATGGTGAGCGCGGACCGGGAGGGGCGGGTCACCTCGCTGGTGGCCGGTGTGGTGGGTGGGGTGAACGCCGGCGCCGGCACCGAGGGCATCGTGTTCGACGGCGCTGTCACCGACGGCGGCGTGCGGGCCGTGGTCGGCGGCGACTCCTGTGCCGGCTCGGTGGTGGTGGAGGAGGAGGAGGAAGGGGCCGGCGCCGTCGCGTTGGTGGTGGGCGTGCCCGAGGACAGCACGGTGCTCACCGGCGCCGGCGACTTGCCCGTCAGGTCGGGCACGCGGTCGGGCGGCGTGGCGTCGGGCGGGCTGGCCTTGGTCATGTAGCGCCGGAAGATGTCGGCCGGGAGCGAGCCGCCGCTGACCCGTCGCACCCCGTGGATGTTGTAGAGCGGTTTGGACTGCCCCTCGGGATAGCCCATCCACACTGCGGTCGTGAGCTGACGGGTGTAGCCGACGAACCAGGCGTCGCCGTAGAGGTCGGTGGTGCCGGTCTTGCCCCACACCTGGGAATGCGACAGGGCGGCGCCGGTGCCCGAGCCCGCCTCGACGACCTGCTGGAGGGCGTAGTTGACCTTCTCGGCGACCGCCCGGTCGATGACCCGGGTCGACGTCGCCCGGTCGTCGACCAGCACCGAGTCGTTCTGGGTGATCTTGCGGATCACCCTCGGTTCCACGTGGATGCCCCGCCTCTGGAAGGTCTGGTAGACGCTCGCCATGTCGAGGACCGAGACGTCGGCGGTGCCCAGGGCGATGGAGGCATTCGGGGCCAGGTCGGCCTTGACGCCGAGCTTCTTGGCCATCTCGACCACGTTCGCCGGCTTCACCGTGTCGACGAGCTGCGCGTAGACCGTGTTCACGGATTGGGCCGTGGCGGTCAGCAGGCTGATGCGGCCGTAGGCCGCGTTCTCGTAGTTGTTGACCTCCCAGTCGGCGCCGTTGTCGGCCTTGGGAAGCACGATCTTGGCCGGGCCGGGGAAGGTGGCCTCCAGGCTGATGCCCTGGTTCATGGCCTCGGCGAGGGCGACGGGCTTGAAGGTCGACCCGGCCGGGCGGCCGGAGCCGCCACCGTCGACGCCGACAGCGAGGTTGACCTTGGACTCCGACCAGTCCCGGCCGCCGACCATGGCCACGATCCGGCCCTCGTTGTCGATCGACACCAGGGCGCCGGCGGGGTCGTCGTCGGCGTCGAGCAGCCCGTACACGGCGTCGTAGGCCTGGCGCTGGGCGCCGGCATCGAGGGTGGTGTAGACCCGCATGCCGCCCCGCAGCACCTGGTCCTCCGGGTAGAGCCTGGTCAGCTCCCGGCGGACGTACTCCACGAAGTACTCGGCGCCGGCGCCCTTCATGGTCACCGTGGAGCCCGGCGGCGGGGGCGGGACCACGTAGTCGGCGATGGATACGGCTTCCGCGTCGTTGGCCTGCTCGGGCGTGATGACGTTGGTGTCGACCATGGCCGACAGCACGATGAAGCGTAGGTCGTGGGCTTCCTGGGGGTCGTCGACGACGTCGCCGGCCGACGGGCTGCGGATGAGGCCCGTGAGGTAGGACGCGTGCTTCAGCTCGAGCTGGCCGACGTCGATATTGAAGTAGGCCTTGGACGCCGCTTGCACGCCGTAGGCCCCCCGGCCGAAGTAGACGGTGTTGAGGTAGCGCTCGAGGATCTGGTTCTTGTCGAACTTGCGCTCGATCTTGACCGAGAGGACGGCCTCGCGGATCTTGCGCCACAGCGTGTAGTCGTTGCCCACGTAGGCGTTCTTCACGTACTGCTGGGTGATCGTGGACCCGCCCTGGCTGACGCCCCCGCGGCGGATGTCGGCCCACAGCGCCCGGGCGATGCCGAGGGGGTCGATCCCCTTGTGGACGAAGAACTTGCGGTCCTCGGCGGCCACCACCGCGGCCGTCATCACCGGGGGGACCTCCTCGATGGACACCGGGAAGCGGTTCTCGACGCCGTGCAGGGTGGCGAGCTGTGCACCGGTGGCGTCGTAGATGACCGTGGTCTGGGCCTGGGGCGCCTCGGGCGGCAGCGGGATCTGGGTCAGCACCCACGCCGCCCCGGCCATGGCGGTGAAGACCAGGATGCCCACCAGGAACCACACCCGCCGGTAGCGCCAGAAGAAGCTCCGCCGCGGCGCGGGACGCGCTGGCCGCCGGGCGGGTGGGCGGGCGGCGGCTACTCGCGAGGGGGGCTCCAGGAGCCCCTGGCTACTTCGGCGCACGACAGACGAAGCGTACAGCGTGGCGTCTGGGCGCCCCCGTCCCCTCAGGTCGAGCCGGCCCGCCCGTGGCCCAGGCGGAAGCTGCGGACGAGCTGGTTCCATGCGCAGGCGGTGCAGACCTCCACGACGTAGCACGTGGACTCCTGGGCGGCGCGGCGGAGCTGGGCCAGCTCCTTCTTGGTGGTGATGCAGCGTCCGTGGGCGGGCAGACGGGCGCCGAACGCGAAGGAGACGAGGGTGAGGGTGGCGTCGTCGCAGATCGGGCAGGGCTCGCTCCGGGCCTCACCCACGTTGCGGGCCGCCCGGAGCAGCTCCGGGTGGGCGTCGCACACGTCGAGCTTGCTGAGCCGGCCCCGGCGGAATTCCTCGAGCGTGTGCTTGCGCACCAGGCGGTAGTCGACCTCGCCCGGCCCGGCGGCCTGGCCCGGGCCCCGTGACTGCAACGACTCCACCCTGAAGGTCACGCCCGCGAGGGTAGCTCCGGGCCGCGCCTTGCCAATGCCGACGGGGTGCCGCATACTGGTGCCGATATATCGATCCGATATGTCGGAGCGGAGTAGTGACCGTTGCTGGAACTGGCCATCCTGGGTGTGCTGAAGGAGCAGGAGCTCCACGGCTACGAGCTGAAGAAGCGCCTCACCGACGCGCTCGGCGCGCTGTCGAGCGTGTCGTTCGGCTCGCTGTACCCGGCGCTGGCCCGCTTGGAGGCCGCCGGCGCGGTGCGGGCGGTGGCCGCCCCCGCGGCCCAGCCGCCGGCGGCGCCGGCGGTGCCCATGACCGGTTCCATCGCCGGCGAGGCCGCCGCCTTCCGGGCCTTGTCGCCCGCTCAGGCCCGGAACGGCGCCGCCCGCCCGGCCCGCCCGTCGCGTACCCGCAAGGTCTACGCCATCACCGAGCGGGGCGAGGCCCTGTTCGAAGAGCTGCTGGTGGCCGGTTCCACCAGCGGCGACGACGATCGCGCCTTCAACCTCAAGCTCGCCTTCTGCCGCTACCTGCCGCCCGACCGGCGGCTCGGCCTGTTCGAACAGCGGCGGGCGCTCCTTGTTGAGCGGCTCGCCAAGGCCCGTACCACCCACCGTGCCCGCAAGGGGCGCATGGACCTTTACACCCAGTCGTTGGTCGATCACGGCACCGAGGTCACGGAGCGGGACATCTCCTGGCTCGACCGCCTGATCGCCATCGAACGTCAGGGAGGAGAAACCCCGTGACCACCCCTATCCGCCTCGCCATCGCCGGCGTGGGCAACTGCGCCAGCTCGCTGCTGCAGGGCCTGACCTATTACCGCGACGCCGACCCCGCCGACTCGGTGCCCGGCCTCATGAACGTGGTGCTCGGGGGCTATCACGTGCGCGACGTGGAGGTGGTCGCCGCCTTCGACGTCGATGCCGCCAAGGTCGGCCTCGACGTGGGGAAGGCCATCTTCTCGGGCCAGAACAACACCGTGCGCTTCGCCCAGGTCGGCGAGCTCGGCATCACGGTCCAGCGCGGGCCGACCTTCGACGGGCTGGGCAAGTACTACCGCCAGACGGTCGAGGAGTCCCTCGACGACCCGGTCGACGTGGCCGCCGCCCTGCGCGCCTCTGGCGCCGAGGTGCTGGTCTCCTACCTGCCAGTGGGGTCCGAGCAGGCCCAGAAGCACTACGCGACGGCCTGCCTGGAGGCCGGCGTGGCCTTCGTGAACGCCATCCCGGTCTTCATCGCCTCCGACCCCGAGTGGGCGGCGAAGTTCACCGCCGCCAAGCTGCCGATCATCGGCGACGACATCAAGAGCCAGGTCGGCGCCACCATCGTCCACCGCATGCTGGCCCGGCTCTTCGAGGACCGGGGCCTGGTGCTCGACCGCACCTACCAGCTCAACGTGGGCGGGAACATGGACTTCAAGAACATGCTGGAGCGCGAGCGCCTCGAGTCCAAGAAGATCTCCAAGACCCAGTCGGTCACCAGCCAGGTCGAGAACGGCATCGCCGCCGACGACGTCCACATCGGCCCCTCCGACCACGTGCCCTGGCTCGAGGACCGCAAGTGGGCCTATATCCGCCTGGAAGGCCGCAACTTCGGCGACGTGCCGTTGAACGTGGAGCTCAAGCTCGAGGTGTGGGACTCGCCGAACTCGGCCGGCGTGATCATCGACGCCGTCCGCTGCGCCCGGCTGGCGCTCGACAGGGGCATCGGCGGCCCGCTGCTGGGCCCGTCGGCGTGGTTCATGAAGTCGCCGCCGGAGCAGTACCACGACGACGTCTGCCAGCGCCTGGTGGAGGAGTTCATCGCCGCCGGCTGATCCCCGCCCAACTGGTGACGATCGAACACGCCCTGGCGTGTCGGATCGTCACCAGTGCCAAGATGAGCTATGCCCACTGACACCGCCGCGACCTGGAACCGCCTGCTGGCCGGCGCCCGGGGCGGGGTGCTCCCGGCGATCGACGCGGTGGCCTACGGGCCCGACATCGGCACCGAGGAGGAGTTCCGCCTCCTCGGCGGGAGCCTCGCCGGCAAGCGGGTGCTGGAGCTGGGGTGCGGCGGTGGCCAGAACCTCGTCGCCATGGCCAAGCAGGGCGCCCATGCCATCGGGCTGGACTTTTCGTCGGAGCAGCTCGCCGGGGCCAAGCGGCTGGCCGAGCGGGAGAACGTGCGCATCGAGCTGCACAAGGGCGACCTGGCCGAGCTGGTCTTCCTGCGGGCCGAGAGCATCGACGTCGTCCTCTCGGCCTACGCCCTCGGCCTGGTGGCCGACCTCAACCGGGTCTTCCGCCAGGCCCACCGGGTCCTGAAGCCGAACTCGGCCCTGGTGTTCTCGATGCCCCACCCGGCGTCGCACCTCATCGACGACGACGACCCCGGCCAGCCCTTGCTGATCCGCCGGTCCTACTTCGACCGCACGAGCGTGAACTACGACTGGGAGGGCCTGCCGCTGTCGGCCCACCACCACACGTTCTCCGACCTTTTCACCGGCCTGGCCCGGGCCAACTTCCGCGTCGACACGGTGCTGGAGCCCGAGCCGCTGCACGACGGCCACCGCTCGCCGCACTGGCGCGACGTCAACCGCTGGGTGCCGCGCACGCTCGTGCTGCGGGCCCGCAAGGAAGGGAACTGAGCGGGCCCAGCCCCCTGGAGGTGGTCGCGGCCATCGAGGCGTCGCTGCGGCGGGGCGGGTTCGACCTGGGCCGGGACTCCGTCGCCGGCCGCCGGGCGGTGATCGGCAGGGACCGCCGGCGCTTCGTGCTCGTGGCGGTGTTCAAGGCCGGTATGGCCGGCCGCGAGCACCTCGACCGGTTCGTGGAGGAGGCCGGGCAGTACGCGTCGACGGTGAAGGGGGGCATCCGGTCGGGGGTGAGCGGGGTGGCGGTGGCCGTGCTGGAAGGGGGTGTCGCGGGGGGCTAGGA
>JBPCLE010000211.1:0-4177 GCA_051003575.1 Acidimicrobiales bacterium | reverse complement strand
GAGCGCCAAGCACCAGGCCGACGCCGCCCGCCTCGTGGAGTACCTCCTATCGGAGCCGGCGCAGCGCCGCTTTGCCGAGGTCAACTTCGAGTACCCCCTCAGGCCGGGGGTGCCCCACGCAGCAGGCCTGCCCCCTCTGCAGGCCGGCCAGGGCCCGGCGATCAACCTCGGCGACCTGGCCGACCTGGACCACACACTCGACGTGCTGCGGAGCACCGGGCTCCTCTGAGCGTCCGGGCCGAGCCGGCTCGGCTGCCGCAGGGAGCTGCCACCACCCGCCCGCCCGCCGGCCTCGTGGCCCTGGCGGGCGGGGTCGCGCTCGCCGCCCTGCTCCCCGTGGCCTACCTGGTCATCCGCGCCGGCGGCGGCGGGTGGTCGGCCGTGGCCGACACCCTGTTCCTGGAGCGCACGGCCCGCCTGCTGGCCCGCAGCCTGGGCCTCGCCGCAGCCGTGTCGGCGGCCAGCGCCGTCATCGGCATCGCCCTGGCCTGGCTGACGGTGCGCTGCGACCTCCCTGGCCGGCGGGCGTGGCGGGTGCTGGTGGCCCTGCCCCTGGCCGTGCCGAGCTACGTGGCCGCCTTCGCGTTCGTGTCGAACGTCCCCGACCTGGCCGGCTTCGTCCCCACCTTCGCCGTGCTGACGCTGCTGTCCTACCCGTATGTGTTCCTGCCCGTGGCCGCGGTGCTGGAGAACGTCGACCCCGCCCTGGAGGACGCGGCGCGCTCCCTGGGCGACGGGCCGTTCGCCGCCTTCCGCCGGGTGACCCTGCGCCAGATCCGCCCGGCGGCGGCGACGGGATCGCTGCTGGTGTGCCTGTACGTGTTGTCGGACTTCGGGGCGGTGTCGATCCTGCGCTTCGACAGCTTCACCCGGGTGATCTACCAGTCCTACCAGTCGAGCTTCGACCGCCGGCCCGCCGCCATCCTCGGCTGCCTGCTCCTCGTGTTCACACTCGGCATCCTCGTGGCCGAGGCCCGCACCCGGGGCCGGGCCCACTACTACGGCGGGAGCCGGGGCGCCCGGCGCCGGCCCTCGCTGGTGCGACTCGGGCGATGGCGGTGGCCGGCGATGGCCGTGCCGGCGGCGGTGGTGGGCATGGCCCTGGCCGTGCCGCTCGGGACTGCGCTGCGGTGGCTGGCCGAGAGCGTGCAGGCCTCGGTGGACCTGGAGCGGATCGGGCGGGCCGGCGTGTCCACGGTGGTGGCTTCGGGGCTGGGGGCGGCGGTGACGGCCGCGGCCGCCATCCCGGTGGGCCTGCTGGCGGCCCGGTCGCGCAGCCGGGTGGCGGGAGTCATCGAGCGGGCGGCGTTCCTGGGCCACGCCCTGCCGGGCATCGTCGTCGCCCTGTCGCTGGTGTTCTTCACCGTGCGCTTCGCCAACCCGCTCTACCAGCGGCTCCCGGTGCTGATCTTCGCCTACGCGGTCCTGTTCCTCTCCCTCGCCGTCAGCTCGGTGTACGGCTCGGCCCTCCAGGCCCCGCCCGCGCTCGACGAGGTGGCCCGGTCGCTGGGCAAGCGCCCCAGCCAGGTGTTCCGCACCGTCACCGCCCCCCCCATCGCACCGGGCGTGGGCGCCGGCGCCGCGCTGGTGTTCCTCACCTGCGTAAAGGAGCTGCCCGCCACCCTGCTCCTCGGGCCCACGGGCTTCGAGACCCTGGCCACCCGGGTGTGGTCGGCCACCCAGGCCGGGGCCTACGGCGACGCCGCCCTGCCGGCGCTGCTGCTGGTGGCCGCCGGCGTGCTGCCGACGTGGGCCCTCACCCGCCGCGGTAGAACTGCCGCATGACCGGCGCGGCCACATGAGCGGCGCGGTCGAATGCCTCGCGGTGTCGAAGGCATTCGGCGAGGTTCGGGCGCTGCGCGACACCGACCTGACCCTGGCGAAGGGCACCCTCACCGCGGTGTTGGGGCCGTCGGGGTGCGGCAAGACCACGCTGCTGCGGGCCATCGCCGGCTTCGAACGCATCGACGCGGGCTCGATCCTCGTCTCCGGCCAGGCCGTCGCCGGGCCCCGCCTCCACCTCCCCCCCGAGCGGCGGCGGGTGACGATCGTTCCCCAGGAGCAGGCCCTGTTCCCCCACCTGAGCGTGGCCGGCAACGTGGGCTACGGGGTCCGCCGGGGCGGGGAGCGGGCGAAGGCGGTGGCGGCCATGCTGGAGCTGGCCGGGCTGGCGGGCCTGGACAACCGTATGCCCCACGAGCTCTCGGGCGGCCAACAGCAACGGGTGGCCCTGGCCCGGGCGCTGGCGCCGGACCCCAGCGTCGTCCTCCTCGACGAGCCCTTCGGCAGCCTCGACGCCGCCCTGCGGGAGGAGATCCGCTCCGAGGTCGCCGGCGTGCTGCGGGCCTCGGGGGCGACCTCGCTCCTGGTCACCCACGACCAGGAGGAGGCACTGTCGATGGCCGACTCGGTTGCGGTCATGCGCAGCGGCGTGATTGTCCAGCACGGCCCGCCCCAGGAGGTCTACCGCCGGCCTGCCGACCTGTGGGTGGCCAACTTCGTGGGCCGGGCCAACATCCTCGCCGGCCGGGCCACCGGGCGCTGGGCGGAGACCGCGCTCGGCGTGCTCGACCTGGCCGAGCCGCTCGACGGCCCCGCCGACATAGTCATCCGGCCCGAGCAGCTGCACGTGGCCGCCGGCGCCGGCACCGCCACGGTGGAAGGGCGGCGGTACTTCGGCCACGACGTGGTGATCGCCGTCCGCCTGGTGAGCGGCGACCGGGTGCTGGTGCGCCTGCCCAGCGCCGACCCCCTGCCGGTGGGCGGCACCGTGACGGTGACCTGCCGGGAGCCGGTGCTGGCCTTCCCGGCGGTGGGCCGGTAGGTGGCGCTCCGGGCGCCGGCGCCGGTCCTCGCGCCGACTGCCCGCGAACGGGCGTGGTGGGTGCTGCCGCCGCTCGTCCTGGCCGTGCTGGGCGGCTGGCTCGTGGCCCGGCGGTACGGGTTCTGGTTCGACGAGCCGTACACCGCCGAGGTGGCGCCCGAGCCGCTCGGGCGGCTGTTCTCGGCGTTCGTCCACGGTGACGGGACCATCGCCTTCCTCCGCGACGCCCCGCCGTCGTACGGCTTCCCGTACTACGTGGTGACCCACATCTGGCTGGCGCTCACGCCCTTCTCGGCCGACGAGGTGGGCCTGCGCCTGCTGTCGCTCCTGGCCATGGTGGCGGCCGTCGCCGTCCTCACCCGGGCGATGGCACGGCTGGCGGGCCGGCGAACCGGCCTGATCGCCGGCCTGCTCGTGGCCACCAACCCGTTCGTGGTCGCGTACTCGGCCGAGGCCCGGGGCTACGCCCTGGCCGTGCTGGCCACGGCCCTGGCCGTGCTCGGCCTGGCCCGCTGGCTCGACGGCGAGCCCAGGGCGCTGGCGCTGTACGGCGTGGCCGCCGCATGCGCCGGCCTGTTCCACTGGTACGCCCTCCTCGTCCCGGCCGCGCTGGCCGTGGCCGCCGTCGTTCTCAGCCGGCGGGGGGCGGGGCCCGAGCGGCCCTTTGAGCGGGGGGCGGGGCCCGAGCGGCCCTTTGAGCGGGGGGCGGGACCGATAGTGGCCGTCACGGCGATCGCCGCGTTGCCGGCGCTGGCCATGGTGGTGACGGCGCTGGCCAACGGCGTCGGCGGATCGTCGGCCGAGTGGATCGCCGGCGCCGGCTTGGCCGCACTCCCACGGCTGCTGAAGTCGTGGGCCGGCGGGAACCCGGTGCTGGCGCTCGCCGTGGCCGTCGCGGTCGCCGCCGGCGCCGTACGTGGCCGGGGCCGGGCGCGCATCGTCGCCCTGTGCTGGGTGGCGCTCCCCGTGGCCGCGGTCACCGCCGGCCAGCTGGTTCGGCCGCTGTTCGTCGCCCGGTACCTGCTGCCGGCGGTCATCGGCCTGGCCCTGCTGGCCGCCCTGGGCGTCGCCAGCGTGCCGGGTCGGTGGCGCACCGCCGCCCTCGCCGGCCTCCTCGCCCCCTCGCTCGTGGTCACCGCCGGCAACATCACCCGCGGCCTAAGGGAGGACGTGCGGGGCGCCGTCGCCCTCGTCGCAGCCGACCACCGGCCCGGCGAGCCGGTGGTGGCCACCGCCCGCTGGGACGCCCTGGGCGTCAGCCACTACGCCCGCCGCCACCATCCCGAGCTGAGCGCCGACCTGGTGCTGCCGCCGGCGCCGGTCCCGCCGGGGCCCACGGTGTGGGTCGTGCGC
>JBPCLE010000210.1:0-7569 GCA_051003575.1 Acidimicrobiales bacterium | reverse complement strand
GCGGTGGTCGGGCGTTCCCGGGGCTGTGTCCCGCACCCCGGGTTCGGGTTCGCCGAGCAACGCCCGGGCGCCGGCCTCTTCGCTGGCATGGCCTGCGACGGCCGCCGCCCGCCGGTTGGAGCGGTCGGTCATCGACCTATGCTCTCGCACTGTGCGACGCCGGCTCGTGCTCATCCTGGCCGCGCTCAGCGTGGCCGCCGCCTGCGCCGCCCCGACCACTGCCCCCGGGCCGGCGCCGGCGTCCGCCGGCGGCGCGGCCCCCGAGACCCGGATCCTGTCGGCCATGCAACCGCGGGACGATCCCACGGCTCCCCCTTCCGGCCCGCGGCTGCCCGAGCCGATCCCGGTCCCCGCCGACTCCTACGCGCCCGAGGCGGTGGTCCGGCTCGGCACCATCGAGATACCCAGCATCGGCCTGCACGACCGGCTTTACCAGGGCGTGACCCTGCACAACATCGACTTGGGCCCCAGCCACTGGACCGGTTCGGCGATGCCGGGCGAGATGGGGAACGCGGTCATCGCCGGCCACCGGTCGACGGTCACCGAGCCGTTCCGCCGCATCGCCGACCTCGTTGCCGGCGACGCCGTCATCCTCACCGCGAACGGCGCCCGCTGGACCTACCGGGTGACCGGCCACCTCGTCGTCCGTCCCGAGGACAGCTGGATCGCCGACCAGACCACCGCCTTCACCGCCACCCTCTATGCCTGCCATCCCGTCGGCTCCCAAGCCGAGCGCTACGTGGTCAGGCTGGTATTGGAGGCCTGATTTGGGGACCCTAGCCCTGCCCTAGCCCCGCCACGTGGAGGGGGCTCCGGGCCGAGTCGGGGCGGCTCTGCCGGTGGCGCCTGGCACAAATGGGCGGCGGCAGCTACGGGGCCGCGGGCGCCGGCGCCACGATGGGTGGCATCGGCGGGAGCCCCGCCGGGGGCACCGGCATGGGAATGCTGGCAAAGGGCGGGGGCGGTCCTGGTGGTCGACGACGAGCTGTCGGTGCGGAAGGACCTGCGCCTCGACAGCTCGTCGTCGAGCTGGCCGCCGACGCCGCCGACGCCGCCGACGCCGCCGACGCCCTCGACTCCCCGTCGGCCGCCGCCGGCGACGCGGATCGTCGACGGCATCTGGAGGAACACCGGGCTAGCCGGTCGCGCTGCGCAGGAGGAGGGCGACGGCCAGCACCACGCCGCCGACGGCCAGTGCCAGGAGGGCGCCGAGCACCGCCACCAGCACGACCAGGGCGATGCCCGAGCGGATCCGGATCCACACGGACAGGTTGCGGGCGGGCAGGGCGCGCAGGCGCATGACCTCGGAGTCTGGCCCGGCGAGCGCCGGGGTGCTGGGCAGGCCGACCGTCGCTCGGGCAGAGGCGGCCTCGGCGGCCCTCTCCTGGGCGGCGGTGCCCGCGTGCCGGGCCTGGCGGCGCGTGGCCCGCCGCTCGGCGCGGGACGGTTGGCGCCGGATCGTGGGAGGCTGGTCAGGGCCGTTCAGGACGCCATAGGTCACGGCGACGATCGCCGCCACCACCACGCCGAAGCTCACGAGGAACGTGGACACTACCGACCCAACTCTAACGTCCGAGCACCAGGAGCCGCCGCCGGCCCCGGGTCCCTCTCACGGCACCCGGCGATGGGCGATCGCCCTCGTCGCCCTCAGCGTCGTCCTCGCCGGGCTGGCGGTGATCGCACGGTATGTCGAGCTGCCCTATGACACGTTGGCGCCGGGATCGGCGCGCGCGGTGAACGGCGTCATCGAGGTCGAGGGCCATCCCACCTACCCTCCCAGAGGCAAGGTGTTCTACACAACGGTGTCGACTCGGGAGCGGGTGAACCCCTACGAGGCCATCGCCGGCTGGCTCGACCCGGCGGTGGAGGTGCTCCCCGAGACCAAGGTGCGGGGCGACATCGCGCCCGAGGACTTCAGGCGCATGAACGTCGAGGCCATGGCCGACTCCAAGACCGTCGCCCAGGTTCTCGCCCTCCGAGAGCTCGGCTACACAAACCTGGGCGCGGGGGCCGAGGTCGTCGATGTCCAGGCCGACCTGCCGGCGGGACGGGTCCTGAGGTCCGGCGACGTGATCGTCGCCATCGACGGTGCACCGGTGACCAGCAGCGCCGACGCGGTGACGGCCATCCGGGCCCGGGCCCCGGGCGAGACCCTGCGCATGGGTGTCGAGAGGGCCGGCGCCCCACTCGACCTCACCGCCGTCCTGGCCGACGACGGGGGCAAGCCGCTGCTCGGTGTGCGCCTCTCGACCAAGATCGAGCTGCCCTTCGAGATCAAGATCAACTCCGGCCGGGTGATCGGTCCCTCCGCCGGCTTGGCCTACGGGCTGGAGCTGCTCGACCTGCTCACGCCGGGCGAGCTCACCGGTGGCTCCTCCGTGGCGGTCACCGGAGAGCTGCTGAGCGATGGCAGGGTGGGGCCGATCGGTGGCGTGGCTCAGAAGGCGGTGACGGTGCGACGGGCCGGGATCAAGGTCTTCCTCGTGCCCAAGGAAAACGAGAAGGAGGCCCGGGCCTACGCCGGGGGTGGGCTGGAGATCCGGGGTGTGGGCACCTTCGAGGAGGCGCTCAAGGCGCTCAGCTCCCTCGAAGGCAGCAACGCCCTCGCCCTCGGCAAGCCGGGAGCGGGCTCGTAACAGAGAGCGGCGCCGGCCTCACCGGTACCTGGCGGGCATGGTCCGGAGGATCCGGGCGCCCACGAGTAGCAACACCGCCACGCAGGGTGAGTGGGCGAGCGGTACGATGGAGGCAACGTCCCGTCGCCGGGCTCCGAGGTTTCCGATGACCGCATCTCCGCTCGTAGCCCTCCGGCGCTCCCCCGCGCCGGTCTTCTAAGCGATGTCGCCCGCGGGCGCCCAGTTGCGGTTCGCCGTCGAGTTCGCCACCTTCCTGGTCGCGGTGGCCGGCGCAGCCATCGTCCTGCTCCGGCCGCACCTGGTCGGGGCCCACCGGCGATCGCGCGTGGTGTTGGCCCTCGGCTTCACCCTCGTGGCGGCCGCCGCTTTCCTCCACGGTTCGTTGCTCACGGGCACGCAGGAGCCGGCGGTGATCGCCCTTCGGGGCGCGGGCATCGTGCTCCTCGCCATCGGCACCCTGGGGTGGGGCGAGGAGCGGGCGTCTCGCCGGGCGTTGTGGATCGCCCTCGTGCTGATGGCGGTCGCCGAGGCGGCATCGGTGACCGGCGCGGCAACGGTCGCCGACTGGGCCCGGGGTGCCAGCGCCCTCGCGTTCGGCACGATGCTCATCACCTCGGCCCGCCGATCGGTACCGGCCCGGATCGCGGTGAGCACGGTCGCCACCCTCGTGGTGGTGGTGCTGGCGGTGTCATTGGCCCTGTCGATCGTGATCTCGGGGAATGTGGAGCGGGAGGCCCTGCGCCGGGTCGAGGGGCGGGCGTTGGCCGAAGCCGAGGAGATCCTCGCCAGTGCGGGCAAGGACGCCCGTAACAGCGCCAAGCTGGTCGCCCTCACCGTCCAGGGGCGCACGGCGGACTTTCTCGTCAACCTCTCGAACCGGCCGGCCGCCGACACCACCGTCCTTGGCGACCTCCAGAACTTCGTTCAGGCCGGCCTGCTCTCTGCCACCGGCCCCCTGCTCTACGCCACCGAGAAGCGCCGCGTTATCGCCGCCGTCGGCCTCGACACCGTGGGCGCCGACGCCCTGGTCGGGTCTGGAGCGGTGAACGAGCTGTTGGAGCGCCGCGTCGACGAAGCCGGCTCGATCGAGGTCCTGGGCAGCCGGGTGCTGGCGGTGGGTGCCCACGCGGTAAAGGTGCAGGTGCCGGACGGCCTCCGCACCGTCGGGCTGGTCGTGGTTTCCGCCGACCTCACCCGGGAGTACCTCGCCCAACGGTCCCGCAACGACCCCGAGGTGTCTCTGGGCCTGGTCGACCGCGACCGGGTCCTGGTCAGCTACGGCACCCCGCTTGCGGTGGATCCCGTGCTGGCGGTGGCCAGCGAGGCGCTCCGGGCCTCCGACGGTACGTCCACCCAGGTTGCCGACGGCACGTTCCTGGCCGCCCGGGCCGTGGTCGCCCCCGACGGCGCCCGTGCGCTCGCGGTGGTGGCCACCCTGCCGACCACCGTCGTCGACGAGACCCGCAACTCGCTGTTCCGGAGCCTCTTCCTCGTCGGCCTCCTCACGTCGCTCGCCGCCTACTTCGTGGCCGTGTTCGTGGGGGAGCGGATCGGGGTCGGCCTGCGCCGGCTCACCCGTGCCGCCGAGGACATCCAGGCCGGCGACCTGAGCGTGCGGAGCGAGGTCGTGAGCACCGACGAGGTGGGCGTGCTGAGCGCCACGTTCGACTCCATGGCCGAATCCATCGAGACGCTTGCCGCCGAGCTACGCCAGACCGCAGAGGAGGAGGCCAAGACCCGTACCCGCCTGGAAACCGTCGTGTCCGGCATGGGCGAGGCGCTGGTGGCGGTCGATGCCGGCGGCCGGGTCACCACCTTCAATGCGGCCGCCGAAGAGCTGTTCGGGGTCCGGGCGCGCGAGGCCCTGGGCCAACCGGTGTCGTCGGTAGCAACCATCGTCACGGAGGAAGGCGTCGACCTCTCGTCCCGGCTCTCCCAGCCCTCGACCAACCCGTGGAGCGCCCCCGCGGTGGTCGTCCGTGACACCGACACCCGGATCCCCGTCGCCCTGTCCGCGGGCAGCCTCGGCCGTCCGGGGGGGCCGCCGGGCGGCGAGGTCTACGTGCTGCGGGACATGCGCAGGGAGCGGGAGGCGGAGCGGGCCAAGAGCGAGCTGCTGTCGAACATCAGCCACGAGCTGCGCACGCCCCTCGTGCCGATCAAGGGCTATGCCGAGCTGCTCCTGCGCCGGAAGGTGCCGGCGGCGAAGGCCCGCCAGTCACTCGGCGAGATCGTCGAGGCGGCCGATCGCCTGGAGCTGGTGGTCCAGCGGCTGCTCGACGTGGCGGCTCAGGACTCGAAGGCGGCGATCACCGCGCGGCGTGCACCTGTGGCGGTGCGGCCGCTGCTCGAGACGGTGGTGACCCGGTGGAAGGCCAGGGTCGACGAGCGCCATCCAATCACCCGGCGGGCGGCGCGCAACCTGCCGGACCTCATCGGCGACCGGCGCCTGCTCGAGCGCTGCCTCGACGAGCTGCTCGACAACGCCATCAAGTTCTCACCCGCGGGCGGCTCGGTCTCGGTGACCGCCACTATGACGTCGGCCGGCAGCAACGGCCAGGCGTCGCCGGCGGTCCGGATCTCGGTCCGTGATCACGGGATCGGCATTCCCCCCGACCGGCTCGACCGCATCTTCGAGGACTTCTCCCAGGGCGACAGCTCGCCCACCCGCCAGTTCGGCGGGCTGGGCCTCGGGCTGGCCCTGGTCCGCCGCGTCGTCCAGGCCCATCAAGGCGAGCTGGTGTGCGATACCACACCCGGCGAGGGCTCGACCTTCTCTATCGTGCTGCCCGTCATGCAGCCCCGGCCGGCGGCGCCGGCCAGGAAGGTGCGGGCCTGATGCGCCGGCCGCTCTCGGCGCTCTCGGCGAGCCTGGTGCTCCTGGCCGTCCTCGCCGGCTGCAGCCCGCCGGCGCCGGTCGCCGGTCGGCTCACCGTCGACGGCCAGGCCGAGATCCTCCGCCCGGGCGAGGATCGGCGCGACGTCACCGGATCCCGCGACCTCGAGCTCGGCGACAGGGTCCGGGTCCGCCAGGGTTCCGCCGTGATCAGCCTGCGCGACGACCGCCGCCTCGAGCTGCGTGCGGGGTCCGACATCGAGCTCCGGGCGGCCGACGGGACGGCCACGGTGCTGCCGTCCATCATCGGTGGCGACCTTCTCGTCGTGTCAAAGGGGCAGCACTTCGCCATCGCCATCGCCGCCGCGAACGCCGAGGTGGTTGTCCTCGGCGACTCCCGGATCTCTCGCGGGGTGGCCGTGCTGGTCGCGACCTACAAGGGTTCGGCCGAGCTGAAAGCCGGCGGAGCGACGCTCGCGGTGCCCGCCCTCCGCCAGGCCGCGCTGCCGCCCACCGGGCAGTTCCCGACATCGACGACACCCCTGGAGTTCTCGGGCTCCGACGCCTGGGACCTGCGCTACCTCTCCGACGCCATGGACCTGAGCAACCAGCTGGCCGGCCGCAGCAGTGGTTTCTCCTCCCAACTCAGCCCCACCGAAGGCCGATCGGCCACCTACTTCCGCGATCTCCTCCCGCAACTGGCCGACGAGCCGTCGTTCACTGCTGATCTGGTGAGCCCGGCCCGCTCGCCCGGCGACACCCTTGTGGGCGCGGCCATCGCCCTGGTCGGTGCCGACGGGAGCTTCGCCGAACGCTGGGCCGCGGTGTTCGGCTTCCGCGACCAGGGTGCCGCGTGGGGGCTCGTCGCCCTGGACCAGGGCGTGTCGCGGGTGCCGCTGCTCGCCACCCTCGACGGCGCCATTCGCCGGGCGCCGGCGCAGTTCGCCGCCGGCCCGCCGCCGAGCCGTCCGCTCACGTCGCTGAACCCGCCGAACAACCAAGGGGCGACCACCGTGCCGCCGGCCATCGCGACCACGTCGGTGCCCCGCCCTCGGCCGGGCGCCACCACCACGACCACCGCGCCGGCCACCACCGGCACCACGGGGACAACCAGCGTTGGGCCGCTCAACACCGGGACTCCGCTCGACGACACGGTCAACGCCCTGGTGAAGACCCTCACCGGTCTGCTGAACAGCCTCGGACAGCAGTAGGGCACCGACCGTCCGCGTTCTCGCCCGCGCCCGGACCTACGCTGGCGGCCATGGGGGACGACCAGATCGTCATCTCCAGCGGCCAGGTGACCTCACCGGAGTTGGTGATGAATCGCAGCTTTGCCGCCGCGTTTCGCGGGTACCACCCGGCGGAGGTCCGGCAGTTCCTGAAGCGGGTCGGCGACGAGATGGCCGCGGCCGCCGATCGCGAGGTGGAGCTCCGCCGCGCCCTGCAGGAGGCGCAGGCCCAGGCTTCGCATCCTGAGCTCGACGAGGCGACGCTCACCAGCCTGCTCGGCGAGCACGCCGCACGGGTCCTCGCCGGCGCCCATGACACGTCGGCCTCCATCGCCGGCGAGGCGATGCAACGGGCCGATGCTCTCGTGCGCGACGCCGAGGCCCGCGCCGCCCGTGTGCAGCAGGAGGCCGACGGGCTGCTGGCGAAGCGCGTGGCCGAGGCCGATGCCACCGCCGACGGCGTCCGCAGCGAGGCGCAGGCCGAGGCGAGCGCGATCATCGAGCGGGCTACCCAGCAGGGCAAGGAGATGGTAGGTGAGGCCCGGGCCGTCCGGGAGCGCATGCTGTCCGATCTGAACCGCCGCCGGCGGTCGGCCCAGCTCCAGATCGACCAGCTGCGGGCCGCCCGTGACCGGCTGGTGGAGGCCTACGACGTCGTGCGCCGTACCGTCGACGAGGCCACTGCCGAGCTGGATGCCGCCGAGCCCGAAGCCCGCCTCGCCGCCGAGGAGGTCGGCCGGCGGGCCGGTGACCAGGAGCTGGTCATGATGGCCGAGCCCCTGTCTCTACCGGGGCAGGGGCCGGTGGAGCGGTTCTGAACAAGGGTGACCGCAGCCGCGGCCCCAGCCCCGGCCGCAACGGATGGGGA
>JBPCLE010000209.1:0-4094 GCA_051003575.1 Acidimicrobiales bacterium | reverse complement strand
ACACCAGGGAGGCGTCGCCCACGTGGAACTGGGCCATTCGGGCCCGGATGGTGTCCTCCACCACCTCCCGCTCGATGCGGGCTTGATGCGTTCCCTCCCGAGCGGGGTCGGTGAGGCGGCGCAGGCGCAGGACCCGCCGGCGGGCAGAGTCGAGGGCGTCGTGGGCGTGGTCGAGATACGCCTGTTCGGTATCGAGTTCAGGATGTCCGGCCATAGCGCTTCCAGCCTCGTGTACGGGGGGTGAGTCAGCTTAGGGACGCCCCGCCCCCTTGCCTCTGCCGGGAATCTGTTCGAGTCGAGCGCTACCCTGCCTCGGTGAATCCGGACTTGGACGATCCACGGATCTCCGCCTTCGGGATGCTGCTGGAGGCCCATGCCGCCCTGGTGGCCACGGTCGGCAGCGACCTCGAGGAGGTATCCGGGCTCCCCCTCAGCTCGTTCGGGATCCTGCTGCGCCTGGCTCGCACGCCGGGCCGGCGCCTGCGCATGACCGAGCTGGCCGGCCAGGCCTCGTTGAGCACCAGCGGGCTCACTCGCCTCGTCGACCGCCTGGAGGAAGCCGGCTACCTCCGCCGGGAACCGTGCCGCTCCGACCGGCGGGCCTCGCTGGCGGTGCTCACCGATCTCGGGGCCGAGGTGGTGGACAAGGCCCTGCCCAGCCACCTCGACTGCCTGGAGCGCACCATGGTCGAGCCCCTCGGCCCTATTGGCGTCGTGGATCTGACCGCCATGCTGGCGATCGTGCGCGACCGGGCCCGAGGTGTGCCACCCCGTCCCCTCGATCCGTAGCGGGGTACGCCATGGGTGGGGTTGCCCTCGTCCTCGGCGGGGGTGGGCTGGTCGGCCACGCCTGGCACGTCGGGGTGCTGGCCGGGCTGTCCGACGCCACCGGGTGGGACCCGTGCCAGGCGGAGCTGATCGTGGGGACGTCGGCCGGGGCGGTGGTGGGAGCCGAGCTCCGCGCCGGACTCCATCCCGTCGCCCTGATGGCCCCGGGCGTGGGCGCCGCCCCACCGACCGTGCCCCGGCCTGCTCGGGGTGCTCGTTCGCGGCGTCCGGCGGCGCCGGCCATGGCGCTACGGGCCCTGGTGGCCCGGGCCCCGGCGGGGCTGGCCCTGGCCGGCTTGCTTCCCCGGGGGCGCCACGACCCGGCCATCATCAGCGACGCCATCGTCCGACTGCCGATCACGGCCGGCCTCTGGCCGCCGGGGCTGTGGGTGAGCGCAGTCGGCCTAGAGGACGGGCAGCGGGTGGTGTTCGGTCGAGGATCTCCGGCCGGGGAGCCGGTCGATCTCCCCACCGCCGTGGCCGCGTCGTGCGCCATGGCCGGCTTCTTCCGGCCCGTGTCCATCGCCGGACGCGACTACGTCGACGGCGGCAGCCGGTCGGCCACCAACGCCGACCTTGCCGGTGGCGGCAACTTCGACTTGGTGATGGTCTCCTCGCCCATGTCGCTCGATGTCAGTGCCTCAGGGCCGCCCCGACGGAAGATGACGGCCTTGGCCCGTCGCCACCGCCTGGTTCACCATGTTCGCCTGGAGGGCGAGCTGGTAGCGGTACGACGCGACGGAACAGCGGCAGTCGCTTTCGAGCCTGGTCCCGAAGACATCGCCGTGATGGGCTCCATCGCCGCCTCGATGGACTTCGGGCGCCGGGCGGCGGTGGCCGAAAAGGCTCGTGAACGCGTGGCCGGGGAGCTGCGCTCGGCGCCGCTGGCAACGGTGCGGTCGCGCTTGGAGGCGGCGGCCCGATCGGGGTAGCCGGCGACCCGCCGGTACCGTGTCGTGGTGCGCGTGCCCCCGGTCGTTGCCGCCTACCGGGGCGAGGCGGTCGGCTACGTGCCGGTGTGGTTCATGCGCCAGGCCGGTCGATCGCTCCCCGAGTACCGGGCCATCCGCCGGCGCCACTCCTTCAGCGACGTCGTGCGCACCCCGGAGTTGGCCGCCGAGGTCACCCTTCAGCCCGTCCGCCGCCTCGGGGTCGACGCCGCCATCCTCTTCAGCGACATCGTCACCCCCCTCCAGGCCGTGGTCGAGGGCATCAGCATCGAACCCGACCTCGGCCCCGTGGTCGACCAGCCGTTCCGGACCAAGGGCGACCTGGCCCGGCTACGTCCCCTGGAGCCCGAGGCCGACGTGCCCTACGTGCTGGAGACGGTGCGTCTGGTGCGTGGTGTCCTCGCTCCCGAGGTGGCCCTCATCGGTTTCGCCGGCGCTCCCTTCACCCTGGCCAGCTACCTGGTCGAGGGCGGCAAGTCGATCGACTACCGCCACACCCTGGCCCTCATGCGCGACGAGCCCGACATCTGGCGCGACCTCCTCGATCGGCTGGCCGCCATCACCCTGGCCAGCCTGCGGGCCCAGGTGGCGGCCGGCGCCCAGGCGGTCCAGGTCTTCGACTCTTGGGTGGGAGCCTTGTCGGAGCCCGACTACCGAGCCAACGTCTTGCCGGCGTCAGCCAAGGTGTTCGCCGGCCTGGCCGACCTCGGCGTGCCCCGGGTCCACTTCGGGGTGGGCGCCGGCCACCTGTTGGAGGCCATGGCCGAGGCGGGGGCCGACGTGATGGGAATCGACTGGCACACCTCTCTCGACGACGCCCGGCGCCGGCTCGGCCCCGGCGTGGCCGTGCAGGGCAATCTCGACCCCGGCGCGTTGTGCGGCCCCCCCGACGCGCTCGACGCCGAGGTCGACGCCGTGCTGGCCGCCAACGCCGGACGCCCCGGGCACGTGTTCAACCTCGGATGGGGCGTGCCTGCCGACACCGATCCGGCGGCGTTGGCCCGGGTGGTCGACCTCGTCCACGCCTCGCCACCGCCGAACGGTGAAACGTGACGGTGGGCGTGGTGGTCATGGCCTATGGGACCCCGGCCGGGCCCGCCGACGTCGAGGCTTACTACACCCACGTGCGCCGGGGCCGCCCTCCGACGCCGGAGCTGCTGGCCGACCTCGTGCGGCGCTACGACGCCATCGGGGGCGTCTCGCCGCTGGCGGGACGCACCCGGGCCCAGGCGTCGGTGCTGGATGCTGAGCTCGGGCGCCGGGCACCGGGCCGCTTCCGGGTGGAGGTCGGCTACAAGCACGCCCCGCCGTTCCTGGAGGAAGCGGTGCAGGTCCTGGTCGGCCACGGGGTGCAGCGCCTGGTGGCGTTGGTGCTGGCGCCCCACTACAGCGTGGGGTCGGTGGGGGAGTACCTGGCCCGGGTCCGGTCCGAGGCGGCCGCTATCGCCCCAGATCTTCCCGTGGCTGCCGTCGACGGTTGGCACCTCGAGCCGGCCTACCTGGCCTTCCTGGCCGCCGAGGTGCGCCGGGGCCTAGCCGTGTTGCCCGACGCCACCAAGGTCCTCTTCAGCGCCCACTCCCTCCCCGAGCGGGTGGTGGCCGGCGGCGACCCCTACGCCGCCCACGTGCGCGAGACGGGTGCGGCCGTCGCCGCCGAGCTCGGCCTCTCGCCATGGGCCGACTGGGCGGTGGCGTGGCAGAGCGCCGGGCGCACGCCCGAGCCGTGGATCGGCCCCGACATCCTCACCGTGTTCGACGACCTGGCCGGCACCGGTCGAACCGACGGGGTCCTGGTGTGCCCGTGCGGGTTCGTCTCCGACCACCTCGAGGTGCTGTACGACCTCGACGTGGAGGCCCGGGAACGAGCGGCTGCGCTCGGTCTGTCCTTCGCTCGCACCGCTGTGCTCAACGACGACACGCTGGTGCTCGGCGCGCTGGCCGAGCGGGTGGTCGCCCTCGCCCAAGCCTGACCGCACGCCCGGGCCTACCGTGTAGCGCAGTGAACGGGGCACGTAGCGGGAGGTCGGTCCTGGCCCTTCGACATCCGGCGCAGTACATCGTGGCCGCCTTCGTGGCGGCCAGCTTGCTCGGCGCCCTGCTGCTGTCGATCCCCGCCGCGTCTGAGATGCCCGGTCGAGCCTCGCCCCTCACGGCCCTGTTCACCGCAGCCTCCGCTGTCTGTGTGACCGGCCTCGTCGTGGTCGATACCGGCGGGCATTGGACTCCCTTGGGAGAGGGCATCATCCTCGCCCTGATCCAGGTGGGCGGCTTGGGCATCATGGCCCTCTCCTCGCTGATCGCACTGGTCCTCGCTCG
>JBPCLE010000208.1:0-49982 GCA_051003575.1 Acidimicrobiales bacterium | reverse complement strand
CGGGAGATGGCTGGCAGCCGCTCTATTACGACGACGAAGACCCCGAGGATCTCAGCGACGAGCCCTACGCCCCCGGCGAGCGCCGGCCGTCGGACATGCTCGTGATGACCCCGGTGCTCATGGCGATCAGCGCGGTGGGCCTGTTCTTCCTGAGCGTCATGACCGGCACCACCGGGCTGCGGACCTTCTCCATGGTGCTGGTGCCGTTGTCGGGCGTGGGATTCGTGATGGCCCCGCTCATGGTCATGCTGCGGTCGCGAGACCGTTCAGGGCAGTAGCCCGAGCACCTCGGCCTGCTTGGCCCGCACCGCCTCGGCCGCGGTCCGCAGCGCGTCCAGCTCCTCGCCGGCCAGGTCCAGCTCGACGACCTCGGTGACGCCGTCGCGTCCCAGCTTGGCAGGCACACCCACGTACACGCCCGAGATCCCGTACGCGCCGTCGACCCAGGCGCTCACCGGGTAGATCTCGTTGGTGTTGTCGGCCACGGCGCGCACCATCGTCTCCGCCGCCGCCGCGGGGGCAAAGTAGGCCGAACCGGTCTTGAGCAGGGCGACGACCTCCGCCCCGCCGTCCCGTGTGCGGCGCACGATCTCGTTGATGGCGCCGGCGTCGAGCACCTCGGTCAACGGCTGCCCGCCCACCGTGGCCAGCGAGGGGACGGGCACCATGGTGTCGCCGTGGGAGCCGAGGGTGATGGCTTCGACGGTGTCGGTGGACACCCCCAACGCCTCGGCCACGAAATGGCGCATACGGGCCGAATCGAGGAGCCCGGCCTGGCCCATGACCCGTTGCTTCGGCAGCCCGGATACGGCCGCGGCCAGGGCAGTCATCTCGTCGAGCGGGTTGGACACCACAATCAGCACCGCCTCCGGCGAGGCAGCCACCAGCTTGGCGGTGACGTCGCCCACGATCCGGGCGTTGGTCTCCAACAGGTCCATCCGGCTCATCCCCGGCTTGCGGGGCATGCCGGCAGTGATCACGCAGATGTCGGAGCCGGCGGTCTCGGCGTAGCCGTTGGTGCCGGTAACCCGCGTCTGGAACGCGGCGAGCGGGCGGCTCTGCATCAGGTCCAGCGCCAGGCCCTGGGGCTTGCCCTCCACGATGTCGGTGAGCACGACCTCTTCCGCGTAGCCGCCCTCGGCCACCCGCTGGGCCAGGGTCGACCCGTAGAAGCCGGCGCCGGCGATGGAGACCTTCACCCCCCCACCCCCAACTGGTGACGGTTCGACACGCCAGAGCGTGTTCGATCGTCACCAGTGCGGGCGAGGGGGGTCACAGGCGCTCGACGATCGCGGCGGCGAACTCCGACGTCTTGACCTCGGTGGCGCCCTCGGTGAGGCGAGCGAAGTCGTAGGTGACGATCCGGTCGGCGATGGTGGCTTCAAGGGCCCGGACGATGTCGTCGGCCGCGTCCTGCCAGCCGAGGTGCTCCAACATGAGCACGCCCGACAGGAGCAGGGAGCCGGGGTTGACCTTGTCCTGGCCGGCGTACTTGGGGGCGGTGCCGTGGGTGGCCTCGAAGATGCCGTGGCCGGTCACGTAGTTGATGTTGGCCCCGGGGGCGATGCCGATCCCGCCCACCTGGGCGGCCAGGGCGTCGGACGCGTAGTCGCCGTTCAGGTTCGTGGTGGCGATCACGTCGAACTCCTCGGGGCGGGTCAGCACCTGCTGGAGGAAGATGTCGGCGATGGTGTCCTTGACCAGGATCCTGTCGCCCGGCTGGCCGTGGCAGTCGTCCCAGCCCACAGCCACGTCGGAGAACTCCTCCCGCACCAGCTCGTAGCCCCATGCCTGGAACGCGCCCTCGGTGAACTTCTGGATGTTGCCCTTGTGCACGAGGGTGACCGACTTCCGGCCCTTGCGCACCGCGTACTCGATGGCGGCCCGGACCAGACGCTTCGACCCGGTGATCGACACCGGCTTGATGCCGATGCCGGAGTCCTCCCGGATGTTCCAGCCGTACTCCTTGGTGCAGAACTCGATGAGCCGGGCCACCTCGGGGGTGCCCTGCTCCAGCTCCATGCCGGCGTAGACGTCCTCGGTGTTCTCCCGGAAGATCACCATGTCGACCTTCTCGGGGTGCTTCACCGGGGAGGGGACGCCCGTGAACCAGCGCACCGGGCGCAGGCAGACGTAGAGGTCGAGGATCTGGCGCAGGGCCACGTTGAGGCTCCGAATGCCGCCGCCGACGGGCGTGGTCAGCGGGCCCTTGATCCCGATCATGTGCTCGCGGAAGGACGCGACGGTCTCCTCCGGCAGCCACGAGCCGGTCTCGTCGAACGCCTTCTGCCCGGCCAGCACCTCCACCCACTCGATGCGCTTGCCCCGCTTGGCCACGGCGGCGTCGAGGACGAGCTGGGTGGCGGGCCAGATGTCGACCCCCGTGCCGTCGCCCCGGATGAACGGGATGATCGGCTCGTCGGGAACGTGCAGGCTTCCGCCGGCCGTCGTGGTGATCTTCTCGGGCATGAAGTTGAGCCTACGGCGTGGGCACAACCGGCCTACGCAGGGACGGAATCCACCCAGGCGCCGACCAGCTCGGCGAGGATCGGCAGGCGTACGGCGCCCGAGGTGAGGACGGCGTCGTGGAAGCCCCGGATGTCGAAACGGTCGCCGAGCTCAGCGCGCGACCACTCCCGCAGGCGCAGGATCTCGCGCTGGCCGAGCTTGTAGGCCAGGGCCTGGCCCGGCATCCCGATGTAGCGGTCGACCTCGACGGTGACCTCCTCCACCGATACCGGCATGTTGGCGGCCATGAAGTCGATGGCCTGCTGGCGAGTCCAGCCCAGGGCATGCAGACCGGTGTCGACCACCAGCCGGCAGGCCCGCATGGAGTCGGCGGCCAACATGCCCAGGCGGTCGAGGTCGTTGCGGTAGAGGCCCATGTCCTCGGCCAGACGCTCGGAGTACAGGCCCCAGCCCTCGACATAGGCGGTGTTGGTCAACGAGAACCGCCGGAAGCGGGGCACGCCGGTCAGCTCGGTGGCGATGGCGAGCTGGAGGTGGTGGCCGGGGATGGCCTCGTGGAATGCGATCGAGGCCGTCTCGTAGCGGGCCTTGTCCTCGGGGGCGTGGGTGTTGACGTAGTACGTGCCGCCGCGGGAGCCGTCGCCAGCCGGCGGGAAGTAGTAGGCGCTCGGTGAGTCCGGGGCCAGGAACGCCGGCACCTCCTCGATGGCACAGTCCGACTGGGGAAGCCGGCCGAACCAGTCACCCATGCGCGCCTTGGCGGCCAGGAACGCCTCGCGGGCATCGGCCATGATCTCCTCGCCGGCGGAGTACCGCAGCGCCGGATCGGTGCGAAGGCGGTCGAGCACCGCGGCGGGGTCGGTGATGCCGAACATCCGCCCGCCCACCTCGGCGTACTCCGCCGGCAGCCGCTCGGTGACCTCGGCCATGCCGATGGCGTGGATCTCCTCCGCCGGCAGATCCAGGGTGGTGTGGCGGGAGACGAGGGTGGCGTAGATCGCCGCCCCGTCGTCGCCCAGCCACGACAGCCCGCAATGGTCGTCGTCGCGGGCGACGGGCAGGAGCCGGTCCGTCAGCAGGTCGGCCATGCGCCGGTACGCCGGCCGCACCTCCTCCTCCACCACCCGCCGCAGCTCGGTCCGGTCCCAACCGTCGGGGCCCCCAACGTTGGCGAAGGGGTCGTCGTCGAGCGACGAGGCCAGGTAGCCCTCGACCATGTTCGCCGAGCGCGACACGCAGATCGCCGCCGGCGTACAGCCGGCGGCGGCGCCGGCCAGGAAGCGCTCGCCGGCCTGCGCCAGTGCCCGGGGGATCTGGCGGAACCGCTCCACCAGCATGTTCGCCGACGCCTCGTCGGGGGCGGCCATGACCGGCACGGCCTGGAGCAGGTCGACGTGGAAGCCGGTCATCTGGTCGGACTGCAACTCGATCAGACGCTGGTCGATCGAGGCCATGGCGTCGTCAAGCTCGGCGTTGAGGAGGCCGAAGGTCACCAGATCCTGGGTGTCCAACCCCTCGCGGGGCACTGCGTCGACCCGTTCACGCAGCGAGGCCCATCTCCCCCGGAGCGCCTGCTCGGCCTCCACCGAGAGATCCTCCAGCCGGTCGTCGAAGCGGTGGTCGCCGAGCAGGGTGGCGGTGCTGGGGCTGGCCTCAAGCAGGGTCTCCCAGAACTCCTCGGCCAGCTCGCGCAAGGTTTCGTCGGGCATCAGCTCACGCTACGTGACCTCGGGGTCGAACTGCCGGCGCAGCGAGAAGGCGTGCGGCGTCGGCCCGCTGCGGCGCAGGTGTTCGAGGCGGCCCACGCCCTCGTCGAGCGCCGGCCGCTCGCCGTCGGCCGCCCACCACATGGCGGTGGTCAGGCCACCGAAAGGCACGAACCACCGGCGACGCTGGCCCATGAACAGCCCGTGGGCGCTGCGGTAGACGTAGCGCTGGAGCGACTCGAAGTCCTCCCACACCGAGAGGGTGACGATGACCTCGTTGCCGTCCAACCGTCCGAAGGTCACATGGCCGTGTTGGGGCGGCAGGCGCCAGATGAACCCAGGGCTGTGGTCGGCCAGCCAGTTGACGTCGTCGATCGCCTTGACAAAGCCCGCCATCACCGGAGCGTCCAGGGGCGCCTGGGCGAGGGCCACGTTGCACTGGGCGAGCTCCATCGACCTGCCATCATGCCCGCGTGCTGCGGATGACCGTCGACGAGCGCCGGGCCCGGCTCGGCGTGCGGCACCGCCTGGCGACCAGCGCCCGCATCGACGACGCCGTGGCCATCGCCGACGCGGTCGTCGCCCTGCACGGCACCGACCCGGCGACGGTGTTCCTGTCGGCCGCGGCCCGCATGGCCACGCCCAGCGCCGAACGGCTGGAGCAGGCCCTCTACGACGAGCGCCTGCTCGTCCGCACGCTGTGCATGCGCCGGACCATGTTCGTGCTGCCTGTCGGGCTCGTGCCGGTGGTCCAGGCCGCCTGCACCGACGCGCTGGTCCCGGGCGAACGAGCGCGGACCCTGGCCATGCTCCGGGAGGCCGGCGTGGCCGATCCCGATACCCACCTCCGGGCGCTCGGAGCGGCGACTGTGACGGCCATCGAGAAGGCCGGCGAGGCCACGGGCGCCGAGCTCGCAAAGCTCGTCCCTGGCTTGCGCCAGAAGCTCATCGTCGGGGTGGGCACGAAATGGGAGGGCACCGTGGGCATGACCACCCGGGTGCTGTTCCTGCTGTCCACCGAGCAGAAGGTGGTGCGGGGCCGGCCCAAGGGCGGGTGGAACAGCAGCGCCTACCGGTGGTCGCCCATCTCCGCGTGGGTGCCGGCCACGGCCACGCCGCCCACCGCCGACGATGCCCGGATCGAGCTCTGCCGGCGCTGGCTCGGCGCCTTCGGGCCGGCGACCATCGCCGACCTGAAGTGGTGGAGCGGGCTGACGCTCGGGCAGGTCAGGTTGGCGCTCGCATCCATCGCCGTCGAGGCGGTCGACCTCGACGGCGAGCCGGGCATCGTCCTGGCAGACGACGTGGAGCCGACGCCTGCGCCGGCGCCGTGGGTCGCCCTCCTGCCCAGCCTCGACCCGACGACGATGGGCTGGAAGCAGCGCGACTGGTACCTCGGCGGCCATGGCAAGGCGCTGTTCGACACCAACGGCAACGCCGGCCCCACGGTGTGGGCCGACGGGCGGATCATCGGCGGCTGGGCCCAGCGCAAGGACACCGGCGAGGTGGTGTTCCGCCTCTTGGAGGATGCCGGCGCCGAGGTCGCCGCCGCGGTGGCGGCCGAGGCGGCGCGGCTCACGGCGTGGCTGGGCGACGTGCGCATCACCCCCCGGTTCCCCACGCCGCTACAAAAGCAGCTCGCCGCCTGAGAGCTGCGCCCTGGGGCACCGCGCCGCAGCCGGATCCCGGTGCCCGCGTAGTGCACAGCATCGTCAGCGACGCCGTCCGTCGACGAACGAGCGCACGGCCCGCCAGGCGAGGAAGCCGGCGACGGCGCCCAGGGCGACGAGGACCACGATGATCCATGCAGCGAACTCCAGGAGTTCGCCGAGGAAACCGCCCGCGGCCGCCGCCACGAGAATGAGCAGGACGAGAACGAACGTCATCCTCACACGCCTTACCCCTCAGCTCGTCCGCGTACCCTCGGGAGGCGAGTTCCCATTCGACCAGTGTCGCCATGGCCCCGGGGTCCGTGCGTCGGGTCGGGGGTCCACGGGTAGGGTCGGGGGTCCACGGGTAGGGTGGACGGCACCTACCACAATCGTCGAACTCGGGAGATCATGTTGCGCGTCAGGCCAGCGATTCGACCCGTACATCTCTTGCTCATTCTCGGCGCGGTATCAGCCCTGGTTGCCGGCCCTGCATCGGCCCAGGTTGGAGACGAGCCGGTTGTCACCAACGCCGTCCAGGTAACCGGGAACCCCAACCCTGTCCGCGCCCACTCGTCACCGCAGATCGCTGTTAACCCCGACACCGGTGAGCTCGTCATCGTTGAGACGAACGTCTTCGGGGACTTCGCCGTGAAGGTCCACACCTCGACCGACGACGGGCGGACCTGGTTCCCGGGCGGTGACCCGATGATCAAGCCCTTCACCTGGAACTCCGACTACGCCATCAACGGGCCGTACTTCACCATGGCGTTCGACTCCGACGCCGTCCTCTATGTGGCGTTCACGGCGACGGATCCTGCCTTCGCCGACCGGAACCGCAGCGAACGGCCCCGTCACGTTTTCCTCGCCCGCTCCTCGGACAGCGGGCGAACATGGGAGACCACGTCGGTGTTCAGGGGGACCGATTCCAACCCCGACAACCGTCGCCCGACGATCGCAGTCGATCCTCACGACTCCCGCTACGTCTATGTGGGCTGGATGCAGCCCACCGGCGGCCGCATCGCCGCGTCGAACGATGGTGGCAACACGTTCGGCGAGCCGACGCCGATGCGTACCGACGACCGCCGTCACTACCAGCCCCGCCTCGCGGTCGACGGCAAGGGCGTCGTCCACGCCGTCTTCCCCTCGGGCGAGTTCAACCCGACCAATCCCATCGTGCGCCCCGTGTGGTACCGCCAGTCCACCGACCACGGGCGCACGTGGAGTGAGGCGGTCGTGATCGAACCCGGCAGCGCCGGCTTCTTCCACAACCGCAAGCACGTGCTCGCCGCCGACCCGATCTCGAACAACCTCTACTTTGTCTGGTACGGGACCACCAAGGAAGTGCCCACCGCAGCCGACGACAATGAGATCTTCGTCCGGGTCTCGAGCGACGGCGGCGCGACCTGGAGCGACCGGATCACGATCAACGACGACGCCAGCCGGGTGAACACCCAGCATTACGACCCGGGTATCTCGATCGCGCCGAACGGCCGGGTCGACGTCGCCTGGTACGACTTCCGCAACAGCGCCGAGCCGGAGAAGCTCCCCGTCGAGTTCGCAGCCCCATTCAACGTCGGTGGGTTCAACGACGTGTACTACAGCTCGTCCACCGACGGTGGCCGGACGTGGAGTGAGAACACCCGGATCAGCGACCGCCTGATCGACCGCAACATCGGTGTGTGGTCCAACAACGTGCACAGCCACTACAACGTCGGCATCGCGTCCACCAACGACTCGGTGTACTTCGCCTGGCAGGACAGCCGTGCCGGGAATGCCGTGACGAACGCAGAGGACGTCTACTTCGCGTCCCTGAAGCTGGACCCGGATGACATCCTCGTCGGCGCATCCAGCGGCACGACCAATGCGTGGCCACTCGCGATCGCGGGCGTGATGCTTGGAATGGGTATCGCCATGGTGCTCGCCTTCCTGGTCACCCGTCGCCGGCCCACCCCTCAGCACATCCCGACGTGACCTAGCTAGGCGGGGTGGGCCAGTGGCGTGCCCAGGTAGACCCAGGACGCGCCGGTCGAGCATGGTTGGCCCGACCCCGAGATCCAGTCAGGGTCATCCCCGATTGGCCGACCCGGCACGAGCGCCCATACTTGGGACGGGACCGGTGCTGGCTTCGGCCAACCGCCCCTCTAGAGCGCACGCCGGCTCCGGCGCTGTCGCCGAGATGGAGGAGACATCGTTGCCGAGACTTAGGGATTCGAGGCTTCGGGATTTCAGTGCCGGCGTCGGGATGGTCGCTCTCGCTGGGTTGGCCGTCACAGGGACGGCGCACGGCGGGCCCACCCTGGATCCGCCGGTGGTCGAGTCACCCAGACCGGTCACCACTGACCCCAACCCCGTCAGGCTGTTCGTTTCCCCCGCCCTGGCCGTCGACCCCAAGGATCCGTCGACAGTGGTCATGGCGGTGGGTGACGCTCGCAACGGGGGGTGCGGCGTTCGGGTCTCCCAGGACGGCGGGCTGTCGTGGCGGACCACCGCGCCGAACCTTCTTCCCCCGGACCAGGACTTCTGCATCCACCGCAACTTCGGCCCGGTGATGGCGCCGGCATTCGGCTCGGACGGGACCCTCTACGTGGCCATGAGCGGTTCGGCCACCGCCACCGGCCATCCCAACGGCCCGATCACGCCGCTCCTCGCACGCAGCACCGATCTCGGCCTCACCCACGACACCTTCACCGTGGCCAAGACCGACGGCTTCACCTACACCCCGCCCGGTGGTGGGCCGACCAGGTCGGGCTTCTATCAGTGGCGGCTCCCCAGCATGGCCGTCGACCCCACGGACCCGAACAAGCTGTACATGGGCTGGCGCCTGTGGAACGGGGGCATCGACGACGTGTCGTTCCGCGCCTTCCCGCAGCGCGCCTACATCGCCTCATCGAGCGATGGGGGCCGGACCTGGTCCGACCCCGTCGATGTCCTGCGGGCGACCTTCGACGATGCCCAGGCAGCCGCCGCGGGCCTCTCGTTCAGCGGGGACCTCCAAACCCACGCCGACACCCCCTCGATGGTCGTCGGCTCCGACGGCACCGTCTACGGCTTCACCAAGGAGCGGCCCAACGCGGCTCAAGGCACGCCGGCACCGAAATCTCGACTGTTCATGTTCCGCTCGGCCGACGGCGGCGCCACCTGGACGACCAAGGTCATCAACGACGGTGTCGACCAGATCGACAACCCGAGTGTGGCTATTTCCGCCGGCGACACCTTGTACCTCACCTACGCGGCGCGCGGGGCCAGGACGCCCACCGGCGAGCCATCCAACCCGTCCGAGGCATATTTCACCCGCTCCACCGATCGTGGCGAGACCTGGAGCGAGCCGATGAACATCACCGACGACGACCCGGCGAGGCGCACCGACCAGTACTTCCCCAACGTCAGCGTTGCCCCCAACGGGCGCGTCGACGTGGCCTGGTTCGACTTCCGCAACGACCCGTTCTTCACGCCGGGCGAGTCGGGGAACATGGGCACCGCTGTCGGGGAGCGCTACTGGGACGTGTACTACGCCTACTCGAACGACGGGGGTGCGACCTGGTCGCCCAACATCCGAGCGACCGATCGGATGATCGACGGCAGCGTCGGCGTGACCTTCAACCGCAGTGACATCCGAGCGCCGATTGCGCTGGCCTCCACGGATAAGGCCGCCTACCTTGCCTGGGCCGATTCCCGGGTTGGGGGCACGACGAACGAGGCCGAGGACGCGTTCTTCACGCGTATCCGGTTCGATCAACCAACGCCGCTGGGCACCTCGACCGGCGGCACCAACGCGGTCGCGGCCGGATTTGCCGGCGCGGCCATCACCCTCGTTGCCGGTGGAGCCCTCCTTCTCGTCGCCCTCAGCAGCTCCCGCCGCGGCTCGGCTTCCTCGGCGGCGAGAAGCACCCCCTGATGCCGAGCGACGGCAAGACCGGCGACAGCGAGAGCGGAGGCGACGCGGGCCGTTCCGGCGGTGCCGGAGCGAAGGAGAAGGCCGCCAACCTCCGCTTCCTCGGGATCCTCGGCGCGGTAGCGGTGGTGGCCATCATCGCCGCCGCCCTCTTCGCCGGCGGCGGGAACGGGAACGGCGGCGGTGACACCTCGCCCTCGGGCGTGGCCGCCCCCACCACCGCCGCCGACGACCATGGCGCCGGCCCCACGGGCGGTGACGTCCATCAGGAGCAGGTCGACGTGCCGGCCCAGACCGACATGGCCACCACGCCGGTCAGGAGCCAACGCACCACCCGAGCCGAGTCCCAGATGGTCGACGGCGTCAAGGTGTTCAAGCTGACCGCCGAGCCGGTCCAGTGGGAGATCATTCCCGGCAAGACGGTGACGGCCTGGGGCTACAACGGCCAGGTGCCCGGTCCGGAGTTCTGGCTCGACGAGGGCGACAAGGTGCGCGTCGAGTTCACCAACAAGCTCCCGGCGGCCACCACCATCCACTGGCACGGGGTGGCGGTGCCCAACGAGATGGACGGTATCCCCGGCGTCACCCAGGACGCGGTGGAGGCGGGTAAGAGCTTCACCTATGAGTTCACGGCCAAGCCGTCGGGCAGCTTCTGGTACCACTCCCACTTCGACTCGGCCCGCCAGCTCGACATGGGCCTGTCCGGCGCCATGGTGATCAAGGGCAAGGACGAACCGGCGTACGACAAGGAGTTCATACAGCTCGTCGACGAGTGGATTCGCCTGCCCGACGGCCGCAACGGCTGGGAGGGAGTGGGCCACGCCGGGCACAACCAGGCCGAGTACAACTGGTTCACCCTGAACGGCAAGTCGTTCCCGGCGACCGAGAACATGGTGGTCAAGGAGGGTGACCGGGCACTGATCCGGATCATGAACGCCGGGTACCAGGCCCACCCCATGCATCTGCACGGGAAACGGTTCCTGGTGGTGGCCAAGGACGGCGCCCGCCTGGCCAGTCCGTACCTGGCCGACACGGTCCTCGTCGGCTCAGGAGAGCGGTACGACGTGGAGTTCGTGGCCGACGACCCAGGCGACTGGATGTTCCACTGCCACATCCTCCACCACGTCGGCAACGACACCGTGGAGCCCGGCGGCCTGATGACCTTCGTCACCTACGAGGGCTACAAGAACGCCTACCAGCGCAAGAAGGCCGGAGGATGATCGGCCCGACCGAGAGAAGGAAGGTCCGCAGATGAGCCGTTCGAGGATCGGGCTGATCGCCCTGGTGGCCGTGGTGGTCTTCGTCGGGGCGTTCGCGCTCTTTCGAGGCGACGACAGCGGCGACACCCAGGCGACGGAGGCGGCAGGCGTCACCCAGACCACCGCGGCCGGCTCCGTGGGGCCCTGTGGGGGCTCGGCAAGCACCGACGCGGCCTACAAGCTGGCGTTCTCCTCCCCGCCCCGGACCGACGCCGCCAATTTCGAGGTGAGCATCACCCGCGACGGCACGGCGGTGAAGGGCGCAAAGGTGTGCCTCAACACTGACATGGTCGGCATGTCTCACCCGCCGGTGCGCGGCGAGGGCACCGAGGTGTCGGCCGGCACCTACCGCTTCAACGCCAAGTTCTCCATGCGCGGGAGCTGGACCGGGTCGGTCACCGTCGTCCCCTCGAGTGGCTCGGCCGTGATCATCCCGGTCACCTTCGAAGTCACCTAGGACCACCACCACGGCTCCACGCTCGGTTCGCGGCACGCGGCCCAACGGCCCCGACTGGACGGCCCGCCACCCCGGGGCGTCGGGCGCAGTCGCGGCGGTGGTCGCCCTGGCCGCCGGCGAGCTCGTCGGCGGGCTCGACCGGATGACGCCGTCGCTGTTGGTATCCCTCGGCCAGGCGGTCATCGATCGGGCCCCGCCGCGGGCCAAGGACCTGGCCATCGAGACCTTCGGCACCGCCGACAAGCCGGTGCTGGTCGCGGCCATGGCGGCCGTCGCCCTCCTCATCGGCGCGGCCATCGGGCGGGTGGCCCGGCGCCGGCCGTGGGTGCCGCTCGTGGCCTACCTCGCCGGCGGGGTGCTGCTGACCTGGCCGGCGCTCACCCGTACGACCGGCCGGCCGGCGGTTGCCCTGGCTGCCGGCGTCGCCACCGTCGCCGCCGGGCTGGCCGCACTGTGGCTGGCCGTGGCCGTACCCCTCCCCAACCCCGCCGGCACCGGTGGCGAAGTCCCCGACGACGAGGCCGACAGCCGAGGGCGCCGAGCCACCCTGCGCGCCATTGGTCAGGGTGCCGCGGTGATGGTGCTCGCGGGCGGTACCGGCCGGTTCCTGGCCCGCTTCACCTCCCGCGGGGCGCCGGACGTGGCTCTGCCGGCACCCAGCGCCCCTCTCGGCCAGCCGGCCTCGGCCACATCGTTCACCGATATCGCTGGCCTCACGCCCCTCTTCACTCCCAACAGTCGCTTTTACCGCATCGACACCGCCCTGGTCGTGCCCCGGGTCGACCTGACCAGCTGGCGCCTGCGCATCGGCGGACTGGTGGATCGGCCGTTCGAGCTCACCTTCGACGAGCTCGTGGCGCTGTCCGATACAGAGGCCGACGTCACGCTCTCGTGTGTGTCGAACGAGGTCGGGGGGTCGCTGGCGGGGAGTGCGCGCTGGCAGGGCGTGGCCCTCGCCACCCTGCTCGAGCAGGCCGGTGCGCGTCCCGAGGGCACCCAGATCGTCGGCCGGTCAATCGATGGCTGGACGGGCGGCTTCCCGACGGCCTTGGCTTCCGACGGGCGGCCGGCGCTGGTCGCCGTCGGGATGAACGGCGAGGGGCTGCCCTTCGCCCACGGGTTCCCGGCCCGGCTGGTGGTCGGGGGGCTCTACGGGTACGTGTCGGCCACCAAGTGGCTGGAGGAGATCGAGCTGACCACCCTCGAGGGCTTCGACGGGTACTGGGTACCGCGCGGGTGGGACAAGCTCGGCCCCGTCGAGATCCAGTCTCGCATCGACACGCCCCGTTATGGCGCCGAGCTGAGCCGCGGCCGCCAGACCCTGGCCGGCATGGCGGGGGCACCCCCTGCGGGCGTTCAAGCGGTCGAGGTCGCCGTCGATGGCGGGCCATGGGAGCCGGCGGTGCTCGCCGGTGAGCTGACCCCCTACCTCTGGCGCCAGTGGCGCTACGACTGGGATGCCACCCCCGGCCGGCACCGCATCACCGTGCGTGCGATCGACGCGGCCGGACGGGTGCAGACCGACAACCGTCGGCGTCCCCGCCCCGGTGGCGCCACCGGCCACCATGAGATCGTGGTTCAGGTCCGCTGACGGCGACGCCGTCACCGTTGGGCGCGCTCAGCCCTGAGAGCTCGGCACCAGCCCGAGGTTGGCGTAGATCTCCCGGGTCGCGGTCGACCGGTTGAGCGTGTAGAAGTGCAGGCCGGGCACGCCGTTGTCGAGCAGGTCGCGGCACAGCTCGGTGGCCAGCTCCACGCCCACCCGACGCACGTCCTCGGGGTTATCGGCCACCGCTTCCACGCGGGCGACCACCTCTGCGGGCACCTCGCACCCCGACAGCTCGGCCATGCGCTTCACGCCCGAGAGGCTGGTGATGGGCATGATGCCGGCGATCACCGGCTTGTTCATGCCCCGATGCGACAGGTCGTCGACCAGGCTGAGGTAGTCGCTGGTCCGGAAGAAGAACTGGGTGATGGCGAAGTCGGCCAGCTGCATCTTGGCGACCAGGTGCCGGCGGTCCAGGTCGCGGTCGCCGCCCGAGCTGGGGTGCAGCTCGGGGTGGGCCGCCACGCCGATGGAGAAGCCGCCGATAGCGCGGGCCAGGTCGACCAGGTCGATGGCGTGGGTCAGCTCGGCGTGGCCCAGCTCCTTGGCATCGGGCGGGGCATCGCCGCCGAGGGCGAGCACGTTGTCGACGCCGGCCTTGCGCAGCTCCACAAGAATCTCGGCCAGCTCCAGCCGGCTGTGGACCACGCAGGTGAGGTGGGCCATGGGGTTGAGCGTGGTGGTCCGGATCATGCCGGCGACGAGGTCGTGGGTGCGCTCGCGGGAGACCCGCCCGCCCCGGTAGGTGACCGACACGAACGCCGGGTGGAGCGGCTCCAGCTCGCGCAGCGTGCGCACGAGCGTGGCCTGCTCCACGTCGTTCTTGGGCGGGAAGAACTCGAAGGAGAACGTCGTCCCCTCGTCGATGAGCTGGATGATCTGGGCCATGTGAGTGACTAGCTTGCCGCGGCGCGGCGCTGCGCTGCACGCACGGCGTTCGCCAGCAGTTGAGCGACGGTGGTGACACCCACGCCGCCGCGTCGGGGCGTGACCCAGCCGGCGACCTCGCCGACCCTCTCATCGACGTCGGAGATGACGCGCTTGCCCTCCCACGTCAGCCCCGCCCCCACCACTGCGGCGCCGGCCCGCACGTCGTCGGGGCCGATCATGTTCCCCACGCCGGCGCCGCCCACCACGATGTCGGCGGCGCGGGTGTAGTCGGCCCAGTTCGCCACGCCGGTGTGGACAACGGTCACCGCCGCGTTCGCCCCCCTGCGCTTCTGGGAGAGCAGGAGCGACAACGGCCGGCCGATCGTCGGCCCCCGCCCCACGATCACCACGTTGCGGCCCTCCACCGGCACCTCGTAGTGGGCGAGCATGGCCATGATTCCCGCCGGCGTACACGCCAGCGGGGCGTCGTCGACCCCCAGGGCGAGCAGACCCAGGTTGGTGGGGTGCAGCCCGTCGGCGTCCTTGGCCGGGTCGACGGCGGCGATGGCCGCGTTGTAGTCCTGTCCACCGGGGAACGGGTTCTGGATCAGGAAGGCATCGACCGCGGGGTCCTCGTTGAACGACCGGACCGCGTCGAGAATCTCCGCCAGGGGCGCGTCGGCCTCGAGCTGGCGATGGGCGGAGCGGATGCCCATTGCCTCGCACGCCTCGTGCTTCTTGCGGATGTAGCCGGCGCTAGCCGGGTCTTCACCCACGAGGATCGTGCCCAGCCCGACGGTGCGGCCCGCGCCGGCCAGGGTGGCCACGCCGCCGGCCACGCCGGCCAGGACTGCTTCCGCGACGGGCGCCCCGTGCATGACGACCGCGGCCATCAGTGCCTGAACTGCCGCTCGCCGGTGAGCACCATGGCCAGGCCCTGTTCGTCGGCGGCAGCGATCAGCTCCTTGTCGCGCACCGACCCCCCGGGCTGGACCACGACGGCCACGCCGGCCGCCGCGGCAACATCGAGGCCGTCGCGGAAGGGGTAGAAGGCGTCGGTGGCGCACGCGCCGCCCTTGGCCCGACCGGCGGCCTTGCGGGCTGCGATCTCCCCTGCGTCGACCCGGCTCTGCTGGCCGGCGCCGATACCTACGGCCTGGCCGCCGGCCACGAGGACCACCGCGTTCGACTTGGTGTAGCCGGCGAGCTTCCAGGCCAGCTCGGCGTCGGCCCACTGCGCGGCCGTCGGCGCCACCTTGGTCACGACCCGCCACGTGTCGCGGGCGGCCGCGAAGCGGTACGGCTGCTGCACGAGGAACCCGCCGCTGATCTGGCGGACGTGCAGCTCCTCGTCGCCGGGCGGCGGTGCCTGGAGCAGGCGGGTGTTCTTGCGTTTGGCGACCAGCGCGTCGAGCGTCGTGGACATGTAGCCCGGCGCGATGACGACGTCGGCCTGGGCTGCGGCCACCATGTGCGCCACGGTGGCATCGTCGACCGGGCGGTTCAGGGCCACGATGCCCCCGAACGCCGACTTCTCGTCGGCCTCATACGCCAGCCGGTAGGCCGTGGCCAGGTCGCCGGCCACCGCGGCGCCGCAAGGGTTGGCGTGCTTGATGATGGCGACCGCCGGGCACGGGCCGTGCTCCCCGCTCTTGCCCAGCTCGTGGACGAGCTGCCACGCGGCGGCGGCGTCGAACAGGTTGAGGTACGACAGCGGCAGGCCGGCGTGCTGGATCACGTCGTCCCACCAGCTGTGGGCCCCCAGCCGGCGGTAGCGCGCCCCCTGCTGGTGCGGGTTCTCGCCGTAGCGCAAGGGCTGCGACACTCGCTCGAGACGCAGGCCGAGCGTGGCCGGGAGCGCGTAGGCGCCGGCCTCCCCGTCGAACCACGTCACGATGGCCGCGTCGTAGGCCGCGGTGTGGGCGAAGGCGGCGCGGGCCAGCCGCCGGCGGGTCTCGGGGCTGAGCAGGCCGTCGCGGGCCAGCTCCTCGACGACTGCCGGGTATTCGGACGGATCGACCACCACGCCCACGTGGGCGTGGTTCTTGGCCGCGGCCCGCACCATGGTGGGCCCGCCGATGTCGATCATCTCCACCGACGGGTCGGAGCGGAACGGGTACAGATTGCACACCACCAGCCCGATGGCGGCGATGTTCTGGGCCAGCAGGTCGGCGAGGTGCTCGGGCCGGTCGCGGTCGGCGAGGATGCCACCGTGGATGGCGGGATGCAGCGTCTTGACCCGCCCGCCGAGCATCTCGGGGCTGCCCGTCACCGCCTCGACGGGCGTGCAGGCGATCCCGGCCTCGGAGAGCGCGGCGGCGGTACCGCCGCTGGATACCAGCTCCCAGCCGAGGCGCGACAGGCCGCGGGCGAGCTCGACGAGGCCGGTCTTGTCGTAGACGGAGAGCAGCGCCCTCACCGGGAGATGAACCAACGGATGGTCTCGGGGTACAAGCGGTGCTCCACTTCCTTGATGCGTTCGTGCAGGGTCTCGGGGGTGTCGCCGTCGAGGACGGGCACCGCCTCCTGGGCCAGGATCGGCCCGCTGTCGACTTCCAGGGTGGCCAGGTGGACGGTACAGCCCGTCACCTTCACGCCGTAGGCCAGCGCCTCCTCCACCGCGTGCCAGCCGGGAAAGGCGGGAAGCAGGGCCGGGTGGGTGTTGAGGACGCGCATCGGGTACGCGTCGTGGATCTGCTTGTCGAGCACGGTGCCGAACCCGGCCATGACGACGAGCTCGACGCGGTGGCGCTCCAGGGCCTCGACCACCTGCTCGGTATACGCGCCCCGGTCGAAGTCGGGCCCGAAGGACTCCCGGCGGACGAGCTCGGCCGGCACCCCGGCGGCCTCGGCCACCGATGTCGCGCCGCACGGGCGGTCGACCACAACCGCCACCACCGGCAACCCGGCGCGGAGGATGGCCTGCAGGTTGGTCCCGCCGCTCGAAGCGAGGACGCCGATGCGCATCACACGGCACCGTACCGCCCTTTCATGGCATCGTTGGGCGACTTCACGAAAGGGAGAAAGTGCTCGCGAGGCTCAGTCGAGGGGAACGGTTCGTGGTGGTGACCGGGGGCCTCCTCCTCGTCAGCCTGGCCTTCTTTCCCTGGCACCGTTTGGAGATGCTCGGGTTCCTCGGTGGCGACCCCACCCTCACGGGGCTGCAACAGCCGAACCAGCTCCAGGGCACGCTGGCGTTCCTGGTGACCGTCGCCATGGTCGCCCAGGTGCTGCTCACGAAGTACAGCAACCAGAAGGTCAACCCCACCCTCGTCAAGCTGCAGGCGCCGGCGGGGTTCGCGGTGCTGGCGTTGCTGGCGTGGAAGCTGGCCAGCACCACCGACTTCCTGTCGGTGGGGGCCTACCTCGGCATCCCCCTCGCCGCGGTGCTGGCCTACGGCGGGCTCGCGCTCACCAAGGAGCACGCCGGCCGCTGAGCCTCAGCGGGAGTGCGAGGCGGCGAGCTCCTGGCACACCACGCACACCGGCAGCTTGCTGGGATCGGCGTGGGGATGGAACAGCGTGCCGCACAGCGCCTTGACCGCCCGCCCCTGCTTGCGCGCCGCGACAAGCTCGTCGTTGCGGGCGTAGTGGGCGAGATCGTCGTCGTCACCGTCGTCGACTGCGGGGTCGGTCACGTCGGGAGCGAGCAGTTCGGGCGCGAGGTCGGTCACGGCGGGACCGATCCTAGGACGGCTGACGCAATGACGCCCTCCAGCGGGGAAGTGGCGCTCTCGTTCTTGTTTTGACGTGCAGTGAGATGGGTATACCCGGGCAGATATCCACTCTCACGTCTGGCGGGGGGCCACATTGGGTGAGCAGTCTTTGGCGGAGAACGACAAGAGCTGGCGGAGCCAGGCCCGGTGCCTGGGCAGCGACCCGGACCTCTTCTTCCCACTCGGCGGCTCGGGCAAGCCGTTGGCCCAGGCCGAGATGGCCAAGGCGTTGTGCCTCGACTGCCCGGTCCGGGAGCTGTGCCTCCAGTACGCCCTGGAGACCAACCAGATGACGGGCGTGTGGGGCGGCACGACCGAGGAGGAACGTCGGTCGATCCGCCGCAAGTGGGTGCGCTCGGGGCGACCGCCACAGCTCGTCTGACCGCCGGCGGGTACGCTCGCGCCATCGGACGGCGGTGCGGGATCGCGTTGGTGGTGCTGGTCGTGACCGCGGCCTGCGGCGGCGGTAGTGACAGCTCCTCGGCCCCGCCGGCGCCGGTCCAGCTCCACCGCCTCACCGTCGACAGCTTGGACCGGTCCTACCGCGTCTACGTGCCGCCGACGCTGGATCGGTCGCGGCCGGCGCCGCTCGTCATGGTGCTCCACGGTGGCAACAACACCGCCGAGGATATGGTGAAGACGACGCTGTTCGACCGGGAAGCCGTGGCCGGGGGGTTCATCGCGGCGTACCCCGAAGGCGCCGGCAGAGCCTGGAACGCCGGCACGTGCTGCGGCAACGCACCCCGGCGCGGCCTCGACGACGTCGGCTTCCTGACCGATGTGCTCAACCGGCTCCAGGCCGACTACCCCGTCGACGCCACACGGGTGTTCGTGGCCGGCGTGTCGAACGGGGCCATGATGGCCTACCGGTTCGCCTGCGAGCGGGCCGACCGGGTGAAGGCCGTGGGATCCGTCGCCGGCGCGGTCGTCGTCGACTGCCAGCCGTCGCGGCCGGTGTCGGTGCTCGAGATCCACGGGACCGAGGACCAGCTCGTGCCCTACCTGGGGGGCCAGCCATCGGCGGAGGAGGCCCAGGGCGGACCGCCGTACACAGCCACGCCGGCGATGGTGGCCCGCTGGGCCGAGGTCGCCGGCTGCGGTTCGCCGATGCCCGCGCCGGCGCCGGCGCAACCCGCCGGGCCGGTCACCACCGAGTCGTGGACCGGGTGCCGCGACGGCGCGGTGGTGCGTCTGGTCACCGTGGAGGGCGCCGGCCACATCTGGTTCGCCGCCGGCCTGGGCACCGCCAACGGCGCCCTCGACGCCACGAGCACCATCTGGCGGTTCTTCAGCGAGCTGGGTTAGCGCCCGGGCGTCTCCCGAAGGCGGATCCAGCGGTAGCCGTAGCCGGCGAGCTCGACGCCCTTGAGCTCGGGCCCGACCCGGTCGTAACGGCCGTCGGCGAACATCTCGAAGGGGTCGCCCTCCTGGCCCGGCTGCTCGCCGAGGTCGACGGTGCGCTTCTTGTCGGAGAGGTTGTGCAGGGCCAGCATCACCCCTCCCGGAGCCTCGTAGTGCAGGGCGAGCACCGCCCGGTCGCCGGCGTCGACGCGCGTGCACGTGCCGATTCCGAACTCCGGGCACTCGCGCAGGGTGTGGAGCATCTGCTCGATCCTGTGCAGGAGGGACGCCGGGTCGTTCCGCTGAGCCTCGACATTGACGGTCTCGTACCCGAAGTCGCCGCCGCTGATGACCGGCCGGTGCAGGTCCGACTTCCTCCTGGCGGTGGAGAACCCGCCGTTGGGCCCGCCGGTCCATTGCATCGGGGTGCGGATGGCGTCGCGCTCGGGTAGCGACAGGTCGTCGCCCATGCCGATCTCTTCGCCGTAGCGCAGCACCGGCGTGCCGGGCAGGGTGAACTGGATGCTGTAGGCCTGCTCGATGCGCCGGCGGTCGTTGCCGAGCATCGGGGCCAGGCGCCGGCGGATGCCCCGGCCGTAGAGCTGCATGCTCTCCTCGGGGCCGAACGCGGCGAAGCACTCCGCCCGCTCCCGCTCACTGAGCCGGCCGAGGTCGATCTCGTCGTGGTTGCGGAGGAAGGTCGCCCACTGGCAGGAGTCGGGGATCTTCGGCGCCGCCTCGAGCGCCGAGACGATGGGCGTAGCGTCGCCCCGGGCCATGGCCAGGAACTGGCGCTGGTTGACGAGGAAGTTGAAGAGCATGGGCAGGCGCTCCCCTACGGGCCCGAAGTACTCGACGAGCTCCTCCTTCTCGGCGTTGGCCTCGGCCAGGATCACGGCATCGCCCTTGCGCCACGACAACAGCTCCCGGAACTCGCGCAGGAAGTCGAACTCCATTGGCGACGTCGGCTCGTCGGGCCGGGTGCGCTCGATGATGAACGGGGCGGCGTCCATCCGGAAGCCGGCGACGCCGAGCTGGAGCCAGAAGGCCATGATCTTGCGCACCTCGGCCCGGACCTCGGGGTTGGCCATGTTCAGGTCCGGCTGGTGCTCGTAGAACCGGTGGTAGTACCAGGCGCCGGCCTCTTCCTGCCAGGTCCAGGTCTCGTGCTGGACGCCGGGGAACACCATGCCCTGGAAGCGGTCGGTCGGCTCGTCCTTCGACCACACATACCAGTCGCGGTATCTCGACGACGGATCCGCGCACGCGGCCTTGAACCAGGGGTGCTCGTCGGATGTGTGGTTCACGACGAGGTCGATAATCACGCGCAGGCCGCGGTTTCCCGCCTGGTGCACGAACTCGGCGAAGTCCCCCAGCGAGCCCAGGCGGGGATCGACGGCGTAGAAGTCGGCGACGTCGTAGCCGTCGTCGCGGTTGGGCCCTGGGTGGATGGGGTTGAGCCAGACGCAGGTCGCGCCGAGGCGGTCCAGGTAGTCCAACCGGCTGGTGAGGCCGGGGAAGTCGCCGATGCCATCCCCGTCGGAGTCCTGGAACGTCTCGACGTCGAGGCAGTAGATCACAGCCTGCTTGTACCAGCGCTCGTGCATGCCGACGTCCCTACCCAGCCGGCCGGAGGATGATCGCCTCGGCGCCGCCGAGGCGCCCGCTCCAGGCGCGCCGGTCGCCCGTCGCCACGTCCACGGACCAGCCGCCGGCGATCGGGCAGTTGACGGGCTCGTCGCCGAAGTTGGCCCACACCTGGCGCACGTCGTCGCCGGCCCGGCGCTCGTAGGCCAACACGCCGGCCGGCGCCGGCAGCGGCTCCCAGGAGCCGGCGTGGAGGGCCGGCGACGCCCGGCGGGCGGCCAGGAGCCGGCGGTACAGGTGCAGGATCGAGCCCTCGTGGCCGGCGAGGGCGGCCGCGTCGCCGGTCTCGGGCGGCCAGGGCAGCCACGGGTCGCCGGCCCACCCGTGCCGGGGCGAGCCGTCCCACGGGATCGGGGAGCGGCAGCCGTCGCGGCCCCCGGGATCGACCCTCTGCGCGTCGGGCACCACGGCATCCTCCAGCCCCAGCTCCTCGCCGGCGTAGAGGAACGGTGTCCCGCGTAGCGTCAGCAGCACGGCGGCCGCCACCCGCGCCCGGTCCTCACGCCCGCCGTGGCGGGTGTGGTGGCGGGGCGTGTCGTGGTTGGAGAGCACCCACACCGGCCAGGCGCCGGCCGGCGTGAGGGCGGCCTCCGAGGCGGCGATGCGCTCGGCCCACTCGCCGGCGTCCCACTGCGCCCACAGCAGGGAGAAGTTGAACACCATGTGCAGCTCGTCGCCGGCGCCGTAGTACGGGGCGAGCAGGGCAGGCGTGCCCAGGTTCACCTCCCCGACCATGGCCCGCTCGCCGGGGTAGGAGTCGAGCACGGATCGGATGGAGCGCAGCAGCGGGTGCGACGCCGGGTGGTCGTGGACACCGACCAGGTCCATGCCGGCCAGCTCGGGGGGCTGGTCGGGAAGCGCCGGGTCCTTGCCGATCAGGTGGACCACGTCGGCCCTGAACCCATCGACGCCTCGGTCCAGCCAGAAGCGCAGGACGTCGTGCATGGCGTCGACCACGCCGGGGTTGGCCCAGTTCAGGTCGGGCTGCTCGGGCAGGAAGAGATGGAGGTACCACTGCGCCGTCTCGTCGTGCCAGGTCCATGCCCGGCCCCCGAAGGCGGCGAGCCAGTTGTTGGGTGGTGTGCCCGGACCGTGGCCGTCGCGCCACACGTACCAGTCCCGTTTGGGCGACGCCCGTGACGCGCGGGACTCCACGAACCACGGGTGGCGGTCGCTGGTGTGGTTCGGCACCCAGTCGAGCATGACCCGGAGGCCGCCGGCGTGGGCGTCGGCCAAGAGGCGGTCGAAGCCGGCGAGGTCGCCGAAGAGGGGGTCGATGGCGCAGTGGTCGCTGACGTCGTAGCCGAAGTCGGCCATCGGCGACCGGTAGATCGGCGACAGCCACAGACCGTCGACACCCAGCCAGCGCAGGTAGGCGAGCTTGGACCCGACGCCACCGAGATCGCCGACGCCGTCGCCGTCGGTGTCGAGGAACGAGCGCGGGTAAACTTGGTACACCACGGCTGATTGCCACCAGGTCATCCCTGAGCGATACCCCCGGGTGCCCACGGGGTACCTTGGGGGTCGTGAGCGATATCCGGATCACCCCGGCCGGCCCCAACGAGTTCGGGGTCGAGGTGACCGCGGGGAGCGACACGACCTCGCACCGCGTCATCGTCCCCCCCACGCTGCTCGCCGACTGGGGCCTCGCCGACGAGGACTGCGAGGAGGTCGTCCGGGAGTCGTTCGCCTTCCTCTTGGAACGGGAGCCGGCGACTTCGATCCTGCCGGAGTTCTCCCTGGCCATCATCTCCCGCTACTACCCCGAGTACCACCACGAGCTGCCGGACCGGCTGGCCAAGCTGAGCTAGGCGCCGGCGAGAACCTCCACCATCCGGGAGCCCAGCAGCGTGGGATCGAGCACCACCCTGGCGCCGGCCGCCTCCAGGGCGGCGATCTTGGCGTCGGCCCCGCCCTTGCCCCCCGACACGATGGCGCCGGCGTGGCCCATGCGCCGGCCCGGCGGGGCGGTGACGCCGGCCACGTAGGCCACCACTGGCTTGTCCATCCCGTCGCGGATGAACTCGGCCGCCGCCTCCTCGTCGGAGCCGCCGATCTCACCGATCAAGACGACCGCACGGGTCTCGGGATCGGCCTGGAACAGCCGCAGGCAGTCGACGAAGCCGGTGCCGGGAACGGGGTCGCCGCCGATGCCGACGCAGGTGGTCTGGCCGATCCCGTTGCGGGTCAGCTCGTGGAGGGCCTGGTAGGTGAGCGTGCCCGAGCGGCTGACCACGCCCACGGGGCCGCCGGGCAGGGCGATGGAGCCGGGCGTGATGCCGAGGTTGGCCCGGCCCGGGGAGATCACGCCGGGGCAGTTGGGCCCAAGCAGGCGGGTGCCCGGGCAGTGCCGCCGGAGGTGGGCGTAGGCCCGGGCCTCGTCGTGCAGCGGGATGCCCTCGGTGATGCAAACCACCAGGGCGACGCCGGCCTCGCCGGCCTCGACCACCGCCGCCGCCGCGCCCCGAGCGGGGACGAAGACCAGGCTGGCCTCGGCGCCGGTGGCGGCCACCGCCTCGGCCACGGTGTCGAATACGGGGATGCCCTCGACGTCGGTCCCGCCCTTGCCCGGCGTGACGCCGGCGACGACATTGGTGCCGTACTCCCGGTTGCGCAGGCCGTGGAAGCGGCCCTGGCTGCCGGTCAGGCCCTGGACCAGGACACGGGTCGACTGGTCGACGAGGATGCTCATCGGGCCGCCAGCTCCACCGCGGTGCTGGCCGCCTCCAGCATGGTGGGGCGCGACACCAGCCGCTCGGACTCGTGGCCGGCGAGGATGGCCCGCCCCTCCTCGGCGTTCGTGCCGTCGAGGCGGACGACGATCGGGCTGCGCAGGTCGACCCGGCCCAACGCCTCGACGATTCCCCTCGCCACCTCCTCGCCCCGGGTGATCCCCCCGAAGATGTTCACGAGGATGGCCCGCACCGCCGGGTCGTCGTTCACGACCTCCAGGGCAGCGGTGATCACGTCGGCGGCCGCGCCCCCGCCCACGTCGAGGAAGTTGGCCGCGCTCCCGCCCACCTGGGCCACCACGTCGAGCGTGCTCATCACCAGGCCGGCGCCGTTGCCGATGATGCCCACGCTGCCGTCGAGGCCGACGTAGGTCAGGCCCTTGGTCCGGGCCGCCCGCTCACGGGGATCGAGGCCGTCGAGGTCGCGCCATTCCTCCCACGCCGGGTGGCGGAAGGCGGCGTTGTCGTCGAGGACGACCTTGGCGTCCATGGCCAGCACCCGCCCGTCGGCCACGACCGCCAGCGGGTTTATCTCCACCAGCTCGGCGTCCTCGCCCACGTAGGCGTCGTAGAGCTGCACCAGCAGGTCGGCCAGTGGCCCGGCGGCCTCGCCGGCGATGCCGGCGCCGGCCACGGCCGCCGTCCCGCTATCGAGCGAGAACCCGTCGAGGGGGTTGACGTGGAAACGGTGGATCGCCTCCGGCGACTCGGCGGCCACCTGCTCGATGTCGATCCCGCCCCGGGCCGAGAGCATGCCCAGGTGGGCCTTGGCGGCCCGGTCGAAGGTGAACGACACGTAGAGCTCGCGCGCGGCGTTCAGCGCCTCCTCCACCCACACCGTGCGCACCACGTGGCCTTTGATGGACATCCCGAGGATGGCCGCGGCGGCCTCGGCCAGCTCGCCGGCATCGTTCGCCACCTTCACCCCGCCGGCCTTGCCCCGCCCGCCGACCGGCACCTGGGCCTTGACCACCACCGGGTAGCCGATGGCGTCGCCGGCGGCGACGGCCCCGCCGGCGTCGGACGCGAGATGGCCCATGGGGACGCTGACCCCGTGGGCGGCCAGGACCCGCTTGCCCGCGTGCTCGAGGAGATCCACCGCCCCGCATACTAGGGGGGTGACCGAGCCCGACGACCCCACCCAGCGCCGCACGGTGCTCTTCACCGCGGTGGGCGCCGTGTTAGCCGCAGCACTGCTCTTCGCGGTGATGACCCGAGTGACCTCGACGAGCTCGGCGCCGGCCGGCGGCGCCGGCAACCGCAACGCGCAGTTCGAGCTCGGCAGGGCCACCGACTACGCCCGGTCCATCGCCAGGGACGGGCCCCTGCTGTTCCCCGACCCCCAGGGCCGGTCCCGCGACATCTTCATCCAGCACCTCGGCGACATCCAGCACCTCGACGAGGACGACTCCTGGCTGGCCTTCGAGGCCCGCGCCGCCGGCGCCTCCCGCCAATGCGTGCTGAAGTGGGAGCAGGGCAACCGGCAGTTCGTCGACCCCTGCGACGGCACGGTCTACCCGCCCGACGGCGCCGGCCTGGTGCGGTTCCCGACGACGGTGAACGACGACGGCATCGTCGTCGTCGACCTCAGCAGCCCCACTCCCTGAACCACACGGGTGCTACCACCCTTGCGCGCCGGCGCCGGGGCTGGTTCGCTTCGGGGGTGAGCGGTGGCCGGAGGCGTGTCGTGGCCGTCCTGCTCTGCCTGGCCGCCCTGGGCGCGGCCTGCGGTTCGGGGAGCGCTGAGCAACCCACCACCCTGCTGCGGGTCCTGATGACCGACGACTGGGTCACGATCCCGTTCGTCGACGCAGTCCGCAGCTTCGAGCGAGGGCACCCGACCGTGCGCGTGGTCATCGAGAAGGGCCCGATCTCCCTGCTCACCGACGCGGTGCGCGCCGGCATCGGCAGCGGGGGGCCGCCCGACCTCGTCCAGAGCCACGCCTTCTCCGCCGCCGGCCAGGGCCTGGCCGAGCCCCTCGACGACCTGTGGGCGGCCCACCTCACCGAGGCGGAGTTCTTCCCCGGCGCGGTCGAGGACGTGACGTGGGCCGGCCGCCGCTACGGCGTGCCGCTCGACACCAACGCGCTGGTGCTCCTCTACAACGCCGATTTGCTGCGCCAGGCCGGGGTGGCCGAGCCCGGCCCGGCCATGACCTTCGCAGAGTTCGAGACCCTCGTGCAGCAGCTGACCAGCGCCGACGGGCAGCGCCGGGGCTTCGTGGTGCCCAACAGCACGTGGTGGACCTACGGGTGGATCAGGGCCAACGGCGGGGAGACCGTGGAGATCGGCGACGACGGGAGGGTCCAGCTCCACCTCGACTCGCCCGAGGTGGTCCAGGCGGTGTCGTTCCTGTCCGGGCTGATCCGAAAGGGCTACGCCTTCGGGCCCCGCGCCGCCGACTCCCACACCGGCGACGCCGTCGCCCTCTTCGCCTCGGGCTCGGTGGCCATCCACGCCAGCGGCTCGTGGGACCTCGTGGCCCTGCGGCGCGGCCTGCCCGGGGCGGACTTCCGGGCGGCGCTGATGCCCCGGGGCCCGACAGGCGCCTCGGGCTCGGCCATGGGGGGGAGCAGCATGTGGGTTCCCAAGGGGGCGGCGCAGCGGGAGCTGGCCTTTGAGTTCATGACCCACCTCATCTCCGACGCCAGCGCCCTCCGTCTGGCGAAGGAGGAGGGCCGGCTCCCCGTGCGCCCCCGTGTCTTCGACGACCCCTTCTTCGCCGAACCGGCGCTCCAGGTCTTCCTGGAGCAGTTGCGGACGGCCCACCCGCCCAAGCTGGGGGCATTCGACGGGCCGTCGGAGCAGTTCACCGCCGCGCTGGAGGACGTGTTCCGCCCTGGCGGCGCCGACCCCCGGGTGGCGCTGAAGAACGCTCAGGCCGGGGCACTCGCCGTCCTGCACCCATGACCCGCTCGATCCTCTTCAAGGTGGTGGGGGCGCTGGTCGTGGCCCTGGCGGTGTCGGGGATGGTCACCGCCGTGGTCGCGTCGCGGCTCACCCGGGAGACCCTCGACACCCAGGCCGAACGGGCCGCCCGCAGCCGCCTGAGCGTGCTCCAGGAGGCATACAGCGAGCGCGAACGGGCCCTCGTCGTCAACACCCGCAACCTGGCCGAGACGCTGGCCGGCCGGGGCCTGCTGGCGCCCCAGCGCCGGCCCGACCTCATCGCCGAGCTGGGCCGGGCCCGGGGCAACCTGGAGCTGGGCATCCTGCGGGTGCTCGACGCCACCGGGCAGGACCTGTCGCCGGCGATCGGCGTGGGTTCGACCCTCGAGTCGCCCTCGGGCGCCCCCGACGAACGGGTGTCGCTGGCCCCGGCCAGCCGGCTGCTGCGCACCACCGACGGCCGGTACGTGCAGGCCGTTCCCGTCGCCCTCGCCAGCGGCCCCGCCCCGCTGGTCCTGCTCGCCGGCTACGAGTTCCAGGACCCGTTCGCGTACCGTCTCCGCAAGCAGATCGGCAGCCTGGACCACATCGTGCTCGTGGCCGGCGGTCAGATGGCGGGCTCCACGCTGCCCGAGCAACCGGTCACGCCGCCGGCGCAGGACGGGGCGACGCGTGAGGTCCCGAGCGAGCCCACCGTGGTGACCCTCGCCGGCACCCGCAGCATGGTCGCCTACACGCCGGTCAGCCGCTCGGTCGAGGGTGCCGGCGGGGCGATCGGGGTGGTGCTGAGCGATCCCACCGGCGCCCTCGACCGCTCGTTGGCCCAGACCCGCCTGGTCTCCGCCCTCCTGTCGGCCTTGGTGGCGCTGGGGCTCGGCTGGCTGCTGGTCCGGGCCCTCATTCGCCCACTCGTGGACCTGGCCGCCACCGCCGGCCAGGTGGCCGGCGGCGACGGCAAGGCCACCTTCCGGGCCGCCGGCGGCGACGAGATCGCCCGGCTCGCCGGCTCGCTGGAGCACATGCGCATGGAGCCCCAGGCCCGGCTCGACACGATCGCGACCCAGGCCGAGGAGCTGCGGGAGAGCAGCCGGCGCATCGTCGCCGCCCAGGACGGCGAGCGCCACCGCCTGGCCCGCGACCTCCACGACGGCCTCCAGCAGCAGCTCGTCGTGCTGCGGATGCAGGTGGGCATGCTGGAGGATGGCGGCGACGACGTCGCCCGCCTCGGCGGCCAGCTCGACTCGGTGATCGAGGGCCTGCGGGAGGTGACGCACGACCTGTACCCGTCGATCCTCGTCGACCGGGGCCTCACCGCCGCCCTGCATAGCTACGCCGGCCGCCTGCCCGTCTCGGTGCGCCTGGCCTGCGAGCCCGAGGACTTCCCCCGCCTGGTCCCCGAGCTGGAGAGCGGGGCCTACTTCCTGCTCGGTGAGGCGGTCACCAACGCCCTCAAGCACTCGGGTGCTTCCACGATCGACATCTCGTTGTCGCTGGCCGACGGCTGGCTGCGCGTCTCGGTGGCCGACGACGGGCGGGGCTTCGCGGTCGACGAGGGCCGCCGGCGGGGCGGCCTGCTCCACATGGACGACCGGGTCCGCTCCTTCGGCGGCACGCTGGCGATCACCTCCACCCCCGGCGCCGGCACCGAGGTCGTGGCCGAGTTCCCGGTGCGGGCGGAGATCCCCGCCGGCTAGGCCGAATTGGCCGGAGCCTCTAGTCGACGCTCCGCTGCAGGAAGAACAGGACCGCCGCCACCCGGTGGTTGATGTCCAGCTCCTCGGACAGCCCCAGCTTCCGGAAGATGCCGTTGATGTGCTTCTCCACCGCCCGCTCGGACAGGTAGAGGGTGCCGGCGATGGCCGCGTTGGTGCGCCCGGTGGCCATGAGGGTGAGTACCTCGTGCTCGCGCTCGGTGAGGCCGTGGAGCCTTGATCGAGACCGCCGGCGCTGGGCCTCCATGAGGGCGTCGACCACCTTGGGGTCGAGGATCGAGCCGCCCTGGGATACCTCCCGGATGGCCTCGGCCAGCTGCGCGGGCCGGCCCAGCCGCTCCTTCAGCAGGTAGGCGAGCTGGTTCGACCCGTCGCGCAACAGCTCGATGGCGTACTCCGGGTCGGCGTACTGGGAGAGGATCACCACCCCGATGGCCGGGTACTTCTCCCGGATATGGTGCGCGGCCTCGATCCCCTCGGCCCGGTGGGTGGGCGGCATCTTGATGTCGAGCACGACGGCGTCAGGCGAGGTCTCCTCGATGACCGCCATCAGCTCGGTGGGGTCGCCCGCCAGCCCGACGACCTCGATGCCCGGCACCGCCGAGAGCACGCTCCGTGCGCCCTCGCGCACCAGGTACTCGTCGTCGGCGATCACCACCCTGAGCTGCTCCAACGCCCCATCCTCCCTCATCAGGGGGTGGTAGCACCCAGAGGGAAGACACCGGGCATCACCATTTCCCCAGCCGCCGAGATCTGGCCGAATAGTGGCACGCGCAGCACCATCTGGAAAGGGAGCGTCATGGGCAGGGCCAAGCGGTTGGGGACGGCGACCCGCAGGAACGGGCTGGCCATCGAGTACGTGCGCACCAGGAGGGTGGTCCGACTGCTGGGCTGGCTCTACGGCGACGCCATCGAGCCGGTCGAAATACCGGTCGACGAGCTCTGCTCACGCCTGGGCATCGACCCGCGCGAGGTCGGAACGCCCCACAACTTCCTGCTCTTCGCCGGCTCGCACCGCCACCCCGCCGGCGGCCTGCGCGACCTTGTGGGCACCTACGACTCCGAGGAGGAGGCGTGGGACGCCTTTCGCAGGCTGCGCCAGGGCCACCCCTCCGCGCAGGGCTGGGGTGAGCTGGCCGCCATCGACGGGTCGGGCCAGGTCAACCAGCTCGCCTGGTTCGGGCTGCACCCCGCCACCGATGAGGCGCCGGCGGCGCGGCGGCACCCGCTGCGCCGGCTCGCGACCGGCGAGCCGCCCGCCCACCTGCGGGCCGTCACGCCTTCTTGATCGGCGACCAGGCCAGCAGCAACCGCTTCTCGCCCACGCCGGGGAACCGGACGATCACCTCGGCGGCGTCGCCCCCACCGATCATCTCCAGCACCACGCCCTCCCCGAACTTGCCGTGCACCACGTCGTCGCCCACCCGGATTCCCAGGCGCTCGGCACCTGTTGACCGCACCGGACGGGTGGCCGGCGCCGGCCGCGCCGCGTTCTCGACGATCCGGTCCCGCCCCCACGAACCCGACGACGAACGGCCCCGCTGACGGCTGCCCTCGACCAGCTCGGTGAGCTGCTCGGGGATCTCCTTGAGGAACCGGCTCGGCGGGTTGTACTGCGTCGTCCCGAAGAGCGACCGGCTCCACGCGTGCGAGAGGTGCAGGCGCTCGCGCGCCCGGGTGATGCCCACGTAGCAGAGCCGGCGCTCCTCCTCCAGCTCGTCGGGCTCGCCGAGGGACCGCAGGTGGGGGAACACGCCGTCCTCCAGGCCGATGAGGAAGACGGCCGGGAACTCCAGGCCCTTGGCCGTGTGGAGGGTCATGAGGACCACGCTGGAGCTGTCGTCGGGGATCTGGTCGGCGTCGGCCACCAGGCTGACCGTCTCGAGGAACTCGGCCACCGAGGCCTCCCGAGCCTCGTCGACCGCGACCTGCTCGTACTCCCGGGCCACGCCGACCAGCTCGGCCAGGTTCTCCAGCCGCCCGGTCGCCTCCACACCCCCGTCGGCCCGCAGCTCGTCGGCGTAGCCGGTGCGGTCGAGCACCGCCTCGAGCATCTCCGCCGGCGATCCGCCCCTGCCTGCGTGGCCGAACGCAGCGGAGGCCCGCAGCCCGTCGAGCAGCGCCACCAGCCGGGTCACGCCGGCCAGCGCCCGCCCACCCACGCCGGCCTCCTCGGCCTTGGCCAGCGCGTCGACGAAGGGGCGGCCGTGGCTGGTGGCCCAGGCGTCGAGACGGGCCAGGCTGGTGTCGCCCACGCCCCGCTTGGGCACGTTGATGATGCGCTTGACCGACACCTCGTCGTTGGGGTTCACCACCGCCCGCAGGTAGGCCAGGGCGTCTTTCACCTCTCGCCGGTCGTAGAAGCGGGTGCCGCCGACGACCCGGTAGGGGATCTTCAGGCGGACGAGCTGTTCCTCGATGACGCGGCTCATGGCGTTGGTCCGGTAGAAGACGGCCATGTCGCCCCAACGCTGGTGCTCGGTCTCATGCAGGCGCTGCATCTCCCGGCAGACCCAGATCGACTCCTCGTGCTCGTCCTCGGCGAAGTAGCGCCGGATGAGCTCGCCGCCGATCTGCTCGGTCCACAGCGCCTTGGGCCGGCGCATGGCGTTGTTGGCGATGACGGCGTTGGCGGCGTCGAGGATGGTCGAGGTCGACCGGTAGTTCTGCTCCAGCACGATCACCGTGGCATCGGGGAACTTGTCCTCGAACTCGAGGATGTTGCGGATGTCGGCACCCCGGAACCGGTAGACGCTCTGATCGGAGTCGCCCACCACGCAGATGTTGCGGTGAGTGCGGGCGAGCTGCACCACCAGCTCGTTCTGGGCCCGGTTGGTGTCCTGGTACTCGTCGACGAGCACGTGGCGGAACCGGTCCTGGTAGTACGCCAGCACGTGCGGCTGGGCCCGCAGGAGCTCGACGGAGCGCACCAGCAGGTCGTCGAAGTCCATGGCGTTGGCGGCGACGAGCCGGCGCTGGTACTCCCGGTACACCTGGGCGATGCGCGTCTCGAAAGGCCCCCGGGCGCGGTCGGAGTAGTGGTCGACGCTGACCAGGTCGTTCTTCGCCGCGCTGATGGTGGCGTGCACGCTGCGGGGTGGGAAGCGCTTGGTGTCGAGGTTCTCGTCGCGCAGCACGTAGGCGGTCAGGCGCTCGGCGTCGGACTGGTCGTAGATGGCGAACGACGACGAGTAGCCCAGGTGGTGGCCGTCACGGCGCAGGATGCGCACGCAGGCCGAGTGGAAGGTCGACACCCACATCTTGCGGGCCACCGGGCCGACCAGGGCGGCCACCCGGCCCTTCATCTCGTCCGCGGCCTTGTTGGTGAACGTGATGGCCAGGATCTCGAACGGGGAGACGCCCTGGTCCTTGATCAGCCACGCCACCCGGGAGGTCAGCACCCGGGTCTTCCCGGAGCCGGCGCCGGCCACGATCAGCAGCGGCCCGCCGGGGTGGGTGACGGCCTCCCGCTGGACCGGGTTGAGGTTCTCGAGCAGGTCCGGCGGCGGCATCCGGCCCTCAGCCTACCGACGCCCCATTTCGCCAGGGCCGAGCTCGCTGGGCATTATCGAGTTCGATAGACTCCGAGGTATGTACGGGACCTTCGTGCGCGCCGTCCGCAAGGCTCGCGGCCTTACCCAGCGACAGCTGGCCGATGTGTCAGGCGTCAGGGCGTCGAACATCTCCGCGGTGGAGAACGACCGCCGAGTCCCGTCGGCCGACACGCTCAACCGGTTGCTCGTGGGCTGCGGCTTCGAGCTTGCCGCCGCGGCTGGCGACAGGATCGTCTACTGCCCCCTTCCCGTCGCTGGTTGGTTCCCGGACGAGGACCTGCCGTCGCGCGACCCCGGAGACCCAGCTGACGAGGCGCCTGCCCTCGACCGTTCGGCCTCGGTCGAGGAACGTGTCCGCGCCGTGACCGCCGTCCTCGATGCGGTCGACGCCACCCGCCCGTGAGCCTGGTCGGCCTCGTTTCCGATGTCCACGGCGCACTCTCCGCCGCCGGCCTCGACCACGCCTTCGGGGGAGCGCTCGCCCTCGCCTATGTCGCCGACCCCCGCGGCACCGTCGATGTCGACGTGAACGTGTTCGTCTCGACGGAGGAGGTCGACACTGTTCTCGGCGCGCTTGGCGCCCTGGGCCTCCAGGCCGAACGTCGCCGCGACCAGTGGCTGCCGTTGGCAGGAATCCGGCTGCGACAGGCTCACGGGGGCTATCCGGTCGATCTCTTCCTCTCCCTCGACGAGCGGTACGGTGAGATTCAGCGCCGCTGCGTCAGCCACCCCTTCGGACCGGACCACATCCCGCTGCCGTTCCTGTCGGCGGAGGATCTTGCCCTGTTCAAGCTGTCCTTCGGGCGAGCCAAGGACTGGGTCGACCTACGCTCAATCGCCTTCTTCAGACCAGGTCTCGACATCGACTACATCGAGCGCCAGCTCGTCGCCTTGCGCGGGTCGGGCATGTACCCGCGAGTGGCACGTCTCCGGAACCTGCTCCGAGGGACCCACCCTCGAACTGGTGACACTTGAGCACGCCCGGGCAAGCTCAAGCGTCACCGGTTCGTGAAGTGGCCTACTCCCACTCGATGGTGCCGGGGGGCTTGGAGGTGATATCAAGGGCCACCCGGTTCACGCCGGGGACCTCGGCGATGATGCGGCTCGACAGGGCTTCCAGCAGATCGTGGGGCAGGCGGGCCCAGTCGGCGGTCATGGCATCGTCGCTCACGACGGCCCGCACGACGACCGGGTAGGCGTAGGTCCGCTCGTCGCCCATCACGCCGACGGTGCGGATGGCGAGCAGCACGGCGAAGCTCTGCCACAGCTCGGCGTACACCCCGGCCCGTCTGATCTCCTCGATCACGATGGCGTCGGCCTGTCGCAGGATCTCCAGCCGCTCCGGCGTGACCGTGCCCACGATGCGCACCGCCAGCCCCGGCCCGGGGAAGGGCTGGCGCCACACGATCTCCTCGGGCAGGCCCAGCTCCTCGCCGACGGCGCGCACCTCGTCCTTGAACAGGTTGCGCAGCGGCTCGACCAGGTCGAACTTGAGGTCGTCGGGCAGGCCGCCCACGTTGTGGTGAGACTTGATGCGGGCCGCGTCCTTGGTGCCCGACTCGATGATGTCGGGGTACAGCGTGCCCTGGACGAGGAATCGGGCGTCCTCGAAATCGGTGGCCACCTCCTCGAAGACCCGGATGAAGGTGGCGCCGATGGCCTTGCGCTTCTGCTCCGGGTCGTCGACGTCGTGCAGCGCCTCCAGGAAACGATCGGCCGCCTTCACGTGCACGAGGTCCACCTGGAACTGCCGGCGGAAGGTGTCCTCCACCTGTTCGGCCTCGCCGGCCCGCATCAGGCCGGTGTCGACGAAGACGCACGTGAGCTGGTCACCTACCGCCTTGTGCACCAGCGCCGCGGCCACCGCTGAGTCGACCCCGCCGGAGAGCCCGCAGATCACCTTCTCGTTGCCGACCTGGGCCCGGATGGCCTGCACCGCCTGCTCGACGATCGATGTCATCGTCCAGCGGGGCAGGCACTCGCACACCTCGTAGAGGAAGTGCTTGAGCACCTCCTGGCCCCGGGCGGTGTGGGCCACCTCGGGGTGGAACTGCACCGCGTAGACGCCCCGGTCGGGGTCCTCCATTGCCGCGATGGGCACGGCGGCGGTCTGGGCCGTGACCTTGAACCCCGCCGGCGCGCGAACGATGGAGTCGGCGTGGCTCATCCACACGTCCTGCTCCGCGGGCAGGCCGGCGAAGAGGTTCGACGACCCGGTGACATACAGGGCGGTGCGGCCGTACTCGGCCGCGCCGGTGCGGGCCACCTCGCCGCAGAGCTGCTGGGCGACGAGCTGGGCGCCGTAGCAGATGCCCAGGACGGGCACGCCGCTGTCGTAGATCGCCTCGTCGATGGTGGGTGCGCCCGGCACGTGCACCGATGCGGGGCCCCCGCTCAGGATGATGCCGGCCGGCTTGCGGGCCAGCATCTCGGCCAGCGGCATGGTGCGGGGCACGATCTCGCTGTACACGTGCGCCTCGCGCACTCTGCGGGCGATGAGCTGCGCGTACTGGGCGCCGAAGTCGACGACCAGCACATTGTCGAAAGCCATTGACCAGGCTACCAGGACTGGCGATCTCCCTGGGGTAGCTCGTAGCCTGTTGAGCAAATGCTCAAGTCGTCTCCTGCGGGCCTCGTCGGGGCCGGCATCGCCCTGGTCATGGAGGTGGCGTACCTCTCCATCATCCTGGCTGAGGGCGACGACCCGATCGTCGGCGTGGTCATGCACTTCCTCGTGGTCATCGGCGCCGCCGGCGTGGCCATCGGGCTCGGCTCGCTGCGCGTGACCCCGCGTCGGCGGGCCGCGTTGTTGTGGCCGGCGGCCGCCGGCCTCCTAGCTGTCGGGATCCTGGCCATCTTCTCGATCGGGCTCCCGCTGCTGGTGGCGGGCGGGCTGGCGGCCGTCGTGGCCCATGGAGCCGCGCACGGGGCGATGCAGGCCGAGTGACGGCCGGGCCGAGCCGAGGTCACCTCGACTCGCAGGCGATCCCGTCCCCGTCGGAGTCGAGCCGGTAGAGGTCAGGCCCGACCACCTGGAAGTTCTTGGCGCTGACGTAGCCCGGCCCGTTGCCGCTGCCGCCGGCGCAGTCGACGTCGGAGAACCCCATGGGCACGCAGGCGCCGGCGTAGGACGGGTGGCACCCGCTCGCCGGCGCCGCGGGCGTGGTGGTCGGCCTCGGCGCCGCCGTGGTCGGCGTCGGGGCCACGAGCCTCGGTGCCAGGGCGGCGGTCGTGGGCGACGGCGCGATCGGGGCACGCGTTGTCGGGACCGGGGCCACGGCCGCCGCCGGCGGGCACGCGGCCCAGAGCCCGAGGTTGGCGGTACGGGCCTCAGCCACGGCCACCCGGATCTCCTCGGCATGGGCGACGTTCGGGGGGACGGTGAGCTGCGCGGCAAGGCCGTCGCGGGCCATGGCGAGATTCACGAAGACGCCGTCACCCGTCCGGTAGACGTAGGCCAGGGTCCGCCCGTAGCGGTCGAGGCGCTCGACGTCGTAGACGAGCCGGATCGGGGTGCCGACGGGTAGGAGCGCGTTCGCGTACCGGGTCGCCTCGGGCCCGAAGCACTGGACCGGGCTCGACGGGTCGACCGTCTCGGGTGTGTCGATGCCGATGAGTCGGACCCGCGTGCCGCCGGTGACCATGATCGTGTCGCCGTCGACGACCCGCACCACCGCGGTGTCCTCGCCGGCGGGGATCGCGGTCGGCGCCGGTGCTGTGGCGGGCGCGGTCTTGGTGACAAGGACCGCGGTCGTGACGACACTGTTCGTCGCCGGCGTACCGCCGGCGGCCACGGTCTGCACCCCATCGGAGGTGAACGGCGACAGCAGGACCATGGCCGTCACGACGCCGAGCGCCAGTTGCATCCATCCGGCCAGCGAGCGAAACCTGCTCCACGGTCCTCTGAGCGCCGATGCCACGTCCGTCCCACCTCCCGCCCGGCGATCACCGGGCCGGCGCCGTCCGATGCCGGCTCGCCTGCTCATGTTGTCGACCGATCGGCCGCTGACCTTGAACCGGGTGGATCGGGGGCCAACCACCGTGGCTCCCGTCCTCGGGCATAACGACCATCGGCCCATCGAAGCCCTGCTCGTGTCGTCCTGCTCGACAGCCGCCGGTACAGGCGGCGCCGGTCGTCAGGGAGAGTCGGCGGCGCCAGGGATCGTGAGGTATCGGCCGCGCGTCAATGCCTCGTCCGGCGAGATGAAGGCATTGGTCGCATCGAGCTGCTGGCGCGAGACGTCGATGGCCGAGAAGTCGATGGCCGCCGTGTACCGGCGGCCAAAGTCCAGCACACGAAGCAGAAGCCCAGGATCGCCCTCGCGGCTCAGTCTGCGGAGCGCGTCGAGGTACTCGTTCCGGTAGACGATCGGGATGATGGCACGACCTTCGCCGGCGGCGTGAAGCTCGGAGTTCATCATGATGCGTGCAGTGCGTCCGTTGCCGTCAGCGAACGGATGGACCTCGGCGACCAGGAACATGGCGAAGAAGGCGCGGTGAACGGGGTTGGCGAGCTGCGAGAGGCGGTCCCAGCCACGAAGAAGGGTGCCCCGAACGAGTTCGGGGGCCACGAACAACGTCGTGCCAGCCCGATTGGGTGACTCCTTGTACGCGCCCGGACCGACGTCGGGACGGGCCAGCATGATCCGGCGATGGCGACGAAGAAGCGTCTCCTCGAACTCGGCGAACGTCGAGGGGCGTTGGCTCATCTCCGTGTCGTCAGCGAGCACGCGGTAGGTATCGACGATGTCGTGGGCATCCAACGGGCGCCCAGCCGGGATTCGGTTGTCGTAGACGATGGCCACCGCCTCGTCGACGGTGAACTCGGTCCCCTCGATGAAGTTCGAGAAGTACGCCTCCCAGAACGGCAGCGTCGCCCGCCGCTCCGCGTCGTCCGCCCACGCGATGATCGTCATCGGCGCGCTGGCCTGGAGAGCGTCATGGAGCCGATCGAACAGCTGCTCCCGAGCAGGGTCGTAGGGAACGCCTGTCTGCCGGGCCGACAGAAGCGGTGAAGCCGTCGGAAGGCTCTGCGTCTGCAGCGCGGCGCCGATCATCCGATTCGTTCGTCGTCCGGCCTCCTTCAGGCCTGACTCCTCGGCGATCGCCTGGGCGCGGCGTCTCATCTCTGCCACCTTGTCGGCGCTGAAGCTGCGCACCAGGGAGTCGATCCAGTCGCCGAGCTCGGCCTCGCTCAGGGTCCGAGACGGCCGGCCCTTCACTGACCGCGATGTCCGTTGGTTCTCGACCAGCGCTCGTGGGCGGGAGCTCATCCAAAGCCCGTGGGGGTACGCCATGTCGTCGCCCTGCGGACCGAGACCGGGGCGGGGGTTGACCGTGAGGCCGGGAAGGCGAACGGGACGGGCGCGCTCGGCCACCACGAAGAGGCTCCCGTCGGGCTCGGGCTGGCCGGTACGAGCCGATCGGTCGGCGATGACGGCGCCGGGACAGAAGTGCGCAGTGATTCCTATCCAATTACGGCGACACACCTGCGCGGCGGGATCGTGCAGGTTGGTGGTGTAGACGCCGGCGGCGAGCCGGCGCAGGTCGCCGCGGCCAACCCGGCGGGACAGTCGCGACGAAGTCTCCTGACCCGCGAAGATGATCTCCTCTGCTTCCACGGGCTCCCTCCCGCAAGAAATTGTCAGATAACGATGATCTGGTGCAGTTTATCGTCGTACAAGCACCAAGTGTGAGCCAAATCGTCGATTAGGCCCACCGTTTCGCGAGCCGGGCACCTCCACGCCGACGGTGATCAGCCGACGCGGCGACGCCCATGGCGCCGGCGACCTCAGATTGAGGGCCAGCCCCCATGGCCCCGTGCCGGGCCGGGGCGGACGATGGGCCCATGGAGTTCATCGTCGTTTCCCTGCTCGTCGCCGCCCTGCCGCTCGCCGGTGCGTACGCCGCCGTCGCCAAGGCCACCGCACCCGAGGCCCCGACGGCTCGCCGGGTCGAGCTGTCGATCCTCGCCGGCCTCCTGCTCCTCGTCGCCCTCTTCATCGCCCTCGTCGGCTACTGGATGTGGGACTTCACCGAGAACTTCACGTTCTGAGGGGATTCGCGGCGATGAGGGCAAACCCCCATGGTCGGCGGGCCGCTGGTGGCGGAGCATTGGGTGCATGGACGCCAGCGCGGTCAGGGTCGCCGCAGTCGCCGTGTTCGGCGCGGTTTCGTTGGCCGGCGCCGGCCTGGCCGGCGTCAGGATGTGCGACCCGCAACTACCGACCGGCCGGGCCGTGGCCCTGTCGTTGATGGCCTTCCTCCTGCTCATCCTCGGCATCGCATGCATCATCTTCACGTGGTGGTTCTGGCGCTTCACGCTCCAGCTCACGTTCTGAACCGGTGACTCATGGCGAGGTAAGCAGCCGCCGTTCGATGGCCTCGGCCTCTTGCCGGGCCTGCGCAGACTCGTCGTCTCGGCCCACCTCGCCCAAGCGGGTGGCCAGATTGTTGAGCGAGCGGGCCAGGTCGGGTTCGAAGGCCGCCCGGTTGGCGGCGGCCAGCCGGCGGCGCACCTCCACCGCTTCGGTGATGGCGGCCAGGCCCTCGTCGCGCCGGCCCGCCTCGCCCAGGCGGTTCGACAGGTTGTTGAGCGACGTCGCCAGGTCGGGCTCGTAGGCGGCCGGGTTGGCGGCAGCCAGCCGGCGGCGGACCTCCACCGCCTCCTCGATGGCGGCCAGGCCCTCGTAGCGTCGGCCCGCCTCGGCCAGTCGGTTCGAGAGGTTGTTGAGCGAAATGGCCAGGTCGGGCAGGTGCGCCGCAGGGTTGGCCGCCGCCAGCCGGCGGTACACCGCCACCGCCTCCTCGATGGCGGCCAGGCTCTCCTCCCGCCGACCCGCCTCGCCCAGGCGGTTCGAGAGGTTGTTGAGCGACATCGCCAGATCGGGCTCGTAGGCCGCGGGGCCGGCCGCCGCCGGTCGGCGGTACATCCCCACCGCCTCGTCGCCGGCAGTCAGTCCAACTTCCTGCCGGTCCATTTCGCCCGGGTGAACAGACAGGCTATTGAGCGAGCGGGCCAGATCGGGCTCATGGGCGGCCGGATCGGCCGCCGCCAGCCGGCGGCGCACCGCCACTGCCTCCACGATGGCGGCCAGGCTCTCCTCCCGCCGGCCCGCCTCGCCCAGGCGGTTCGACAGGTTGTTGAGCGAGACGGCCAGGTAGGGCTCATGGGCCGCCGGGTTGGCCGAGGCCAGTCGGCGGTACACCGCCACTGCCTCCTCGATGGCGGCCAGGCCCTCCCAACGCCGGCCCGCCTCGCCCAGGCCGTTCGACAGGTTGTTGAGCGCCAGGGCGAGATCGGCCTCGTACGCCGCCGGGTTGGCCGAGGCCAACCGCCGGAACACCTCGACTACCGCCTCGCTCGTGGCCAGACCCTCCTCCTGCCGGCCCGCCGCGCCCAGCCGAACCGAGAGGTTGTTGAGCGAGGCGGCCAGGTCGGGCTCAAAGGCCGCAGGGTTGGTCGCTGCCAGCCGTTGGTACACCTCGACCGCCGCCTCGCTGGCAGCCAGGCCCTCCTCCCACCGGCCCACCGCGCCCAGGCGGACCGACAGGTCGTTCAGCGCGCCGGCCAGGCCCGACTCGAACCGGTCGGGGTTGGTGGCGGCCAGCCCTCGATAGTGCTCGACCGCCTCCTCGGCGGGTGCGACCGCCTCCTCCCGCCGCCCGAGCTCGCGGAGCTGCCGTGACACCCGCAGGAGGAGGGCCGCCAGATCGGGGACCACGGTGGGGTCGGTCCCGGCCGACGCCCGCAGCAGGGCCACCTGGTCCTCAAGGCCGACATCCGCGCTCCGGGGGTCGGGCCGCTCGCTGAGCTGTTCGCCGCGGGCGTCTATCACCATCTCGGGCGAGGCGAAGAAGTGGCCCAGCTCGATCCGGCGGCCCGGGTCGGCGGCCGCCATGGCCTCGACCGCGGCATCCATGACCGCAGGCCCGAAGAGGGCGGCCGCCACCCGCTGGTAGTCGACTTGCAACGCCGAGCGAGTCCAGTCCCCCGGCCCGGCGCAGAACAGGGTCTCAGATCGGTTCAGGCGGAGGTCGGTGTGGAGCAGGTGGACCCGGTCGAGGTCGATCGTGTTGCGCACCGGCTGCGCCGGCTCGGTGAGGAACGCCACGATGCCCTCCTGCATCGAACGCTCGCCGTCCGTCGCCGCGTAGATGCCGGCGCCGGCCGGACGGGGGGCCACCCGGCTCACCGCCACATGCAGGTCGATGGGCTTCTCGGTGCGCACCGACACCATGGGCACCAGGCTGCGCAGCACGCTCCGGGTGCCGTCGAGCTGCTCGGGCGTGTCGAGGGTGAGGGCCACCACCTCGTCGGCCAGCACGTGGGTTGTCACCTTGTTAGTCGACGTGATGCCCGTCCGGGCGTCGATCAGCAGGTAGTCAGCCTCGAGATCATCGGCAAGGCGCTCCTGGAGGTCGACCAAGGCGTCGAGGGCGGAGTAGTCGTCGAGGCGCCGGTCGAGCTGGAGGCGGCGCAGGTCCTGGAAGTAGTTGGGTGACGGTGCCCGGCCTGCGGGCATGAGCTTGAGCCACCCGCCGGCGCGCACCCCGCCCGCCAGCGGCACGTCGACCAGGTAGTCGTCGAGCGACGACGGGGACGGGCCGGGGCCCACCGTGTCGAGCAGCCAGCGCACCAGGCCGTCGGCTCGGGGCGGGGTACCAGGGAACAGCTTGTAGGGCAGACCGGGCGCTTCGAGGTCGAAGTCGAGCGCCACCACCTTCCGGCCCAGCCCGGCGGCCAGCACCGCCATGTTGGCCATCAGGAGCGTGCGGCCCGTCCCCCCCTTGTAGGAGTAGAAGGTGATCGTCCGCATGGCTCAGGCGGCGAGCGTGCCCCAGGCCTCCCGTGCCCTGGCGTGGAGCGGCGATGCCGGCTCGGGTGGTGGCATCAGCACAGGCCGGGCCAGCCCATCTAGGAAGGCAACCACTGCGTCATGGGTCGGTCGGTCGGCCAGGACCGACGGGACCCGCAGCAGGTTCAGGGCCAGACGTCGCGCCCTTTCGCCCTGGCCCTCGCCCACCAAGCACCGGCAGGTGTCGTCGAGCAGGCCTCGGGCGCTTTCGAGCCCGAGCCGGTCGCGGTCGACCACGACCGCCGGCACCGCCTCGGCCGCCCGCTCCTCGAGGAAGTCGTCGAGCGCGATCCAGCTGGCGAAGACGCGGTTGATGGCGACGAACCCGTGCTTGGCCACCGCCAGGTCGGCCGTCCGCTCGTCGATCGGGCCGGATCCGCCCGCGCCGAGGGACTTGTGGAGCTGCAGCCGGCCGGAAGCGTCGCGCGTGACGAAGATCTCACCGGAAGGAACCATCGACACCAGTGTGATCAGGCTCATCAGGGCCTTCCTTCGGGCACTTCAGTGATGGCGCAGCCTTGATAGTCGCGCCAGCGCAGCACGACATCGTAGGCGGCGGCGACCGTGCGGGCCCGAGCCGAGAGCCGAACACCCTCTTGCGCCTGCTCCCAGTAGTGGTGCGCCTCTCCACGGACAGACGATCGAACCCGGATCTCCGACAGCGTCGGCGGGGGAAAGCTCCCGGCCATGACCACTTCGAGGTAGTCGCGGCCCGAGCAGACCACCCCGGGCCAGTCCGTGTCCGAGGCGGCGAGCGCGTCCGAGCCGAGCTCGGCGACGGCGAGCAGGCCACGGTCGTCCCACGACGTCGCCTCCCCTGCCGCCCGGTCGGCATCGACGGCTCCGACGGCATCGGCGTACCTGCTCACCGAGTCCTCGGGGAACACGGCCAGCGCGTCGGTGGCGTCCTCCCCACAGTCCCGGAACACCAGGCAGAAATCGCCAAAGGGCTCGGCGCCCATCCCTCCGGCGTTCACTGCGCCGTACACGAAGCGCCGCCCGTGGTCCCAGAGGTCCTCGAAGCCCTCCCGTCCCGCGAGCGCGCCACCCTGGCTGGCCTCGAACGATCCCTCGTCGGGGTGCGTCGATCGTGTGTCGACGACCCCGCCAGCGTGGTCGTAGGCACTCAACCTTCCGGCCGACGCGTTCGTGCTGGCCGGCGACGCCGCGACCAGCTCGTGGAACGCCCGCAACCGGCCGGAGCCGTCGGCGGCGTGGCAGGCCTCGGCCGCGGCCAGGTGGGCCGCATGGTTCCCGCCGGCCACCGCCGTGACGTCGCGCAACCGGCCCCTCAGGCCCCCATGCCGATGGCCTGGGCGATCTGGAGGCTCTTACCCTCGGTCTGCAGGGCGGGGGCGACCATGACCTCGGCCTTCTGGAACTCCTTGACCGTCTCGTAGCCGCAGGTGGCCATGGAGGTCCTGAGGGCACCGAAGAGGTTGAGGCGGCCGTCGTTCTCGTGCGCCGGCCCGGTGAGGATCTCACTCAGCGTGCCGCGGGGGGTGGTCCGCACCCGGGCGCCGCGGGGCAGGGTGGGATGGAAGGTGGCCATACCCCAGTGGTAGCCCCGGCCGGGCGCCTCGTGGGCTGCAGCCAGCGGGGAGGCGATCATGACCGCGTCGGCCCCGCAGGCGATGGCCTTGGCGATGTCGCCCCCGGTGCTCATGCCGCCGTCGGCGATGACGTGGACGTAGACACCGGTCTCGTCGAGGTGGCGCATGCGGGCGCCGGCGGCGTCGGCGATGGCCGTGGCCTGGGGGACGCCGACCCCGAGCACGGCCCGGGTGGTGCAGGCGTGGCCCGGCCCGACGCCCACCAGGACGCCGACGGCGCCGGTGCGCATGAGCTGGAGGGCGCTCTTGTAGGAGGCGCAGCCACCGACGATGACCGGGATCTCCAGCTCCCGCACGAAGCGCTTCAGGTTCAGCGGCTCCACCGTCTTCGAGACGTGCTCGGCCGACACGACCGTACCCTGGATGACCAGCAGGTCGAGCTCGGCATCGAGGATGGCCCGCATGAGCTGGGTGGTGCGCTGGGGCGTGACCGACGCGCACGACGTGACGCCGGCCGCCTTGATCTCGGCGACGCGCCGCCCGACCAGCTCCTCCTTGATGGGTTCGGAGTAGATCTCCTGCATGCGCAGGGTGGCCTTGTCCGCGTCGAGCAGGGCGATCTCGCTGAGCAGGGGCTCCGGGTCGTCGTAGCGGGTCCAGAGGCCTTCGAGGTTCAGGACGCCCACCCCGCCGAGCTGGCCCAGGGCGATGGCCGTGGCCGGGCTGACCACGCCGTCCATGGCCGAGGCCATGAGGGGCAGGTCGAAGCGGAAGGCGTCGATCTCCCACGAGATGTCGCAGTCCTCGGGGTCACGGGTGCGGCGGCTGGGGACGATGGCGATGTCGTCGAACCCGTACGCCCGCCGGCCAGACTTCCCGATCCCTATCTCAGTCTCTGCCATTTGTCGACAATACCGGGGTCCCGGCCCCATGACCTCAGCGTGCGGCGCCGATCCGAGGCATCCGGCCAGCCCGGGCGCAGGACAGGTGAGCGTGCCGCCCGCGGGCCCTGCGGCCGGGGGCGGCAATCTGCTAGCAAGGGCGCTTCCCAGGCAGTGCGGACCGCGAGAGGACGGCGCGATGGCAGGGGGGACTCGGGAGAGACTCCGGTCGGCGGATGCGATCAAGACCTACCGGTACCTCCGCATCGGGATGGTCGGTGCGGTTGTCCTGCTGGGAGCCGCGATCGGGTGGGAGCGTTGGCAGGTCGGACGCCTGGGGAGAGCCTGCCTGCAGACCTCGATCAGCGCCTACTACTACACGCCCGTCCGGGCCGCCTTCGTGGGCAGCCTGATGGTCATCGGCTTCGCCCTCATCATGATCAAGGGCCGCCGCTCGTACGAGGACATCTGCCTGAACGTCGCCGGCATGTTCGCTCCGGTCGTGGCCATTGTGCCGACGGGAGACCTGGGTGTCTTCACGACAGGCACCGGCGCATCGGAAGCGACGGTTCCCCGGTGCAGACCGTCGACGCTGCTCTCCGAGGACGGTCGGATCCCGGCGGACGTCATCGTCTCGATCGTCGGCAACAACTTCCGGGCGCTGCTGATCGCCGGTTCGCTCGGGCTGGCCGTCGCCCTGGTCATCGCCCTCTTCGTCAACCGCGGCGTGAACAACGCTATGGCGGCGGTTGGAACGGGAACGACGGTGTCCCTTCTGGTCACCGCGGGGGCGTTGGCCCTTGGCTGGATCCTCATCAGCGTCTGGGACAGCTTCCCGACCCAGGCACACACCCCTGCGGCCGTCCTGATGTTCGTGGCCCTCACCCTGGCGGTGGCCGGCAAGGCGACCGATCACCGCAGAGACGCCAATCGGACCCTGTTCCGGTTGTACACCATCGTCGCCGTGGCGATGTCGGCCGGCGGCATCGCCATCCAGGTGTTCCAGTTGGGCCGCGACCACACGACCTTCCTCCTCGAAGCCTGGGAGATCGGCCTGTTCGCCGCGTTCTGGGTCATCCAGACCGCGGAGAACTGGGACGAAGAGGTGGCGCTGGCCCCGGCGTGACCGGCGCTAACTTCCTAGCCGGCCAGGTCGGCGGAGGCAGCCAGGTCGGCCTGGGCCTCGGCGGTGGCCTCCAGGAACTCGCGCATGCCGGCGATCTTGAGGTTGCTCATGACCCGGCCGGGCGGGGTGTCGCCGCGCTCCCACTCCATCCAGGCCACGAGCAGCTTGGTCGGGTCGGGGGGCGGTCGTTCGTCCACGGGACTCAGCCTAGACGAGACCCGGAAGTACCCTGACCCGCATGACCATCGAGATCGACGTCAGCTCGGCCCGGTGCATCGCCTCCAAGGCGTGCCTGAACGCGGCCGAGGGCGTCTTCGAGATCGCCGGCGGGGTGGCCCGGGTGGTCGACCCTTCAGCGGCGCCGCTGGAGGCCATCGTGGCCGCGGCCGAGCTGTGCCCGACCGGGGCCATCAACGTACGAAAGGACGGCCAGCCGATCTGAGAACACCCGGCTGGCCGCCCTTTCGGCGGGACTTTCGTACTACCGACGCATGTTGCTGAACGAGCTGGCCTGCGCCGACCGGTTGGGCATCGGGATCGGCGGCTCGTCCTCGGGGACATCGGTGATCAGGCACTCGGTGGTGAGGGCCATGGCGGCCACCGACGCCGCGTTCTGCAGCGCGGACCGGGTGACCTTCGCCGGGTCGATGACACCGGCCTTCAGCAGGTCCTCGAACTCGCCGGTGAGGGCGTTGAGGCCCACCGGGCCGGTCTCCCGCTCGACCTGGCGGACGGTGATCATGCCCTCCATGCCGGCGTTCAGGGCGATCCAGCGCAGCGGCTCCTGGAGCGCGAGCGAGACGATCCTGGCGCCGGTGGCTTCGTCGCCCTCGAGCTTGAGCTTCTCGACCGCCTCACGGGCGCGGACCAGGGCGGTTCCCCCGCCGGGCACGATGCCCTCCTCGATAGCGGCACGCGTCGCCGACAGCGCGTCCTCGATGCGGTGCTTCTTCTCCTTGAGCTCGACCTCGGTGGCCGCGCCCACCCGGATGATGGCCACGCCGCCGGCCAGCTTGGCCAGCCGCTCCTGCAGCTTCTCCCGGTCCCAGTCCGAGGTGGAGTCCTCGATCTCGCGGCGCAGCTGTGCGATCCGGTTCTCGACCTCCTTGGAGTCACCGCCACCCTCGACGACGGTGGTGTCGTCCTTGGTGATGGTGACCCTGCGGGCCCGACCGAGCTGGTCGAGAGTGACGTTCTCCAGCTTGGCGCCGACCTCGGCCGACAGCAGCGAGCCGCCCGTGAGGACGGACAGGTCCTGCATGGTGCTGCGCCGGCGCTCGCCGAACCCGGGGGCCTTGACGGCCGCCGAGTTGAACGTGCCCCGCAGCTTGTTGACCACCAGGGTGGCTAGAGCCTCGCCGTCAACGTCCTCGGCCACGATCAGCAGCGGCTTGCTGGCCTGCATGACCTTCTCCAGAACGGGGACGATGTCGGAGACGGCGCTGATCTTCTGGTTGATGAGCAGGATGTAGGGGTCGTCGAGCACGACCTCCTGGCGCTCAGGGTCGGTGATGAAGTGGGGCGAGAGGAAGCCCTTGTCGAACTGCATCCCCTCGACGAACTCCAGCTCCATCCCGAAGGTGTTCGACTCCTCGACGGTGACGACGCCATCCTTGCCCACCTTGTCGATGGCGTCGGCGATGAGCTCGCCGATCACGGTGTCGGCGGCCGAGATGGATGCCACCTGGGCGATCTCGGAGCGGTCGTCGACCTCCTTGGCCTGGCCGGCGATGTTGTCGACCGCGGCGGTGACCGCCTTGTCGATGCCCCGCTTCAGGGCCAGCGGCGACGCACCGGCGGCCACGTTGCGCAAGCCCTCGTGCACCATGGCCTGGGCCAGCACGGTGGCGGTGGTGGGGCCGTCGCCGGCGATGTCGTTGGTCTTGATCGCCACCTCACGGACCAGCTGGGCGCCCATGTTCTCGTACGGGTCCTCGAGCTGGATCTCCCGGGCGATGGTCACGCCGTCGTTGGTGATCGTCGGGATGCCCAGCTTCTTCTCGAGCACCACGTTGCGGCCGCGGGGACCCAGCGTGACCTTGACGGAGTTGGCGAGCTTGTCGACCCCGGCTTCTAGTGATCGGCGCGCGTCATCGCCGAACTTCAGCATCTTGGGCATGACGAACTAGCCCACGACCGCGAGGATGTCGCGGCCGGACAGGATCAGGACGTCCTCGCCCCCGGTCGTGATCTCGGTGCCGCCGTACTTGCTGTAGATGACGATGTCGCCGACCTTCACGTCGAGCGGGATGACGTCGCCGGTCTGCTCGGAGCGCCGGCCCGGGCCTACGGCCAGAACCTCGCCCTGCTGGGGCTTCTCTTTGGCCGTGTCGGGGATGACCAGCCCGCTCACGGTGGTCTGCTCAGCCTCGCTGGGGCGGACGACGATGCGGTCGTCGAGGGGCTTGAGGTTCATGTCGGTTCGACCTCCATAGGACGAAAGGGAGTACTTAGCACTCTCGTATGTCGAGTGCTAACGATAGTCCGACCCCGGTTGCCTCGGCAACCGGGTCGGACTATCGGTGTTCCTGCGGCGGGCCCCCGGGTGCTTCGCACCGCGCCCGCCGCTGCCGGCGGAAGCCGTCGCTACGCGAGGCGAAGGTTGGGTTGGGCGCCCACGTCCAACGGCGTCGGGCCGTCGGCCCGGTAGCGCCACCAGCCGGCGGCAGCCACCATGGCCGCGTTGTCGGTGCACATCGAGCGGCTGGGGAGGAAGCAGCGCAGGCCCTCGGCGGTGGCCAGGTCGAGCATGCGCTCGCGCAGCAGTGAGTTCGCGGCCACGCCCCCGCCCAGGCAGACGGTCCGGGCGCCCACCTCGGCCACTGCCCTCCGGGTCTTGTCGACGAGCACGTCGACCGCGGCGGCCTGGAACGAAGCCGCGACATCGGCCACCGACGCCTCCGGGTTGTCGCGGAGGTAGCGGATGACCGCGGTCTTGAGGCCGCTCATGGAGAAGTCGAGGCCCTCGGGCATGGCCCGGGGAAAGCGCACTGCCGCGGGGTCGCCGGTCAGCGCCACCCTGTCGATCGCCGGCCCGCCGGGGTAGCCGAGCCCCATGGCCCGGGCCACCTTGTCGAAGGCCTCGCCGACGGCATCGTCCACCGTGGTGCCCAGCAGCCGGTAGCGACCGTGGTCGTCCATGGCAACGAGCATGGTATGGCCGCCCGAGACCAGGAGCACTACGAGGGGCGGCTCGAGGTCGGGCTCCTCCAGGAACGACGCGTAGAGGTGGGCCTCCATGTGGTTCACGCCGATGAACGGCAGGCCCCAGGCCAGGGCGTAGGCCTTGGCCGCGCTGATGCCGACCAGCAACGCCCCGGCCAAACCGGGGCCCACGGTGGCTGCCACCGCGTGCAGTTGGCGCCCGTCGATCCCCGACTCCACCAGCGCCTGGGCAACCGCCGGCGTCAGCAACTCCACGTGGGCCCGGCTGGCTATCTCGGGGACGACCCCGCCGTAGCGGGCGTGCAGGTCGACCTGGCTGGAGACGACGGACGACACCACGCTGCTCCCGTTGGCCACCACCGCCGCCGCGGTCTCGTCGCACGACGTCTCGATCCCCAGGACGAGGAACTGTTCGGGCATCTCGCTCATCGGACGTTCACCGTAGGCCCTCGCTGAGCAGTGTCACGCCGGGCACGGCGGCCTCGATCTCGGCCAGGCGCCGGCCGTACTCGGGTGTGTGCACGTCGTGGGCCCACATGACGAGCGCGTCCTCGTTGGTCTCGACGTAGTAGTTCTTGCGGATGCCGGCGGGCCGGAAGCCGAAGCGCCGGTACATCTCCTGCGCGGCCGTGTTCGTCACCCGGACCTCCAGGGTGAGGTTGCTCGCACCCTTGCGGATGGCGGTGCGCGCCAGGATCAGCAGCAGGCGGGTGCCGATCTTGTTGCGGTGCCAGGCGGGGTCGACGGCCAGGGTGGTGACGTGGCCGTCGTCCTGGCTCACCATCAGCCCGCCGTACCCGCAGAGGACGCCGTTGACCCGTGCGACGTAGTACGCCCGGCTGGTCCGCAGGGCCAGCTCGCTCACGAACAGGCTCAGCGACCACGGCCGGGCGTAGACCTGGGCCTCGATCTTGAGGACCGGGCGGAGGTGGCGCCGGCGCATGGGCAGGATGTGGACCACCAGCTGGTCGGGGCCCACCTCTCGCCGTGCCTGGACCATGCGTCAGTTCGCCCGGTCCAGAACCGCGCTCCAGTTGATCTCGGCATCGCTCTTGCGCAGGTAGAGCGGCTGCAGCTCCCACGGTTGCACGAACTCTTCGCGCAGGGCCTGGGGGTGGGCCAGCTCCACCAGGGAGGCCGCGGAGGGGTACGCCGGGGCGGCACCGCCGGCCTCGGCCCCCGAAACCTCGGCAAGGATCCCGGGGTAGCGCACAGCGCCGTCGCCCACCACGAGGCAGTCCTCCCCGCGGGCCAGGAGCTCCGAGGACAGATCCTCGGGGGTGCCGACCTGGTAGGGCACCAGCCGCTGTACGCCGCCGGGCACCTGGCGGTACATGGAGTAGAAGAGCTCGCCCCGGCGGGCGTCGATGGCGGGCACGATGAGCCGGTTGGTGTAGCGGACGGGGAAGGCCAGCAGGTCGAGGCTGGAGATGCCGATGGTGGGGATCCGCAGCGCCTGGGCCAGGGCCTTGGCGGTGGCCACGCCGACCCGCAGCCCGCTGAAGAGGCCGGGCCCGACATCGACGGCGATGGCGCTGATCTCGCTCAGCTCGATCATGGCCTGGCGGCACGCGAACTCGATGGCGGGGACCAGCGTCTCGACGTGGCGCCGGCCCTTGGCCGCGTGGAAGCTCGCCAGCACCCCCTCGTGGCCACCGATGGCGCAGCCCACCTGGATGGTGGCGGTCTCGATGCCGAGGATCAGCACCCCTGGACCGCCCACTTGGCAACCGCGGCTTCGAGTGCCCGGGCCCGAGGTGGCCAACCGGGTCCGACGGTGCGGATGCTGACCAGGCGGTCGTCGGGACCGCCCCGGGCCTCCAGTCGCACCTCCAGGAAGTTGGCGGGGAGGCCGGGCGCCACCGCGTCGCCCCACTCGATGAGGGTGACGGCGCCGTCGTCGAGCAGCTCGGCGATGCCCAGGTCGACCAGCTCCTGCATGGTGTCGAGGCGGTAGACGTCGAGGTGGACCAGCGGGAGCCGGCCCCGGTAGGTGCGCACGAGGATGAACGCCGGGCTCGTGACCGCCTCCTCGACCCCAAGGCCCCGCGCGAAACCCTGGGCGAAGGCGGTCTTGCCCGTGCCCAGGTCGCCGGCGAGGACGATCAGGTCCCCGGGCGCGGCGAGGGTGGCCACGCCGGCGGCCAGGGCGCGGGTCTCCTCGACAGAGGTGGTGGCGGCCTTGATCACCGGGTCAGGTACCCCTTGGCCCGGACGAGGTCGGCCCGCATCTGGGCGCCCATGTCGCCGGCGCCCCGAAGCACCGCCGCCGGGTGGAACGTGGGCACCAGCACTCCCCGCCGGTAGGGGTACGCTCGGCCCCGCAGCTTGGTGATCCCGTCGGTGGTGCCGAGCAGGAGCTTGGCCGCGAAGTTGCCGAGGGTGACGACCACCAATGGGTCGATGATGTCGACCTGGGCCTCCAGCCACGGGCCGCAGGCCGTGATCTCCGCCGGCTGGGGGTCGCGATTGCCCGGCGGGCGGCATTTGACCGTGTTGGCGATGTAGAACCGGTCGCGGGTGAGGCCCATCTCCTCGAGCACCATCCGGTCGAGCAGCTGCCCCGATCGGCCCACGAACGGCTCGCCCCGCAGATCCTCCTGCTGGCCCGGCGCCCCGCCGACAAACACGAGGTCGGCGTCGGCGCTCCCCACGCCGAACACCACCTGCGTCCGCCCCTGCGCCAGCGAGCACCGCGTGCAGGACTTCGCCTCCAACTCCACCTCGGCCAGTACCGGCACACGCGTGAGCGTAACTGTCGCGCTGTCCCCTACGCCGGTCCTATTGGACCGGCCTCCCGGGCTGGTCACTGGTCCACCCTCTTCTAGGGATGGCCCAGTGAATGCCTATTGGACCGGCCTCCCGGGCCGGTCACTGGGTCCACCCTCTTCGAGGG
>JBPCLE010000207.1:0-7322 GCA_051003575.1 Acidimicrobiales bacterium | reverse complement strand
GGCCGGCACCCCCGCCGCGGGTGCCGGCGAGGACGATGCGTTGCCGGCGGCCCCGGGCACGGTCGTGACCGCGGGCTCCGACGAGGATCCGGCGAATGCGGGGGCGTCGAAGCCGGCGCCGAGCCCTCCCGTGGTGTCGGGCAGGCCGCCGTCGACCCCGCCGCCCAGGCCCGAGGAGTCCCGCGCCGGTCCCGCGTCGCGCCCGCCGCCGGCTGCCGCCGGCGTGGTGGTGGTCGTGGTCGGCGGCGCCTCGGCCACCGTCGTGGTGGTCGGCGGCGGGTCGGTGCCGGTCACCTGGAACGACGTGGTCGAGGTGGATACCGAGGCCCCCTCGGTGACGACCGCGACCACCGCGTGGGAGTTGGGCGGCGACTCCGGCACGACGGCAGTGGTCGTGAAGTCGGGCCCGGTGCCACTGGCCAGCTCGAGGCCGGACTCGCTGCCCCAGTGCAGCTTCACCACCGCGCCGGGCGCGAACCCCGTGCCGGTGATGACGAACGTGGTCCCGGGCGGACCGCTGGCGGGCGACAGCCGCAGCTCGGTGGCGGCCGCCACCGGCCCCCCACGGACGAGCATCACCACCAGCGCCAGGGCCAGCCCGGCGGCCGCCCTACGCCACACCGGCGAACCGCAGGAGATCGGCCATGGTGAAGGTTCCCGGCTCGGCGGCGGGCAGCTCCGGCTTCCACGCCGGCGCCTGGCGCAGGAACGACGACGGGTCGCCCTTGAGCAGCCCGACCAGGACCTCGGCCACGATCCGCCCACCGGTGGGCCCCAGCGCGCGGCCGTCGCGCAGGACCTCCGCCTCCCGCAGCAGGTAGAACCACAGGGGCGTCTCGCCCGTCAGCCGGAGCTGGCTGTCGGGTACGGAGGTGCCCATGGCTGCCGCCACCGCCTGCCCGGAGGGGACCTGGAGCGAGCGGCCCCGGAGCATGTTGAGCAGCGCCAGGGATCGCCGGGCGCCGTCGATCATCGGTGGCAGCTTGCGCATGGGCTCGGCCAGCCTGGTGTCGATAAGCCGGCTGGGCTGGGGCGCGGTGGCGTCGTCGAGCTCGAAGAGATGCTTCCACTGGACGGTCCAGCCCTTGGGCAGGGTTCTGAACCCACCGAGGTGCTGGAGGGGGTTGGCCACCCGGATGTCGGAGAGGATCGGGAGGACCTCGAGGGTGTCGTTGATGCGGTACTCCGCCCGCACCATGCTGTGGCAGAAGCGGTAGGCGCCGACGGAGAACTCCACCGGCACGAACGGCCGGTTCCGCCAGGAGAAGTAGGTGAGGTCGGCTCGGGCCCTGCCCGTCCGGGCGCTGGTGACCAGCACTTCGCCGAGCATCTCCGGTCCGACGAGCCGGGCCAGGAAGTCGTGGATCACCACCCACTGGTAGTGCCAGGCCACCGTGCGGCGGGCCTCCTCGAACAGCCGGCTCGGCTCGACGCCGAAGCGCAGGTGGTCGACGACGGCGTTGTGGAAGCGGATGAAGGCCAGGTGGAGCTGGCTGACGATGAAGTGGACGTCGTTGCGGGGGTCGCCGATGAGGGCCCGGCCCTGCTGGTTGCGGGGGAGGTCGACGGGCTCGTGGATGACGGTGTCGGTGTTGCGGCCGACGAGCAGGGCGGTGGGGTCGTCCTGGTCGTAGAGGTAGGGGCTGTCGGCCTGGCCTCGCCCGTAGAGGGAGTCCAGGTCGAAGCGGGGGGTGCGGAAGGTGTTCAGCGCGTCGGGGTCGTTGACCCGGTCGAGGCTTGACACCGGGTCGAAGGTGATGTCGTGGTCGACGAACTGGCCCAGGTAGGTGTAGCCCGACGCGATGTCGGGGTTGTCGCCGGCCGGCCCCGCCGGCGCGTCGGCCATCGAGTCGGCCAGGGCCGTGAGGGCGGCGTCGGTGGGGGCGAAGGCCGGCAGCTCGCGGAACATCCGCCCGTACCGCCCGTCGAACGACCTCGAGCGCGGGAGGTTGTCGAGACCACGGGGGCGGCTGCCGCCATGGTGGTCGAGCGACATGGGCTGCGGTGGTTGGTCCGTCGTGAGCGAAGTATTGCATCCTCGCGTTACCCTCGCCGGACAACGACCACGACGGAGGTGGGACCGTGGACTACGGCAAGCTGAGCCCGACACTGGCCGCGGCACTGGCGGACTTCGAGACCGGTGGCCGCCCCGCGCTGGCGATGCACGCCCGCTCGCTGGGCGTGGTGTCGATCGAGGCGGCGTCCAAGCCGCCGAGGGTCGTGGTATTCGTCCACTGCGCCGAGGGCACGGAGGCGGCCGACCTCGCCGGCGCCGGCGTGGAGATCAACCAGCCGACGGGCGCGGTGCGCACGGGCATCGTCGACCTCGCCGCGCTGGATGCGCTGTCGGAGAACCCGGCGGTAACCCGGATCGTGCCCGCCGGCCGGCTGCGACTGCTCATGGACGTGGCCAAGACCAAGGTGGGCGTGCCGGCGTTCCGGAAGAAGACCACGCTGTCGGGCAAGGGTGTGGTGATCGGCATCGTCGACACCGGGATCGAGTCCGACCACCCGGCCTTCGCCAGCCGCATCCTGCGGGTCTGGGACCAGACCCTGAGTGGCCCGGGCGTGGCCGAGGGCGCGTACGGCGCCGAGCTGGTGCCTCCGATGGTCGACATCTCCCACGACACGGTGGGCCACGGTACCCATGTGGCGGGCATCGCCGCCGGCGAGGATCCGGTGTACGAGGGCGTTGCCCCCGGCGCCGAATTGGTCATCGTCAAGTCGGATCTCATGACGGCCCACATCGCCGACGGCGTCCGCTACATCTTCCGGGTGGCGGCCGAGCTCGGGCGGCCGGCGGTGGTGAACCTCAGCCTCGGCGGCCACGGCGACGCTCACGACGGCACCGATTCGCTCTCGGTGGTGATCGACAGCCTCACCGGCCCGGGCCGGATCGTCTGCTGTGCGGCCGGCAACGAGGGTAACGACAACATCCACGCCCAGGGCAAGGTGCGCAAGGGCGGCGTCCGTAACTTCGCCGCGTCCGTCCCCCGGCCGGCCGCCGGCCAGCGGCCATGGGTGGCGGCCTTCAACGGCTGGTACAAGGGCACCGACCGCATGGCGGTGTCGGTCACCGCGCCCAGCCACGAGTCGACGCCGGCCCAGCAGGTCGTGACCGGCAACGAGAACCCGGCCAAGATCTACGAGCTGGCCGACGGCGGGGTGCGGGTGACCACCCCCGGGCCCGACCCCGCCAACGGCGACGTCAACTTCTTCGTGGAGATCCAGCCGGCGCCGGCCCCTGAGGCCCCGCCCGGATCGCCGCCCAGCCCGCCGGGCACGTGGCGGATCAAGATGACGGGCGTGAAGGTGAGGGGCCAGGGACTGGTGGACATCTGGTCGGTCGACGAGGGCGTCGGCCAGTTCACCGGGATCGCCGTCGAGGACAACATGAAGGTCGGCGCCCCCGGCGCCTGCACGTCGGCGGTCACGGTGGCGTCGTTCACCACCAAGTCCGCGTGGCAGGACTTCTTCGGCAACGCCCACGAATCGGGCCTGGAGCTCAACACCATCTCCGACTTCAGCAGCGAGGGGCCGCGACGTGACGGCGCGGAGAAGCCCGACGTGGCCGCGCCCGGGGCCATGATCGGCGCCGCTCTGTCGGGCGACTCGGGGGTGGGGCCGGCGGTCCTCCTCGACCAGCTCAACCGGATCAACGCCGGCACCAGCATGGCCTGCCCGTTCGTGGCCGGCGTGGTGGCGCTCCTGCTGGAGCGTGACCGCACGCTCGACCCCGCTGCGGTCAAGGCCGCGCTCATGTCCAAGGCGGCCATCCCCCGCCGGGCCAAGGGCACCTTCGACGAGAAGTGGGGTTACGGGCTCATCTCGCTCAAGGGCTTGTAACCCGGGCGACGAAGCCCTCACGCCAGGGGATCGCTCCAGCGCAGGCCGGGGAAGCGGGAGAAATCGCGATCGCAGGAGAGCAGCTTGGCACCATGCTCGACAGCCACGGCGGCAAGATGGGCGTCGCTCGTGAGATTGGCGGCCGTGCCAAGAGGGCCGAGGAGCTCGCGGAGGACGCTGCTGTGCCGTTCGGTCGGGTGGAGCACGGTTGCGCAGGGCTGGGCCAACCAGCCGTCGACGAGGTCCAGCGCCTGGGTCACGTCGAGTGGTTGCTCGAAGATGCTCGACCTCGTACTGATCCGGACGAATGCCAACAGGACGAGCCACACGAACCCCACGGTCTCCGAGCCGGACAGGGTTTGTTCCAGCCAGTCCCTGGCCGGAACATGACGGGGCGACCGTTCATCGACGGCGTAGAGCAGAAGGTTGGCATCGAGCACCTTCACTTCCGCAGCTGCAGCTTGCGAACGATTTCTGCGTCCTCGCCGTCGGCGGCCAATCGCAGGGCGTGGTCAAGGTCGACTCCCGGGCGGAGCCCAAGCGGCTGGGTCGGCAGCCGGTACGGCCGAGCCGGCGCCGACGCAGCATCGAGGCCCACCCGCACGGCATCGTTGAGCGCCTTCTTGAACGAGACGCCCCGCTCGCGAGCAGCAGCCTGTAGCCCGGCGGCCACGTCGGCGTCGAGGGTGACTGTCGTTCGCATACCTCGCATCTTAGCAGCAGGGGTGTTGCTGCTATGAGTGCAAGCCTGACCCCCCCTGCCGGGCCAAATGGGATCATCTCGCTCAAGGGCTTGTAAACTGGGGGGCGTGGACTGGCGAAAGGTCGACGCACCGCTCGCCTCAGCGCTTGCCGGCGCACCTGCCGACGAGCCCCTGTCGGTGTTCGTGCACATCGACCCGGCCCGGGCTGACATCGACCGCACCGAGCTCGACCGCCTCGGCCTCGGCCACGACCCCGCCGGCGTGAGCACCGCCGCCCTCTCGCCGTCGCATGTCGACGCCCTCACCGACGTGGACTGGGTGCTCTCCCTGCGGTTGTCGGGCCGGCTCCGCTTGTTGTGGGAGCCGGCGGCGCCCTCAGCGCCGGCGGGTGATGAGCAGGCCGGCGCCGGCGACGAGCGCCACCGCCCCAAGCAGGACAAAGGGAAGGCCCGACCCTCCTGAGGGCGCCGGCGCATTGATGGAGGAGTCCAGCTCGGGGAACTCGATCTTGACGATGGCGGCGCCGCACTGGCCCGGGCCATCCCCGACGGAGTTGGTACAACCGACGGCGTAGGCTGTCGACAGCGACGCCGCGGTCACCGACTGGAACCAAGCGAAGTCCGGCTCCGGGAACGCGGTCCAGTTCTCGCCGCCGTCGTTCGTAGCCAGCACGATGGCACGGCTCTCGCCCTGGAAGTTGACGCCACCCACGGCAATGCCGCGCCGGCGGTCGAGGAAGGCGACGTCGTACAACGTCTCGTTCGTCCCGTGGCGACGGAGTCGCCAGCTCTTGCCCTCGTCGAAGGTCACGAAGATGCGACCACCCGTGCCCACGGCGATGGCGTGCATGGGGACGGTGACCGCGATGCCGGACATGTCCGCAGGCTGCGTGTCGAGGCTGTCGGCCAGGTTCGCCTGCCAGACCTCGCCGGCGTCGTTCGTCCCGAGGCTGGTGTAGCGGATGCCGTCGGCGCGCCCAGACCCGATGCCGACGATCTGGCCGTGGAACTCGTCGACTAACTCGGTATCGCGGAGGATCCCGTACTGCGGCTTGCCCTGGTAGGTCCATGTGGTCCCACCGTCGGCTGTGGTCAGGATGACGCCGTCGTGTCCGACAACAACGCCGTGATCGGGGTCGACGAACGACACGGCACCGAAGCTCCAGGCGCTCGGCCGGACGTCGCCCGGCCAGACGGCGTCGACAGTCGAGGGCGCCGGCGTCGGCCGAAGGTCCCACGTCGTGCCGCCGTCGGAGGTGGCGATGACTACGCCGGTGGCGCTGACCGCGAAGCCGTGGTCGGCGTCGACGAAGGAAACGGCGGTGAATGCCTGGCCGCGAGGATCCTCTACGTCGCCCAGCGACGGCTCTTTGGTGGGCAGGGGGGTGGTTTGGCGGGCCCAGGTCTGGCCCCCGTCGGCGGTGCGGAACGCGGCGTGGTAGCTGCCGACGGCGTACCCGTGATCCGCATCCCCGAACGAGACGCCCCAGAGCAGGGAGGCGAAGTCGATGTGCTGGGGTGTGATCGTCAGCTCCGGTGGCGCGCGGCGCTGGGCGACGCCGGGCGCCGGCGAGGCGCCGGCGATGGCCAGTCCGAGGGCGAGCGCGGCGGCCAGCCGCCGGGTCATTGGGCGCCGGGGAGGCCGAGGGAGTGGTTGGTGCCCGCCGGCGCCGTGCTGTAGGTGGGCCGGGGTGCCGGCGCCCGCACGCCGGCGAGGTGGGCGTGCAGGCGCTCGCCCTGGAGCGTCTCGGCCGAGGCGAGGGCCGACGCCAGGTTGTCGAGCGTGTCGCGGTTGACGGCCAGGATCGACCGGGCCCGGGCCTCCTGCTCGTCGAGGATGCGGCGGACCTCGGCGTCGAGGTGCTCCAGCGTGGGTTGGGAAACGTCCTTGGTCAGCAGGTAGTCGCGGCCGAGGAACACCTCGCGCTCCTCGCGAAGGATGCGCACCCGCCCGAGCCGGTCACTCATGCCGAAGCGCCCGGCCATGTCGCGGGCTGCGTTGGTGGCCCGGTCGAGATCGGACTCCGAACCGGTGGAGATCTGGCCCAGGACCAGCTCCTCGGCGGCCACCCCGGCCATGGCGATGGCGATGCGGGCCTCCAGGTCGTCGCGGGTGGGCAGCATGGAGTCCTCGGTGGCGAGGGCGACGTGGCCGATGCCCCGGCCCCGGGCGATGATCGAGAGCTTGTCGAGGGCCATGGCCTGGCCCACGGCCGCGGCGACGATGGCGTGGCCGCCCTCGTGGACGGCGATGCGGCGCTTGTCGGCCTCGGGGATGATGACGGCCTTGCGGCGGGGGCCGCCGACCACCCGCTCGACGGCCTCCTCAAGGTGGGCGGCGGAGATGGACTCGGACCGCTCGCGCACGGCGAGCAGGGCGGCCTCGTTCAGCACGCTGGCCAGATCGGCGCCGGTGAAGCCGGGTGTCTGGCGGGCGACGACGGGCAGTTGGCGGTCGGGGTCGGCCAGCCTCCGGCCCTTGGCGTGGAGGTGCAGGATGTCGAGGCGGCCCTCACGGTCGGGCTTCTCGATGGTGATGTGCCGGTCGAAGCGGCCGGGGCGCAGCAGGGCGGGGTCGAGGATGTCGGCCCGGTTGGTGGCGGCCAGCACGGCCACGCCCTCGGTGGGGGAGAAGCCGTCCATCTGGACGAGCATCTCGTTGAGCGTCTGCTCCCGCTCGTCGTGCCCGCCACCGATGCCGGCGCCCCGCTGGCGGCCGACGGCGTCGAGCTCGTCGATGAAGACGATGGAGGGGGCCGAGGCCCGAGCCTGG
>JBPCLE010000206.1:0-14273 GCA_051003575.1 Acidimicrobiales bacterium | reverse complement strand
ACCTCGGCTTCCATGTTTTCGTCCCCTTCCGGTGTGTTGCCAGGGTTGGCTGTGGCCGGCCGCTCGGCTTTGGTGACGTCGTGGCGGCGGTTCTCGGCCCGGCGGACCGTGCCCGCCACGCCGGCGGTCACGGCCCGGGCGTAGTCGCGCTGGCGGGCGGCGAGGGTGCGCACCTCGGCCAGCTCGGCCTCCAGCGCAGTCAGCTCGGCCCGGCGCCGGTCGAGGCGTTCGAACCCCTCGGCCACCGCAGCCAGGTCGTGCTCGTCGAGGGCCGGGAGGGCGTCGGAGAGGACCTCGGACAGCTTGGCCAGGTCGAGGTTCTGCGACAGCTTCTCCTTGCGCAGGGCGAGGAGGGCGGTGATCACCGACGCGTAGCGGTCGGCCCCGAAGCCTGGGAACAGCGTCTCGCGCACCGTGGCCCGGTGCTCCTCGGCCGAGGAGTGGACCCGCCCGTGGTCGCCGAGCGCCTCCGCCAGCGCCTTCTTCGACAGGACCTGGCGGTGCTCGTCGAGGAGGAGCAGGTCGGCGCCGACGGCGAGCGAGGTGGTGAAGAAGTCGAGGTCGACCCGGCGGGTGGCGGCCGACGCCCGCATGCGGACGCCGATGGTGAACACGTCGTCGCCCCGCCGCAGCTCGACCCAGGCGAAGCCCGCCCGACCCGACTCCGCCGTGCCCGTCATCACCCGCTCGTAGAGGCCGCCCCGTGACTTGGCCGCCGAGGTGAGCCGGTTCGGGTTCGAGTCGGCGTCGAGCAGGAAGGGCAGGAGCAGCTCCAGGGCCATGGACTTGCCCGAGCCGTTGGGGCCGCGCAGCAGCAGGCGCCCCTGGTGAAAGGAGAACGTCTCGTCCCAGTAGCGCCACAGGTTGACCAGCCCGGCCCGGGTCGGCCGCCAGCGGTCGACGCCGGCGGTGGGGAGGACGGTCACGGCGTCGTTCATGCGTCGTCTCCGAACAGGGTGGGGGCGGACATGGTGGGCTCGCCGCACCGGTAGCGGGCCAGCGCCGGCCGGGCGACGACGCGGCCGCCGGCCTCCCGGGCGGCGAGTCCGAAGCCCACCAGGATGTCGACGGATTCGTCGGCCAGCCGGCTCGGCCCGTCGCCCTCCCGGTGGCTGCGGGCCCAGCCGGGGAAGCGATCGAGCACGGCGCCGACCTCGCGCCGCAGCGCCGGCGGGTCGAGCCAGCCGGGCGGCGCGGCCAGGCGGTCGAGGAGGAGCAGGGCGAGCTGGTGAGCGTTGCCGGCCGGCGCCGGGAACTGGCGATCGGTGGCGACGCCCTCGGCGTCGACGGCGAGGAGGCCCTCGGCCCGTTCCTCCAGCTCGAAGCCGGCCTCCGCCGCCCGGTCGCGGAGCCACTTGCGCCCCGCCGGCGTGGCCAGGTAGTCGGCCTCGGCCGGGCTGAGGTCGTCCAGGTAGGTCACGGGATCGTCGAGCAGGCGGCGGGCCAGGGTGTGGCGTACCCAGAGCCGGCGTTGGTCGGCGTCGGTGGTGTCCTCGCCGTAGCGGGGCTCGCGGAGCAGCATCTCGATGGCGGTCTCGGCGCCGACGCCGTCGGGCAGGGAGCTGGGGGCGGTAGCGCTGCTGAGGAGGCGGTGGAGGCGGGCGGTGTCCGCGGTGAGCAGCGCGTTGCCCCTGTCGCTCTCGAGGAAGGCATCGACCTCGCCCCCGCTGGTGCGCAGCGCGCCCCAGGCCACCAGGGCGCGGAGGGCGTCGACGAGCGCGGCCCGTTCGCCGTGGCGGCTCGTGTCGAGGCCGCCCACCGCGCTGGCCAGGATGCCGACGGTGGTGACGGGGTGCTTGACCAGCTCGGCGCACACCAGGCACAGGAGCTGGTAGCGGCGCCGGTCGAAGGCCTGGGCCAGGCCGCGGGTGCGTTTGAGCGGCCGGCTGGGGTCGACGCTGGCCGCCCGCTTGGACAGGCGGGCGAACCCGGCGGCCACGTCGACCACCAGGGCCCACCCGCAGGTGCGTTCGAACCACTCGACGAGATCAGCCTGGTGGCGGGCCACGAGGCGGAACGCATCGGGGTTGGCGTCGATGTCGACCAGCGGCGTGGCCAGCAGGTGGCGGATGGCGCGGGCGCGCTCCTCGGCCAGATGGGCGGCGAGCGCGACCTCAGCCACCGGTGGCCTCCAGGCGGGCAGCCTCGCCGGCGAGGGTGATCGACACCAGCAGATCGGGGCCGCGCAGGGTGCCGCCGGCGGTGTGGAGGACGGCCTGGCGGTGGTCGCCGGGGTCACGCAGGACGACCTCCACCCTGCCGTCGACCGAGAGGGCGCGGCGGGCGCCGTCGGCCCCCACGGGGGCGTCGAGGCCGGCGCTGAGCAGGGCCAGCAGCTCGGCGAACGCCTCGACCGGGAGGCGCCCGAAGGCGGAGAGCCGCACGGCGCCGGCGGTGGCCAGCGCGGCCCGCACGCCGTCGTCGGCGGCCAGCCGCTCGGCCTGCTCGCGTTGGCGCTGGGCCCGCCACCGGGCCGGGTCGGCCACCGGGCGGAGGCGGCCGGCGTTGACGAGCGTGCCCGTGGTGCGCAAGGCGGGGGCCACCTCGACGCCGCCGGCCACGGCCCACGGCGTGGTTTGGGAGCGGGCCTCACCGTCGGCCGGGCTCAGGTGGGCGTGGCGGGCGGGCCACAGCCCGAAGGCGGCGCCGAAGAGGCGGTGGGCCTCCTCCTCGCCGGGGGCGGCGGCGAACAGCTCGGCCAGGCGCTTGTAGTCCTCAGCCACCGACGTGGCCCGGCGCCGGCTGTCCCACCGGCGCTCCAGCACCCGGAGGAGGGCCACGATGGCCGTACGGGCGATGTGGAGCAGGCCGGCGATGCGGGGCGGTGAGCCGTCGGTGGGGGCGAACCACGCCTGCATCGCCGCCCACCGCCGGGCCCGCTCGGCCAGCCACGCCGGCGCAGGGTCGTCGCCGGCGACGGGGGCGAGGTTGGCGCCGGCCAGGGCCCGGTCAAAAAGGGTGGCGGCGCCGGCGCCGGTGCGCAGCCGCTCGATGGCCTGGGCGACGCGGCGCTGGGGCCGCTCCACCCCGTCGACGTACTCCTCCAGATAGGCCACCGTGCGGCGCTTCACGTCGACGAACACGTCGTCTCCGGTGGCGTCGTCGCGCACGAGCTGCTGGAGGTGGCCGTTGAACTGGCGCACGCTGGTGACAAGGGAGTTGAGGTGGCCCTCGACCTCGGCCAGACGGATGTGGATGCGGGCGTTGTCGGCCCCGGGCGTGGCCAGCAGCTCGGCCAGGTCGGCCAGTCCGTCGCCGATGGCGTCGAGCACCGCGGGCTGGAGGCCGACGGCGTGGCGCAGGGCGTCGAGGGCGTGGAGCAGGCCGCCGATGGCCGCCTCGCCCCGCCCGGTGAGCGACCACTGGAGGTTCTTGCGCTCGAACTCCTCGGGCGTGGCGTAGTGGGCGCCGTGGTCCTGCGTCGACTCCAGGAGGCGCCAGTCCACCAGGGCCTGCAACGCCCGCTGGAGCACCTCGTCGGGCGTGGGCTCCTCCCAGCCGGCGCCGGCCAGGGCGGCCCGGACCTGCTCCAGGTTGAGGGCCGGCGCCAGCACCGCGGCATCCTCGAAGGCGGTCATGAGGGCGACGTGAAGGTCGCGCAGATCGGTGGTGGTGAACCGGAACAGGTCGGCGTCGACCGCCCGCCACGCCCGTCTCCGCTCAACCATGGGGTCGAAGATACCGAGACCATGAGACAGCGCGGTCGATGGGTCGTTGTCACACCCCACCGGCACACTGTGGTGGATGTTCGTCGACCTCTCTGATGCGGTTTCACCCATCGCCGCCACCATGCGGCCCCTCATGCTCGACGTGCGGACGTGGGCGCTGGCCACGGGCCGGCGGGTCGATGCCGGCGTGCTGGCGCTGGTGCTGGCCGCGAAGGCCGACCGGCGGTCGGAACCGTTCACCCTGTGGCGTCGGATCGACGTGTACCAGCACCTGGCGGCCGACGTCTGGAACTGGTGCACCATGCACCGGGCCCAGCTTCCCGTCGACGTGCCCGAGGTGCTGTGGGTCTTCCTCACCTACCTCGACGACACCGACGGGTTCGCCCCGGGCAGCGACCCGCTGCGCGAGCTCCGCCGGCCCCTGCGCTGCTACGGCGGCCTCGGTCCCGACGGCCTGCCGGCGCCGGCCGGCGCGTCCCGGGTCCGCTGCGTGTGCAAGGTGCCCTACCGCCGGCGTGGGTGAGGCGGCCGGCGGCGCCTGCGGCGGCGGGTCCACCGCCTTGTCTCACCCCCTGAATATGGTGGGGGGCATGGGAACCAGGAACCGCCAGCGCAGGGCGGAGAAGCGTCGGCGGCACGAGCGGGCGTCGGCGCCCAGAGGCGGCCGGCGGGTCGAGGATTTCCCGACCCGGGAGCTGATCTACGCCGCCGCAGCCGCAGCACAGCGGGCGTCGGCCGGCGACGCCACCTACCGGGATCTGGTGGCGGCTCTGGCCGCCGGTCCGTCCCGGGTTGCCGCCGAGCTGGATGTCGTCCTCGGCGAAGCGTTGCGGCAGGCCCGGGGGCGGAACTGGGACCCGACCGAGCTGGGCCGCCAGGCCGTCCGCCGGATGGGGGAGCGCGGCGCCGGCTACATGGCCGACGTCGTGGCCGGCGCTTCCGGTCCGACCCTGGTCGATCGGTGGGCAGCCCGCGCCGGGCTCGGGAGGTACGACGCAGTCGCCGAGGCCATCGCCGTGATCGCGCTCCTGCTGGGCCTGCCCCCGCTGCCCCGCCTGGGTCCGGCGTCGGGATCGGGCCCGGCGGCGCGGCCCCGTGCATCGGCGCAGAACGTCCGGATGCTGGAGAGAGTGCGCGCCCTGCTGGCCAAGGCCGAGTCGACCACCTTCCCCGAGGAGGCGGAGGCGTTGTCGTCGAAGGCCCAGGAGCTGATGGCCCGCCATGCCATCGACGAGGCCATGGTTGGGGCCGGCACCGGCGCCGGCGCGGCGGCGGGCGAGAGCCCGACCGGCGTGCACGTGCCGGTCGACGACCCCTATGCCGGCGCCAAGTCCATCCTGCTCTCGGTGGTGGCGTCGGCCAACCGGTGCCGGGCCGTCTGGTCGAAGGACCACGGGTTCAGCACCGTCATGGGGTTCGACGCCGACCTGGAGTTCGTACAGCTCCTCTACACCTCACTGCTCGTGCAGGCCACGTCGGCCATGGTGGCCGCCGGGCCCCATGTCGACCGCAGCGGCCGCTCCCGCACCCGCTCGTTCCGCCAGGCGTTCCTGCTGGCCTACGCCACCCGGATCGGCCACCGCCTCCGGGCCGCGGAGGCCGCCAGCCGGGCGGCGGCTGCCGAGGAGTACGGCGAGGCGCTCCTGCCGGTGCTCGCCAACCGCACCGCCGCCGTGGAGGAGGCCAGCGCCGCCGCCTTCCCCGATGCGGTGAGCCGGTCGGTCAGTGTCAGCAATGCCGCCGGCTGGGCGGCCGGCGCCGCTGCGGCCGACATGGCCTCGCTGTCCGGGCGCACCGAGGTGCCGGCGTAAAGGGGTGCCGGCGTAAAGGGGTGCCGGCGGTAGACTGCCGGGTACCCCTGCGCTGGTAGCTCAACGGATAGAGCATCTGACTACGGACTATCGCGGCCTGAGCGCTGTGCTCACCAGCATCTTCGCAGGTCGGAGACGAGCGCTGTGCTCATTGTTATCTGCTGTAAGTTTGGCCGCGAGGACTCGTGGAGACCGCCACGCTCGGCCATGTTGACCGACTCTGCCGGGCGCACCGTATGATCCTCTACCCCACCTCTGGCTACGGGGTTCACCACTGGGTGCGCCGGCGCCCGTCTTTGGGAACGACGAGCACGTCGAGCACCTCGCCGATGGTCCGCTCCCGGGTGACGGATTCTCGCAGCGGAAGGTCACCGTGGATCTCATAGCGGTTGCGCCGCCCCTCCTTCTGCTTGACCACATAGCCCGCCTTGGTGAGGTCGTCGATGAGGTTCGAGGCGCTGCGCATGCTGACGCCGACGGCTTCGGCGATCTCCCGTAGACGCACGCCGGGGTCGTGGGCGATGCAGACCAGAGTCCGGGCGTGATTGGAGAGAAAGCCCCACTCGGCCACCGGACCACGCTACATGAAATGTAGAAGTTCGTTGCATATTTCATCGAATGGGCGTACGGTGCAACCACTACCGAGTCCGTCACCACGGTGATCGACCCGGTTCTGGAGACCCCGCGGTGACCATCGCTGGAGTCCTCATTGCCGCTGCCGTCGTCGTTGGAAAGTTTGTCTGCCCGCTGCGGGGGCGCACCACCACGAAGCGCAGCCCACCGCCAGCCATCTTTCCACCGCGCCCGTGCCGCACGGCGAACCGACTTTCTTCAGGACGCAGGCGCCAGTCGCGCCCGCTTCGGCCGAGTAGCGAGCCGAACGTGGGCGGGAACAGCCGTCGATTCGTCCCGGCAAGGACACTGTTGACCACTTCATCCCGCCGCCCGCCCATCGCGCCCGCTGCCCCGGCCGAAGACCATTCGAAGATCGTTGCGCCCACGGCGCATGAAGGGCGGACCCCCGTGATGGGAACGGGATCGACAACGACGGCGCGCGCCCGGCCGGCCAGTGCGTTCGGCATCCTCACGGCGCCAGCGCGGCTGGTTCGAGCCCTGAGGGGCCCAGGCCCAGGCCCCCGTCATCGCAGAGCCGTCCTCGTCAGGATGGCCCTGCTCACGGTGCTGCTCACGCCTTCGCTTCCCCTCACCGCCTCGGCGCAGACGACTCCCGCGGGCGCGCCGACCCCGCCGCCGGTGAGCCCGATTCCGGGACAGACAGGTCCGGCCGTGCCGGAGCCCGCTGCACAGAACCCGGATCCGGCCACGTTCGGCAAGCCGCCGGTGATCCAGTCCAGCCAGCGGCCCGGTGAGGAGCTCCTCGAGCGCCGCACCGCCACCTCCAAGACCTTCGTCGGCGACGAGCCCGGCCAGCTGCACGCCCAGCTCTTCGACGCCGCGGTGCACTTCAAGAACGCCCAGGGTCGCTGGGTCGACATCGACGACACACTGGCCGCCTCCAAGGACGGCCGCCGGACCAACGCCGCCAACGTCTTCGGGCTGTCGGTCGCCGACAGCTCCACCGACAAGGCCCTCGCCCGTCTGGCCGTCGACGACCAGCACTCGGTGGGCTTCGCCCTCGACGGGGCGGCGGAGGCCAAGGCCAAGGGCGACGCCAACAGCGTCACCTACGCCAAGGTGCACAAGGACACCGACGTGCGCCTCACCTCCCTGCGCAACGGGGTCAAGGAGGAGCTGGTCCTGGCCTCGCCGGCGGCCCCGGACCGCTTCGTGTTCCCGCTCGAGCTGAAGGGCCTCACCGCCGCCCTGAACGACACCGGCGACGTGATCTACCGCGACGAGGCCGGCGTGGAGCGGGCCCGGACCCCCCACGGCTTCATGACCGACGCCAACCTCGACCCCCGCTCCCAGGAGGCGCCCACGTCCCTGGGCGTCACCTACGCCCTCATCCCCTTCAAGGGCGGCACCGCCCTGGAGGTCCGCCTGGACCGGGCGTGGCTGAACGACCCGGCCCGGGCCTACCCGGTCACGGTGGATCCCCAGCTGTGGGCCGGCGCCGCCAGCGACGACACCTTCGTCATGTCCGGCACCACCTTCAACAACTCTCATGACCTCGAGCTGAAGGTGGGCACCTACGACGGCGGTGTCCACGTGGCGCGCTCGTTCATGCACTTCAACGCCGCGATACTGGCCGGGGCCACCATCCAGTCCGCCGACCTGAAGGTGGCGGAGAAGTGGGCGGCGAACTGCGCCTACGGATGGCCGGGGCTGTACCGGGTGACCCAGGCCTGGAACGGCAACGACATGCAGACCTTCCCCGGCGCCGCCTTCGATCCCAACCCCATGCCGGTGAGCCAGGTCGAGGGCTCCTGTCCCAACCGCACCGTGCACTACAACGCGCTCGCCGCGGCCAACCACTGGGCCGCCAACGGGTCATCCAGCGCCAACGGGGTCATGCTGGGGACCAACGAGGCCGACAGCAACTTCTGGAGGAAGATGGCCAGCACCGAGGCCGGGCTGCCGGCCATCCTCGACGTCTGGTACAACCACCCGCCGGCGGTCCCCTACGGCGTCACCCCCGCCTACAACGCGGTGGAGCCACGAACCTTCACCTCGACCACCTCCGCCTCGGCCTACTACGCGGATCCCAACGGCGGCACCGGCACGCTCGCCTTCGGCCTGTGGAACGTCAACAGCCAAATGGTCTGGTCGGCCTGGAGCGCCCCGGTGTGCAGCGGATGCCAGACAACCATCGCCATCCCGGCACAGCCCGATGGCTGGTATCACGTCCGGGCCCTTGCCTCCGACGGCCAGGCCTACTCGGAGCTCTCGCCCGCAGGCCAATGGTTCTACATCGACACCCGGGCCCCCTCGGTGAGCGAGCTCACCCCCGCCCAGGGCGCCAGCGGAGCCTCGCCGGCCCAGGTCAGCGCCCGCTACTCCGAACCCAACACGTTCTCGGGCAAGGTCTACTTCTGGCTGCGAACGACCGGCGGCGCCTCCATCGTGGAGGCCCAGTACGTAGCGGTCGCCAACGGGGCGGTGGCGGCCCTGAACATCCCCAACCTCGCCCCCGGGACCTACAACCTGTGGGCCATGGCCTCCGACGGGGGGCAGAACGGGCCGTTGGTCGGGCCCAACACCTTCACCGTGGTGGCCCCGACCACGACCACCACGGTGGCCCCCACCACCACGACCACCACGGTCCCGCCGCCGCCGGCCGCCAGCGGCGCCGGCGCCATGGGCTACTACAGCTTCGACTCCTACGGGCTGACCGACACCCTCAGCGCCCAGGTCAACGTCGGGACCGGGAACCTCATGATCTCCGGCGCGGACGCCAGCGTGGCCACCGTCGGCGGGGCCAAGGGCATCGGGCGCACCTACAACACCGCCTCCCTGAACCCCGGATACGCGGCCCCCGCCTCGCCGGTGCTGGGACCGGGTTGGCGCTTCAGTGAGTCCCCCGACCACGGGCTGGTGGCCAACGCCAACGGCTCGGTCACCTACGTGACCACCAGCGGGGCGACGCCGACCTTCACCGGCTCGCCCCTGGTCGCGCCCGCCGGCTTCGACGCCGCCCTGGTGCGCGAGGTCGACGGCACCTTCACCATGACGTTCCCGGCCAGTGCCGACGTGCTGCGCTTCCGGGCCGACGGGCTGCTGACATCGGAGACCGACCGCAACGGCAACGTCCTCGCCGTCAACTACCCCGCCGGCGGCGGCCACCCGACGACCATCACCGGCAACGCCGGCGTGGCCAGCGCCAGGACGCTGACCGTCGACTACGGCGGGCCGGCGGGCAAGATCGCCTCCCTGACGCGCACCGCCGACGGGGTCACCGCCTCGGTGGGCTACGCCTACGACGCCGCCGGTCGACTGGAGACGGTGACCGACTCCGAGGGTGGCCTCACCACCTTCGTCTACGACGCGGCCAACCGCATCACCATGATCACCGACGCCGCCGACCACGTCACCCGCTTCGGCTACGACGCCGCCGGCCGGGTGGCGACGGTGACCCGGGAGGTCTCCGGCGCCAACGCCGTCACCGGCTATGACTACACCTCCACCCCCGGCCACACCAAGGTGACCGACCCCAACAACAACCCCGTGACCGACTTCACCTTCTTCGCCGACGGCCGGATGGACAAGGCTCTCAACGCCCGGGGGATCACCACCCAGGTCCTGTGGACACCGGACCTCACGGTCCAGGAGGTGGGACCGGCGCGGCGCCCAGTCTGTCCACCATCATCACCAACCTGTGGGACGCGGTCGTCACCCTGAACCTGACCAAGGTGATCACCGCCACCGGGGCCACCTCCGAGCTGGGCGGCTACGGGACCGGCGTCACCGCCCGCCTGCCGGCGTGGAGCGAGGACGGCCTCGACAACCGGACCTCCTACGGCTATGACGCCAAGGGCAACCTGAACACCGTCACCGCCCCGGTGACGGGGTCCTCCGCCCTCACCCACAACCCCGACGGCACGGTGGCCACCTCGACCACCCCGGCCAACCCCGCCAACCCCACCCTCTACGGCTACACCGACCACCAGGGGACCTCGGTCACCCCACCCACCGGCAGTTCCCTGGTGGCCACCTCGGCCACCTACGACGGCTTCGGACGGCCGCGGACCTCGGTCTCGGGCGAGGGCGTGACCACCACCTTCGGCTACGACAAGCTGGACCGCATCAAGACCCAGTCCCACAGCGACGCCACGCCGACCATCACCTCCAGCTATGACGACGCCGGCAACCTCACCAGCCGCAGCGACGCCACCGGGACCACGTCTTACGGCTACGACCAGGCCAACCGACCGCTGAGCAAGACAACCCCCGCCGGCGCGCTGGCCTACACCTGGGACCGGGCCGGCAACCTCATGACGGCCACCGACCCGACCGGCACCACCACCTACCACTACGACATCCTCAACCGCCTGGACCAGGTGACCGAGCCCGTCACCGCACGGAAGGACGTCTTCGCCTACGACGACATGGGCCGGCGCACCGACTCCTGGTTCAACACCGGCACCGACGTCGCCTACCTGGGCAACACCGTCATCGCCCCGGCCAGCTTCGCGGTCCACACCAAGGCCAGCTACGACGCCGACAGCCAGCTCGTCGGCTTGAAGACCACCCGGGCGTCCTCCGACGCCGACGCCAACCGCGTCTCGCAGCTGTGCTACTCCTACACCTTCACGGCCCCGGCGGCCACGGCCTGTCCCAACCCCGCCACCGGGACACCGACGAACATCCGCCATGCCGTCACGACGCCCTGACCGCCAAGACCACCAACTACACCTACGACGCCGCCGGCCGCCTCACCAGCGCGGCCACCGCCGGCGGATCAACCTACTACTACGGCTTCGACGCCAACACCAACCGCACCAGCGGCCCGGAGGGCACCCACACCGTCAACAGCGGCGACCAGCTGACCGACACCGGCTTCGCCTACAACGCCGACGGCGGTCTCACCGCCGGCGACAGCCTGGCCGCACTGGCCTACAACGGCATCGGCCAGACCACCGCCATCACCCCGGCCGGCGGAGCAGCCACCGACTACACCTACGCCGGCGGGGGCCAAGCCGAGCGCCGCGTCGTCGGGGGAACCACCGCCGTCCACGGCATGCTCGGGCTGATGATCGAGACCACGGCCGGGGCCAGCACCACCTACATCCGGGACGCCGGCGGCGGTCTCATCGCCGAGCGCACTCCAGTCGGGGACTTCTACTACGTCTACGACGGCCACGGGTCGGTCATCGCACTGGTCGAGCCCGGCGGCACGCAGAGAGCGGCTTACACCTACGACCCTTACGGCGCCAACGCCACCGAGACGCCAATGGACGGCGCACTGCCGCCGAACCCGTGGCGATGGAGCGGCAGCTACCTGGATGCCACCACCGGCCTCTACAAGATGGGCGCCCGATACTACGACCCGGCTCTGGGTCGTTTCACCCAAGTCGATCCCGTGGAGGGCGGGTCGGCGAACGATTACGACTACTGCTGGGGCGATCCCATCAACTGCTGGGACTTGAGTGGCCGGCACCCACTCGGGGGCGGTGAGGTCGACCACGAGGAAGGTGAGCAGCCCGGTGGAGGACACGTAAACTTGGAGGGATATGTCTTCTCCTCCTCGATCCAGCGTCCGACCCCGACCCTCATGGGCAGAGACTATGTGCACATTGTTACGCGACACTATCCTGGGAGCAGGGCGAGTGGGGCGGGAAGGTTCTCGCAGCGAATGAGCCAGCGACAATTGGGCTACATGATTCAGGACACAGTGGCGAAGGGTAACCCACGACCGAACACCGACGGGCGGCCTGGGACCATCTGGGAACATGATTTCGGGCGACGGATCGGCGTCAATGGTTCTGGAAAACCCTCTTCCACGCTCCGTGTCGTTCAACGACCAAATGGGACCGTTGTCACCGCCTTCCCCATCTAAGGGAGGTCGCGAATGATCAGTTTGGGCTACCGCCTCTCCGATGAGTGGAACAAGGAGCATCTCGCCTCTGAGGTCGCCCGCCTCGACGAAACCACGCTTAGGTACGGCTTCTTCATGGGCGACGTCGAGTTCAGAATCGACGAAGCGAGCTTCGATGCCCGTTGGGGGTGGGTACCCATCCTGGACTTCGCAGCTTCCCTGCTGTCCTTGATGAGATCACTACCCAAGACCCGTGAGGCTGCCTTTGAATTTACAGAATCTGAGGCACAGATAAGCTTCGCTTTCAAGGACTCTGCTGTCGAGGTAGGCGCTACGTATTCTCCGGCCACTGCGGCGGCACCATACGATGCGATGCTGGCAGCTGTTGAAGCATTTGCCTTGTCGACCTTCGATGCCGCGGAGACGGTGTACCCCTCAATAGGCGCCAATACTGCTTACATCGAAATGAGGAGCATGACGCTGGAACCATAGGTGAGGAAGCACCCCGCTGCTTTGCCTCGACTAGGTCGCCTACATGCACCTCGAACAATGAGGAGCAAGAGCTACCTTCCAGATCCTGGCCGAACGGAGGAGCCTCTATCGTGCCCTTAGGGAACGGGCATCTACTATCCGCGCGTGGCGAGGGTCCGTGCAGTAGCTTGAGCGGGTGGAGGTGAGCGAGGAGGGCCTTGAGCGCTTCGTCTCCTTGCTGGGGCGGCGGCGCGAATGCTGGGCCGGGGAGGCCCGACGGTCGTAGCCAGGGCGTCGGGGATGAGCCGCAACACCGTGCTCGACGGCACCAAGGAGTACGACTCCGGGGCCGGGCCCTCGGAGCGGGTGCGCCGCGAGGGCGGCGGGCCTCCCAGGCTCATCGACAACGACCCGGACCTGTTGATCGACCTCGACGACCTGGTGGAGCCCGGCGCCGGGGGCGACCCGACGTCGCCGCTGCGCTGGACACTGAAGTCGACCCGCCAGCTGGCCAAGGCTCTCGTGGACATGGTTTCAGCGACTCCGTGGGGGAGAACGTGGCAGATGTGAGCGCCGGCGTAATTCCCTAGCCAGACGTTGCCCTTATTCCCCACCGGGCTCCTGGGATGAGTGTCTACTCCATCGTTCGTCCCTTCTGGCGCGGACCAGGGTGAAGCAGGTCCCCGAGCGCGCCGGCGAGGGCGTGCGCGGATGGCCAGCCCAAGTCGTCGGCGATGACGACGACCTGTTGGCCACGCCGGAGCCGGACGATCCACACCCGCTCCGGCGGTCGGCCGTCGGGGCTGGCGTCGGGGTGGTCAACCTCGACGAGGACCATGGGCCGGGAGTGGTTCGGCCTGCACTCCGGCGAGCAGTACATCGCCGGCCGCCCCGGGCCCGGCCGGCGGATGACTGGGTTGACGCAGCCGGTCGCGCCACAGGTGGCCGGGGCTGCAGTCATCGGCGGCCGCTCTCGATGACCTCGACCAGCTCACACGCCGCCACCGGGTCATCACAGCTCGGGCAGTTTCCCCCCAGGCCGATGCGGCGCATGAAGACGCCGCAATCCTCGCACCGCTGCTCGCCCAGGGCCCGCAGGCCACAGCCGTCGCACTCATAGACGGTGTGGGGGCGCCGGGAGCCGGCCGGCGCCACGACGACGACGGCTGCGGACGGCGACCGGCGTCGGCGGGCCCACGCGCTCGCCCGGCAGCCATCACTGCAATACCGGCGCCGGCCACCGACGACGAACGCGCTCCCGCACACCGGGCAGGGCACCGTCGCGTCATCGTCGCGCCACGGGATGACGGCCACGGCCGCCGGGGCGTCGCCCTCGGCAGCGATGCGCTCCAGCAGCTCTGCCTTGGTGGCGAGGATCTCCTGGCGGCGGGCCAGCGCACCGGGGTCTCTTTCGATGAGGAGGTTCAGCTCCCCGAGGACGGCGACGATGTCGCTCACCGTGCTCATGAGCCGGCACCGGCGCCGGCGCCGGGGCGGTGGTTGGGCCGGTAGCTGCGGCCGGCCATGGCGATGTGGTGGGCGCCGTTGACCACCCGGTCCAGGATCGACTCGGCCACGACCGGGTTCGGGAACAGCGAATACCAGTCCTCGGCCGCCCGGTTGGCGGTGATCACCACGCTGGCCCCGGCCCGTTCGCTGATCAACTCATACAGGTCATCGGCCTGGGTCGGGGTGAACGAGCGCATGGCGAAGTCGTCGAGGACGAGCAACGCCGGCCGGGCCCAGCGGCGCAGGCGGGACTCCCAGCTGCGATCCGCGTGGCCCCCGGCCAGGTCGGCGAGCAGCCGGGACGTCTTGGTGAACGCCACGCTGTGGCCGCGCCGGCAGGCCAGGTGCCCGAGCGCCTGGGCGATCATGGACTTGCCG
>JBPCLE010000205.1:0-4758 GCA_051003575.1 Acidimicrobiales bacterium | reverse complement strand
TACAAATAGACTGTTTAGTTGGCAGTGTAAGATGTGTATAAGAAACAGGGTCGGAACCATGGCGGGTCACGGAGAAGGGCCAGCTGGTCGAGCCACGACCGGGCGGGCAAGGGTTGCAGCAGATCGGCCATCGGGCGCGAACCCCCACGGAGAAAGGACCGTCGAGGGGAAAGCGCGCCGAGCGACGCTCAGCGTAGAGGCTGCGGGCCTCCATCGCCAGGGCCGGACGCGAACCGTTCCGCGGCCGCCTCGGCCTCGACCTCCAGGGGGATCAGGCGGTAGGCCGCCTGGTGCCCGAAGCCCTGCCGGCGCCAGCGGAGGTACGCGCCCAGGTACTGGCGGGTGAACCCCACGGCCCCGAGCTCGCGCCACTGGCGGACGTGCTCGGCCTCGTGGCGCAGCAGCCGGGTGTCGGCGGCGTAGCGCCGGCGGACCGACACCACCGAGCCCAGCGTGATGGCCGCCGACCCTGGCGGGACGGGCCCGCCGACGAGCAGCCAGTGGTCATCGTGGCGCTGGAGCTTCACGTCGCCGTCACAGATCGCTCAGAAGATACGAGCCGCCAGCGCCCGGCGGTACTGCGGTGTGCGGGGGTCGTCGGCGCCCAGCATCTCCAGCAGGTCGACGTACTCCCGGCGGGCGTCGTCGTCGTCCTTGACCCGCATCAGCAGGCCGTCGAGGCGCCCGGCGACGTCGCCGGCGCCGGCATCGTCGCCCAGCCGGGCCAGGGCCGCCACCCGGCGGGTCTCCGCCGACTCGGGCACCCGGGCCAGCAGGGCCAGGGCCTCCTCGCCTTCGTCGCGGCCGGCGAGCAGCTCGGCCAGGGCGACCACGGCCCCGGGGTGGTCGTGCTCCAGGTCGAGCGCGGCCCGCAGCGACGCCTCGTCGTCCTGGGCGGCCAGCCGGTCGGCCTCCGACTCCGACTCCCCCGGCACCAGCTTGGCGACGAACTCGCGTACCTGCGCCTCGGGCAGCGCCCCGATGAAGGAGTCCACCACCTGGCCCCCGGAGAGGGCGAAGACGGCGGGGATCGACTGCACGCTGAAGGCGGCGGCCACCTGGGGGTTGCTGTCGATGTCGACCTTGGCCAGCGCCACCGCGCCGCCGGTCTCGGCCACCACCCGTTCGATGATCGGGCCCAGTGTGCGGCACGGGCCGCACCATTCGGCCCAGAGGTCGACCACGACCGGCACCTCGGCCGAGCGGTCGAGGACGTCGTGCTGGAAGGTGGCGTCGGTCACATCAGTCATCGGAAGTAGTCAACCACGACCCCCCGGCTACCGTGGCAGCCATGTACGAGCTGCGTTCCCGGCCGGAGCTGGACAGCCCGGTGCTGGTCATGGCGCCGGACGGCTGGATCGACGCCGGCCTGGGCGGCGCCGGCGCCGTGGGCGCCCTGCTCGGCGCGCTCGACACCGAGGTCGTGGCCTCCTTCGACGTCGACCGCCTGCTCGACCACCGCTCCCGCCGGCCGGTGTCGCACATGCTCGACGGCGTCTACACCGACCTGGTGTGGCCCAGCCTCAGCCTCCTCGCCGCCCACGACCCCGAGGGCCACGCGGTCCTGGTCCTGGCCGGCCCCGAGCCCGACCACGAATGGCGGGCCTTTGCCGACGCCGTCGGCGAGCTGGCCGTCATGTTCGGCGTGCGCCTGGCCGTGGGGATGGGGGCGTTCCCCGCCGGCGTGCCCCACACCCGCACCAGCCGGCTGGCGGCCACGGCCAGCACCGCCGAGCTGGCCAACCAGGTGGGGGTCGTGTCGGGTGAGGTGCAGGTGCCGGCCGGCGTGGTGGCGGCCATCGAGCGCCGGCTCAACCAGCTCGAGATCCCCACCGTCGCCATCTGGGCCCGCGTGCCCCACTACGCCGCCACCATGCCCTACCCGCCGGCCAGCCTCCAGCTCCTCGAAGGGCTGGCCACCGTCGCCGGGATCAAGGTGGCCTCGCCGGAGCTGGCGGAGGCGGCGGCGGCCACCCGCGGGCACCTCGACGAGCTCACCACCAACAGCATCCAGCACGCCGCCCTCGTCCGCCAGCTCGAGGCCCAGGTCGACGCCGACCCGGCCGAGGCCGGCGGCGCCACCGGGGGCGACGGCCAGGAGCAGGCCACCGAGGCGGGGTGGGGCATCCTGCCCACCGGCGACGAGCTGGCCGCCGAGGTCGAGCGCTTCCTCAAGGGCGAGCAGAACTGAAGGTCCGGGAGCACCTCAAGCATTTCGGCATCGGGTTCGTCATGGGCTCGGCCGACGTCGTCCCCGGCGTGTCGGGCGGCACGGTCGCGCTCGTCACCGGTATTTACGCCCGCCTGATCGACGCGATCCGCGACGGCGCCCGGGCGGTGGGCTGGGTGGCACAGGGCCGGGTGCGCGAGGGCATGGATGGCCTGCGCCGGGTCGACTGGGCGCTGATCGTCCCGCTGCTGGCTGGCATTGCCGTCGCGGTGCTGTCCCTGGCGTCGGTGATCGAGCACCTGCTGGAGCAGCAGCCGGTCAAGCTGGCCGGGCTGTTCCTCGGGCTGGTCGCCGGCTCGGCCGTCGTGGCACGCGGCCTGCTGCGGCGCCCCGAGTGGGCGCACTACGTGATCGCCCTTGTGGCGGCCGTCGCCCTGTTCTTCGTGCTCGGGCTGCGGGACGAGACCACCGGCCACGCCGGGGAGGTGGTGGCGGCGCCGCTGTGGGCGTTCCCGGCCTCGGCCGCGATCGCCATCTGCGCCATGATCCTGCCCGGCGTCTCGGGGGCATTCCTGCTCGTCGCCCTGGGCATGTACGACGACGTCCTGGCCGCGGTCAACGACCGCGACCTGCTGCCCGTCGCCCTGTTCCTCCTCGGCGCCGTGGTGGGCCTCGCCGCCTTCTCCCGCCTCTTGGCCTGGCTCCTCGACCGCCACCACGACCGCGTCGTGGCGGTGATGATCGGCCTCATGCTCGGCTCGGTGCGGGTGCTGTGGCCCTGGCCCGCCGGCACGTCCACCACCGAGCTGGCGGCGCCGGCCGGCGACGTGGTGTGGCCGCTCGTGTTGGCCGCGGTCGGCTTCGCCGCCGTGCTCCTGCTGGGGCGCCTCGGCGCGGTGCGCGAGGAGCCCGTCCCCCACCCCGGCTAGCGCCGGTGGGGTAATTAGCGCAGGTGCGGGAGGAGGAAGTCCAGCTCGGCCCGCATCTGGCGCACCCGCTCGTCGATCACCATCGAGCCGTGGCCGGCGTCGAAGCGGTACAGCTCCACGGTGGCGCCCCGGGCCTGCAGGGCCTCGGTGTAGTTCAGCACCTGGCGGATGGGGCAGCGGCTGTCGTTGTCGCCGGCGACGATCAGCACCGGCGCCGTCACCCGGTCCACGTAGGTGAGCGGTGAGCGCTCGGCGTAGAGCTCGCCCACCTCGTCGGGGCCGCCGCCGAACAGCGTGCGGTCGAAGGCCTGGAGGCCGGGCGACTCGTCGCGGAAGGCGGTGACGTAGTCGGCCACGGGCACCGCGGCGGAGGCCGCGACCCAGCGGTGGGGGTGCAGCCCGAGCGCCAGCAGGGTGACGTAGCCGCCCCAGGAGCCGCCGGCCACCGCGGCCCGGGCGGGGTCGGCCACGCCCTCGGCCACCAGGGCGTCGAGGCCGGCGACCACGTCGGCCACCTCCGGGAACCCGGGGTTGCCGATCAGCGCGTCGCGGAATGCGGTGCCGTAGCCGGTCGAGCCCCGGTAGTTCACCATGGCGACGGCCACGCCGTGGTCGACGAAGGCCTGGACGTCGGGCATGAAAGTGTCGGAGTAGGCCCAGGTGGGGCCGCCGTGGACGAGCATCACCACCGGGTGGGGGCCGGCGCCGGCGGGGGTGGCGACGAAGCCGTGGACCCGCTGGCCGGCCGGGTTGGCGAACGACCACGACCGGTAGGGACGGCCGGCCGGCGCCCGCTCCCCCGGCGGGGCCAGCACCTCGGTGCCGGCCAGGTTGCGCACCGTGGCCGGCGTCGCCCCGCTGGCCAGCCGGAACCACACCTCGCCGTCGGGGCGCACGCCGGCGCCGGAGATGGTGCCTTCGGGGTGGTCGAGCGCCTCGACGGCGCCGCTCTCCAGATGGAGGCGGTGCAGCCGGCTTCGACCCTCGTGGTCGTGGGTGAGCAGGAGCGAGCCGGCGTCGGGCCACCAGTCCTCGATCTCGGTGTCGCCCGGCAGGTCGACGGGGTAGTCGCGGCGCATGCCGGTGGTGAGGTCCCAGACGGCCGGGCGCTGGAGGCCGTCGCGCTCCTGGGTCAGGGCCAGGCGCTGGTCGCCGGCCACCGGCGACCAACCGGCGACGTCGAGGCCCAGGCCGGGGCCGTCCCACTGGTCGCCCCGGCCGGCGCCGGTGCGGGCATCGACGACGCGCACGGCCAGGTGCATGGTGTCGCCGTGCTCGGCGTGGGCCAGGGCCAGCAGGGCGGAGTCGCGCGAGAGCCCGGCCACGTCGACCGGCTCGGCGTGGTGGTGGATCAGACGGGCATCGGCACCGGCCTCAGCGACGTGGACCGAGAAGCCGTCGTCGGACGCGGTGCCGGCCACGACCAGCCCGTCGCCCAGGCACAGGCCGGCCGACCACGCGTCGCCGACGCCGGGCACCAGCGCACGGGGCTCGCCACCCTCGAACGGCGCCACCCGCCAGTGCCCGACCTCGTCGCCGGTGACGTCGTGGAACCACACCACGCCGGCGCCGTCGGGCGGGGCCGCCCCGCCGAGCACGCCGAGAGAGTCGTCGGTGACCTGGCGCCGGCGGCCGCTGGCGCGGTCCCAGGCGTAGACC
>JBPCLE010000204.1:0-4474 GCA_051003575.1 Acidimicrobiales bacterium | reverse complement strand
TGCTGTCCGACGAGCACAACCACGGGTCGATTGTCGACGGGGGCCGGCTGTCCTGGGCCGAGGCGGGTGTCTACCGCCACGGCGACGCGGACCACGCCGGCGCCCTGCTGGCCTCGGCGCCGGGGCGGGCCGTGGTGGTCACCGACACCGTGTTCTCCATGGACGGCGACGTGGCCCCGGTCGCCGACCTGGCCGAGCGCCGTGCCCGCCACGGCGCTCTGCTGGTGCTCGACGAGGCCCACGCCGTCCTGGGCCCCGACCCCGACCTGGCGGGCGCCGACCACCTCCGGGTCGGCACCCTGTCGAAGTACCTCGGCTCCCTCGGCGGGTTCGTCGCCGGCACGCGGGCCTTCGTCGACCTGCTGGTGAACCGGGCCCGGCCGTTCATCTTCACCACGGCGTCGTCGCCCGCCGATGCCGGCGCTGCCCTGGCCGCGCTCGGCGTTCTCCGCTCCGCCGAGGGCGACGGCCTGATCGCTGCGCTGCGGGCCAATGTCGACCTCGTGAAGCCGGGCCACCCGTCGCCTATCGTCCCGGTCGTGGTGGGTGACGAGCAGGCCGCGGTCGCCGCCTCGCTGGCGTTGCGCCGGCGGGGCCTGCTGGTGCCGGCGATCCGGCCGCCGACGGTCGCCGCCGGCACGTCGCGGCTGCGCATCTCGGTGTCGGCGACCCACACCGCCGGTCAGATCGCCGCCCTGCTCACCGGCCTCGCCGCCCTGGGCTATGCGCCCTGAGCGGGTGGTTGGCCATGCGCCCTGAGCGGGTGGTGGTCGTCCTCGGCACCGGCACCGGCGTGGGAAAGACGTGGGTGTCGGCGAAGGTGCTGGCCCGGCTCACCGCCGCCGGCGCCACTGTCGCTGCCCGCAAGCCGGTGCAGTCCCACCCCCCGTGCGACCCCGAGACCGACGCCGACATCCTGGCGCTGGCCTCCGGCGAGCCGCCGGGGGAGGTGTGCCCCCCGCACCGGTCCTACGCGGTCGCCATGGCCCCACCGATCGCCGCCGCGTTCCTCGGAATGGCCCCGCCGGCGCTGGACGAGCTGCTCGGCGAGGTCGCGTGGCCCGACCACCGGGTCGACGTCGGCCTGGTCGAGACGGCCGGCGGGCCCCGGTCTCCCATCGCCGCCGACGCCGACAGCGCGGCCCTGGCCGCAGCGCTCGACCCCGACCTCGCCGTCCTGGTCGCCCCCGCCGGCCTGGGCGCCATCAACGCCGTGCGCCTGAGCGCGGCCGCGGCGCCCCGGCCCCTGGTCGTGTTCCTGAACCACTTCGACAGCGGCGACGTCGCCGACCGGAACCGCCGCTGGCTCCAGGCCGACGGGTTCGACGTCGTGGTCGATGTGACCGAGCTCGCCCGCCGGGTGGGCGCGAAAAAGCCGCCGGCATTGCCGGCGGCTCGGTGAGGCGAACCCCTAGATCACGCGGACGTTCTGTGCTTCCTCGCCCTTTCGACCGGGGGCGACGTCGAACTCGACCCGCTGACCCTCATCGAGCGACTTGTAGCCCTGGCCCTGAATGTTGGAGTAGTGAACGAAAACGTCTTCGCCCTGCTCACGCGAGATGAAGCCGAAGCCCTTCTCGGCGTTGAAGAACTTGACGGTACCTGTTGCCACGAAAACTCTCTTTTCTTTCGCAAATGGCGCCCCACCTGAGGCGCTACGGAGAAGCCTAGGCGTTTCGCGCCGCCGCGGCTGCCACATCGGGCTGTGAGTACTCCGGCGGCTAGAAAGGCCGACCGATGCAGGCCCGGTTCGCCTTGTCGGTCTCCAGCCGGCCCACCCGGTTGGCGAAGGTCTCTGTGAACCAGATGTTGCCATCGAGGGCGACGGTGATCCCCGACACGTGGGCCCCGGGGTTGGCCACCGGGAACTCGGTCACCACGCCGGCAGTGGTCATGCGGGCGACACCGGTGGCGTTGTCGGTCTGGGCGAACCACAAGGCGCAGTCCCAGCCCATAACGATGTCGACCGGGCCCCGACCGGGGCCGGCGAGGTTGAACTCGGTGATGGCGCCAGCGGTGGTGATGCGGCCGATCTTGCTGGCGTCGTGCTCGGTGAACCACAGCGCCCCGTCGGGCCCGACGGTGATTCCCTCGGGCCGTGCGCCCGCCGTGGGCGTGGCCCACTCGGTTATGACTCCCTGCGGGGTGATACGGCCGATCTTCGACCCGTCGGTCTCGGTGAACCACAGGTTGCCGTCGGGCCCGGCGACGATGTCGCCGGGCAGGCCGTCCGGGGTGGGCACCGTCCACTCGCTGATCGCGCCGGCCGGCGTGATCCGCCCGATGCGGTTGCCCGAGTTCTCGGTGAACCACGTGTTCCCATCGGGCCCGGCGACGATCCCCAGCGGGCCCGAGTCGGGGTGCGGCAGCACGTACTCGGTGATCGCCCCCCAGTAGGTGATGCGCCCGATGCGGTTGCTGTCGATCATGGTGAACCACAGCGATTGCAGCGGGCCCGGGTTGATTATGAACGGGCCCCGGTGGCCGGGGGGCAGGGCGAACTCGGAGACCACGCCGCTGCGGGTGACCCGGCCGATGCGGTCACCCACCAGGTGGGTGAACCACAGGTTCCCGTCGCGCCCGGTGGTGATGTCGCGGGGCACGTTGAAGCCCGGCGACAGGTCGAACTTGGTGATGGCGCCGGCGGCCGCGCCCACCGGGGCCGGCGCCACCGCCCCGACCGCCGCCAGAGTGGCCACAGCCACAGTTGCCAGTGCCCGCAGTTTGGTCAACGCCGCCTACTCGATGGTCCGCTGGCCGGGAAGCGTAGCTCCGCTTGGGGGTCCGGACCGTGAACATTGTGACAAGTTCTCCCAGCCGGCCGCCCTCGCCGCCGACAGGCGCCTCCAACGGATGGCCCCTCGCCGGCCGAAGGCCGGTACGCCTAGGGGGGAGGCCGGGAGGGGGGCCTGCCCCCCTCCCGTTAAAGAATTCGGGAGAATCTTGCCGGCGGGTGTCGATCCAGGCGCCGGCCGTTCGTGGACAGGGTGAGGGACCGGCACGGCGCCGGCCCGGCGAGAGGAGATTCCGATGACCCAGTACCTGCTTTCCGTCTACATGGTCGAGGGTGAGGCCGCCCCGTCGGAGGAGGTCATGCAGCAGATGTACGCCGACGTCGAGAAGTTCAACGAGGAGGTCAAGGCGGCGGGGGTGTGGGTCTTCGCCGGCGGGCTCCACCCGGCCGACACCGCCACCGTCGTCAAGTCCACCGCCGGCTACGTGGTGACCACCGACGGCCCCTTCGCCGAGGCCAAGGAGCAGATCGGCGGGTTCTGGGTCATCGAGGCCCCCGACCTCGATGCCGCCCTGGCCTGGGCCGCCAAGGGCTCGGCCGCCTGCCAGGGTGCCGTCGAGGTCCGCCCCTTCCAGGACGACTAGTCCGGTGCCGCCCGCCGCCGGCGGAGGGGAGGTCGAGGAGACCTTCCGCCGGGAGTTCGGCCGTGCCGTCGCCACCCTGGTGCGGTTCTTCGGCGACATTGACGTCGCCGAGGAGGCGGTCCAGGACGCCTTCACCGTGGCCGTGCAGCGCTGGCCGGCCACCGGCGTGCCGCCCAACCCGGGCGGCTGGATCGTCACCACCGCCCGCAACAAGGCCATCGACCGCCTGCGGCGGGAGTCGTCGCGTGACGACCGCCATGCCCAGGCCGCGCACATTCATGACCGCGACAGGCCCCCGGAGGAGGTGGGACCCTTGCCCGACGACCGCCTCCGGCTGATCTTCACCTGCTGCCACCCATCGCTGGCGCCGACTGCCCAGGTGGCGCTGACCCTCCGCCTGCTCGGGGGGCTGGAGACCGCCGAGATCGCCCGCGCCCACCTCGTCCCCGAGGCCACCATGGCCCAGCGCCTGGTCAGGGCCAAGCGCAAGATCCGCGACGCCCACATCCCTTACCGGGTGCCGCGCGACGCCGAGCTGCCCGACCGACTGCGGCCTGTCCTGTCGGTCGTCTACCTGATCTTCAACGAGGGCCACACCGCCACCGCCGGCGACACCCTGGTCCGGGCCGACCTGTGTGCCGAGGCCATCCGCCTGGCCCGGCTGCTGGCCGACCTCATGCCCGACGAGCCCGAGGTGATCGGCCTCCTGGCCCTCCTCCTGCTCACCGAGGCACGCCGGCCGGCCAGGACGGCCGGCGACGGGTCAATGGTCCTGCTGGCCGACCAGGACCGCGCGCTCTGGGACCGCGCCCTGGTCGCCGGGGGCCAGGCCCTTTTGCGGGCCTGCCTGCGTCGGAACCGCCCCGGGCCCTACCAGCTCCAGGCCGCGGTCAACGCCGTCCACTGCGACGCCGGCCGCGCCGCGGCCACCGACTGGGCCCAGATCCTCCAGCTCTACGATCACCTGGTTGCCATCGCGCCCACGCCGGTCGTGGCGCTGAACCGGGCGGTGGCGGTGGCCGAGGTCGAGGGGCCGGCGCCGGCGCTGGCCGCCGTCGACGCCCTCGACCTGGCCGGCTACCACCTCTTCCACGCC
>JBPCLE010000203.1:0-11633 GCA_051003575.1 Acidimicrobiales bacterium | reverse complement strand
CGGCGTGGTCAGCGCCCTGCACCGCACGGTGCGGACGCGGACCGGCCAGAGCCTCATCGACATGGTCCAGACCGACGCCCCGATCGCCCCCGGCTCCTCGGGCGGTGCCCTCCTCGACGCCGGCGGCAGGGTGATCGGCATCACGACCGCAATGGCCATGACCGACACCGGTGCCGAAGGGTTCGGCTTCGCCACGCCTATCGACTCCGCCCGGTCCGCCGCCGAGCAGCTCATCACCACCGGCAAGGTCGTCACGGCCTGGCTCGGCGTGGAAGGCAGCGATCTCGACGGGGCCACCGCGCTCGACCTTGCCATCGACGGGGGGGCGATGGTCGAGCGGGTCATGACCGACAGCCCTGCCGCACGGGCCGGCCTGGCCGCCCGCGACGTGATCGTGCGGGTCGACGGCGCGCCGATCACCTCCATGGGGATGCTGGTCGTGGCCATGCGCGCCCACCGGCCCGGCGACGTCCTCACCGTGGAGATCGTCCGCGACGGGCAGCGCCACGGGATGAAGGTCACCTGCGCCGAACGCCCTGCGGGTTCCTAACCCTCGCCGCGGGCCTACCATGGCGCCGTGGGCCATCACGTGGCAAGCGAACCGACCACGGCGACAGCCCGCGCAGCAGAGGCCGCGCCCCGGTGAGCAGCTCCGAGGGCGGGAACCCGTTCGAGGGCCTGCCGATGTTCGGCGACCTGGCGCGGATGTTCAGCCGCCAGGGCCCGGTGAACTGGGACGTCGCCCGCCAGACGGCCTCCTGGCTGGCCACCGACGGTACCGCCGAGGGCAACGTCGACCCCCTCGAACGCATCCGGCTCGAGGAGCTCGTGCGGGTGGCCGACCTCCACGTCAGCTCGGCCACCGGCCTGAGCACGTCGATTGCCGGCGGCGTCCTCAGCATCCTGCCCGTCACCCGGGGTGACTGGGCCCTCCACAGCCTGGAGCAGTACCGGCCGTTCCTGGAACGCCTCGCCCACTCGCTGTCCACCGACCCCGACGACGACGAGCCTGCGGATGCAGCCACCCAGCTCCTGGGCGACCTGGGCAAGATGCTGGGCCCGGTCCTGCTCGGCATGCAGTCCGGCTTCATGCTCGGCCACCTGTCCCGCCGGGCGCTGGGACAGTACGACCTGCCCCTCCCCCGCCGGCCGGCGGACCAGCTCCTGATCGTGCCGGCGAACCTGGACGCCTTCGCCGAGGAGTGGAGCCTGGTCCCCGACGACCTCCGGCTCTGGGTGTGCATCCAGGAAGTCACGCTCCACGCCGTGCTGGGGCGGCCCCAGGTGCGGGCTCGCCTGGAGGACCTCATCAACGAGTACGTGTCGCGCTTCGAGGTCGACCCCGACGCCTTGGAGATGAGCCTGGGCAACCTCGACCCCACCGACGCCGCCGGCCTCCAGGCCGTGCTGGGCAACCCTGAGACCCTCCTCGGTGCCATGCGCTCGCCGGGCCAGCAGGAGACACTCAGCCACATCGAAACCCTCACCGCGGTGATCTCGGGCTTCGTCGACCACGTGATGGACAGCATCGGGCATGGCCTGATCGGCTCTTACGGCCAGATCACCGAGGCCCTGCACCGACGGCGGGTGGAAGCCACCGACGGCGAGCGCTTCGCCGCCCGCCTGCTCGGGCTCGAGCTGGGCCGCGGCCAGTACGAGCGGGGAGCCGCCTTCATCCGCGGGGTGGCCGATCGGGCGGGCGAGGAAGGCCTGTCACGCCTCTGGGCCAGCGAGCGGGAGCTGCCCACCACCGCCGAGGTCGACGCGCCCGGCCTGTGGCTCGCCCGCATCGACCTTCCCGACTGATCCGCGATTCGGCGGCTTCGTGCCGCCGGGCTAGCCCTCCCTAACGCCGATCGCCTCGGGGCGCCGGGGGCAGCTCGAGGTGGCGATGACCCATCGCTCGCAGGGCAGCGAGGTAGGACGAAAGGGCGACGGCGGCGGTCAGGGCCAGCACCCCCATCCCCATGCCGCTGGGGATCGTGACGGCCACGGGCAGGGCGGCGCCGGCCACCCACGCCAGCTGGAACCGGGTCTCGAAACGGGCGAACGTCCGCCCCCGGACCGCGTCGGGGGCATCACGCTGGACGATGCTGTCGAAGGCCAGCTTGCCGGCGGCCGCCGACACGCCCACCGTCGCCGCCAGCAGGGCGGCGGCGGCCAGGCCACCGATCCATACACCGGCCAGGCCGGCGCCCACAACCAGGACGAGCGCGCCCTGGAGGATGCGCTCCTCGGCCACGCGCTTGCGCAGCCCGGGTGCCACCGCGGCGCCGGCGAAGGACCCCGCCATGCTGGCGGCGAGGACGGCGCCGAACCACCATGCCGGCGCGTTCTCGTGGCGGAACGAGAATGCGATCAGGAACGTCAGGAATCCGACGACGGCCCGCAGGACGCCCATGGCCGTGGCAGCCATGCGCACCGAGGGCACGTGCAGCTCGGCCTCGCCTGCGGCGATCCGGGGAAGCTGATCCTCCCCTGCCGCCGGGCGGGTGAGCCGGAAGCCGGCGATGGCCGTCGCCGCGAATGTCAGGGCGGCCAGGCGCACGACCCAGGGTGCTCCGAGGAACCCGATCCTGAGCACGATGATGCCCGGGATGGCGGCGAGAAAGCCGGAGAGGACCGACAGGACTGCGAGTCGGGAGTTGGCGGCGACGAGCTCGCCCTGGCCCGCCACCGTGTTCGGCACCAGGGCGCTCTTGACGACCATGTGGACCTTCGACAGCACCAGGACGGCGAAGGCCTCGGGGAACAGCATCAGCCCGTTCAGGTGGGTCGCCATCGACAGGCAGACGATGACCCGGCTGGCGGCGCCGGCGATCACCAGGGCCCGCCGCCCGCCGCGGCTGCGGTCGATCACCGGCGACAGCAGCGGCGCGACCACGGCGAAGGGGGCGACGGTGAGCAGCAGGTACAGCGCGACCTTGCCCCGCGCCGCCTGGGGCGAGATCGAGAAGAACAGGGACCCGGCCAGGGCCATGGTGACCAGGGTGTCGCCGCCCACCGCCAGCATGTGGACGACGGCCAGCCGCGAGAACGGCGACCCGCTCAGGCCCCCCTTCTGCCGGCTGCGGGGTGGCTGGCGCAGCGGCTGCCAGCCAGCATCCGCTGTGGGATCGGCCACCGGCCCATCGTAGGGCGGGATCAGCCCGCCTTGGCGGGGTTGGCCGCGGGCGGCGCGGCCAGCGGCGGGCCGGCGGCGAGCCGGAGGACGAACAGCGAGCCCTTCCCCTCCTGCGACTCCACCCGTACCTCGCCCCGGTGGTTACCGACCACGTGGCGGACGATGGCCAGGCCCAGCCCGGTACCGCCGACGTTGCGGGCCTGGGCGCCCTCCACCCGGTAGAAGCGCTCAAAGATGTGCTCGAGGTCGGCCTCGGGGATGCCGATTCCCTCGTCGCGCACGCTGAGCTCGACCCGGTCGCCCGCGGGCCGCCCCCGGACCTGCACCACCGACCGGGCCGGCGAGTACTTCACCGCGTTGTCGAGCAGGTTGTAGACGGCGGCGACGAGTTGGCGGCGGTCACCGAGGACGGTCAACCGCTGGGCCGGCTCGCCGAAGTTGACGGTCATGTCCTTGTCCTGCGCCGCCGCCCGCACCCGCTCGGCGGCCTGGGCGACGATCAGGTGGACCGGCACCGGCTCCGGCGCCGGCCTCTCGTCGGCATCCATCCGCGACACGAGCACCAGGTCGTCGACCACCCGTGACACCCTCTGGGCCTCGAGATGCAGCCTCCGGGACAGGCGGGACACCACCGTCGGGTCCGTCTCGGCGGCGAGCGTCTCCGCCAGCAGGCCGAGGGCGCCCACCGGCCGCTTGAGCTCCTGACCGATGTTGTCGACGAACTCCCGGCGGGCCGAGTCGTCGCGGACGCGCTGGGAGCGATCGTCGATCACCACCACGCCGCCCAGCGTGCGCCGGTCGTCGTGGAGGGGGTGACAGGTGAGGTGGAGGGTCCGCGCCGGCGGCCCGTCCACATCGACGTCGGCCGCGTCGGCCAGGCCCTTGGCCGCCTTCTCCAACAGCCGCAGGACCGCGCCGTGCACCCGCGACTCTCGCGGGAGGAGCGCGGCGGCGGCAGCGTTCTCGAACACGACCGCGGCCTGATCGTCACCGACGACGACGCCCTGAGGCATCGCAGCCAGGGCCTCCTCCAGCAGGGCCTGCGCGGTACGGGCCTCGTTGGCCACGGAAACCGTGCTATCGACGACACGCTCCAGCTTGGCCAGGCCGGTCTCAAGCCCCGCCCGGCCCCCGAACTGGAGGTCGGACTCGCCCATGCGGGCGGTGAGGGCGGCCAGGCGCCTGGCGGTGGACCGGCGCGACAGCAGCACCCAGACCAGGGCCACGAGCACCACTCCAGCCGCCACGCAGACCACCACGACATCAGCGTTCGACAGTGGCATCTCCTCCACCATATTGCGCGGCGAGGCCGGCGAGCCGGACGGTAGTCATGGCCGGCTCAGCCGGACGGTAGTCATGGCCGCCTCAGCGGGATTCGCCGGCGTCCTCCTCAGGGAGCCCGAGATCCCAGTCGAGCAGGATGTTCTCCCGTTCGGCGTCTCGGACCACCCGCTCCCGGTTACGGCGGAACTGGGGGTCATGCGGCGGCAGCAGGAGCAGCCTGGCCATGATGCGCTGGCTCAGCTCCTCGATCATGTTGCGGTCGCCGAAATCGGCGACCACCTGCCAGTGGGGCGCCACCGGGCCGAGGTACACAACCCGGACGTGCCCGCGCGGGGGGAGGGACTCGCCGACCTCTTCGGGTGCCTGGGCCATCGGGTCAGGCTACCCGCCAGGGCGCACAGGCCGGTGTCGAACCCGCCCACGCCGGCCCGATCCGATGTTCCCGCACCCGGAACCTGAAACTTTCTCCCGTCCGGGTTCGTCTTCCCCTCCGTAGGAAAGGGTGAGGGAACCACATCTGGGCGCCACGACGTTGTCCAGATCGGTAGCCCGACGAGGAGGGCCAGATGGACAACGAGTGGATGGCTGAAGGCAACTGCCGCGAGCACGCGCCGTCGATGTTCTTTCCCAGCGACGGCGTGGGCGTGGAAGTCGCCCGGCGCATCTGCGCGACCTGTCCCGTCAAGGAGCCCTGCCTCGAGTACGCCCTGCGCAACGGCGTCGACCACGGTGTCTGGGGTGGCGCGTCGGAGCGGGAGCGCCGGCGTATCGCCCGCCGCCGGCGCCTGGAGCGGGCCGCCGCCGGCGCCCGCTGACGCCGGCCACCGCGCGCACGACGATTCCGAACTGCCGCTGCGGGGCCCGGGCAACGCGGCCCAGGCGTCAGCTCACCGTCCGAACGACACGGGAACGCCCACCGGCGCCAGCTTGCTGAGGAGGTCGGCACCCGCCGAGGCGCTGGTGGCGTGGGCCCCGACCAGCTGGGGCATCGAGGGGTTCGTCGGGCGGGCCGCCGGCGATTCGACGCCGAGCACGGTGACGGCGGCGGCTGCGGCCCCCAGGGCCGCCAGCCCCACCCGCCGGCGCAACCCCGGCCGGGCGGCGAACGCCGTGGCGCCGAAGGGTGCTGTGCCGGCCCGGGCACCGAAGGGTGCTGTGCCGGCGGCCATCCGGTTGAGCAGGATCCGTTCGTAGAAGCCGAAAGGGGGGTCGACCTGGGGCAGGCCCCGCACCCAGCTCCGGGCCTGGCCCACCACGGCCAACTCCTCGGCGCACCGCGGACATCCGGCGAGGTGGGCCCGGGCGCCCTCCTGCTCGCCGGGCGAGAGCTCGCCGTCGAGCAGCGCGCTCAGGGCGTCGCCGAGGTGCGCCCGGCTCATGCCAGCGCCTTCCGGAGCTGGGCCCGGCCCCGGTGGATGCGGCTGCGGACGGTCCCCACCGGCACCCCGAGCGCGTCGCCGATCTCCTGGTAGGACAGCCCGATCACGTCGCAGAGGACGACGGCGGCGCGGTACTCCTCGGGGAGCCGGCCCAGTGCCTCCTGGAGGTCGTCGGGCAGCACCTCGGCGGCCAGGGCGACATCGGCCGCCGGCCCGGCGGGCAACACCCTGTCGGGCCCCTCAGGCAGCAGGTCGACCGGGCGCCGGCGCCTGCGCCTGGTCTCGTCTAGGAACGTGTTGGTGGTGATGCGGCTCAACCACCCCTCCAGAGAACCCGGCCGGTAGGTCTCCAGGCCTTTTCGCACCTTGAGAAGCACGTCCTGCACCAGGTCCTGAGCGTCGTCGGAGTTGCCGGTCAGACGGTAGGCCACCGTGTACAGAAAACGCCCGTGGTCGCGAGCGACATCCTCCCAGGTGGGAACCCCACTGCCTGACACGAGAACGACGGCCGGAGCCGCCAGGTTCCCTCTTTATACGGCCGGAGGCGCGTCTTTGCGGACCTGGGCCTCGCGCTCGGCCAGCAGGGCGTCGAGCTCGGCCTTCGTCATGGTGACCTTTTCCTGGGCGCCGGCCTTCGCCGGCGGCTCGTCGGCATCGGCGATGCCCTTCTTGAACTCCTTCTGGGCCTCACCGAGCGACTTGGCCAGCTTCGGCAGCTTGGTGGAGCCGAACAGCAGGAGGATGACGAGCAGCAAGACGATCAACTCCGGTGCTCCGATTCCACCCATGGCTCAGAGCCTACAGGCCGTGGCAAGCAACTCCACGTCGTCGCCGGCGGCGAGAGCGAAGGGCACGGCGCCGGCGTTGAGCACCAGGCTGGAGACGCCCAGCTCCTTCCACCGGTGCACCTGCTCGCGGATCTGGTCCACCGTGCCGACCAGTCGGCCCGTGCGCCACTCGGCGAGGTCGATGCGGTCGAGGACGCCGGGGGGCGACAGCTCCTGGAGCCGGCGGTAGCGCCTGGCCAGGTCGGCCTCGTCCTCGCCGGCCAGGGCGTAGAGCCCCACCGAGCGGGTGACCGACCCGGGGTCGCGGCCGGCGCGCTCGCAGGCCCCGTCGAGGAGCTTCGCCCGCTGCGACCAGGCGTCGTGGGCCCAGATCCAGGCGGTGTTCCATCCGTCGGCATGGCGGCCGGCCAGCTCGATCAACCTGTCGCCTTTGCCTCCCACCCAGATGGGCGGCGCCGGCCGCTGGAGGGGGCGAGGCAGGCACCGGGCGCCCACGGCCTTCTCGTAGTCGCCGTCGAAGGAGTAGGGGCCACCACCGAACATGCCCCGGAGCACCTGGACCGACTCGGCCAGGCGGGCCAGGCGCTTCCCCGGCGGTTCCAGGCGCAGGCCGGCGGCCACCAGCTCCGGCCCGTACCAGCCGGCACCCAGGCCGACGGTGAGGCGGCCGCCGGAGACCACGTCGAGGGTGGCCAGCGCCTTGGCCAGCACGGTCGCCGGCCGGAGGGGTGCACACAGGGTGAGGGTGCCGAGGCGCACCGATGTGGTGCGGCGGGCGATGGCGGCCAGGGCAATGAGGGCGTCGAAGCAGCCGTGGTCGCCCGGGGGGGCGCCGTAGCGGCTGATGTCGAGGAAGAGGTGGTCGGAGAGCCAGACCGACCCGAAGCCGAGCCTCTCGGCGCGCTCGGCCCAGCCGAGCAGGGTCTCCCAGCGCAGTGGCGACTCCCCTGGGATCGAGAAGTCGTAGTGCGGGAGGGCCAGGCCGACATCCATCGACGTGGCAGCCTACGGGCACCGTGCTGGAGTGCGTGATCAACGTGAGCGAGGGCCGGGACCGCTCGGCGGTGGCGGCCATCGCCGGCGCCGCCGGACCGGCGCTGCTCGACGTACACTCGGACGCCCACCACAACCGGTCGGTGCTCACCCTGGCCGGCCCCCGCACCGAGGACGCGGCGCGGGCGGTGGCGGCCGAGGCCGTGCGCCGGATCGACCTACGCGCCCACGTGGGCGTGCACCCCCGGTTGGGGGCGGTCGACGTGGTGCCGTTCGTGCCCCTGGCCACCTCGTCGATGCCCGACGCGGTGGCGGCCAGGGACCGCTTCGCGGCGTGGGCCGGCGACGAGCTCGGCGTGCCCTGCTTCCTGTACGGGCCGGAGCGGACACTGCCCGACGTCCGCCGGCACGCATTCACCGGCCTCGCCCCCGACACCGGGCCGCCGGTGGCCCATCCCACCGCCGGCGCCATCTGCGCCGGCGCCCGGCCGGTGCTCGTGGCCTTCAACGTGTGGCTGGCCGGCGGGGTCAGCGTCGCCACGGCAGCCGAGATCGCCCGCCAGATCCGGGGCCCGGGCCTGCGGGCCCTGGGCCTCGATGTCGGCGGGCGGGCCCAGGTGTCGATGAACCTCGTCGACCCGGAACGCCTCACGCCGGCCGACGCCTTCGACGCCGTGGCGGCCCGGGCCCCGGTCGAGCGGGCCGAGCTGGTGGGGCTGGTGCCGGCGTCGGTGCTCGACGCCGTCGCGCCGAACCGGTGGGCCGAGCTCGACCTTGACCGGGCAAGAGCCCTCCCAGGCTGACGTCCGGGGGCGGGTCGTGGTCGCCCCCGGACGCCGCCGGGAAGGCAGGGAAGAGTTAGGCGGACGCCACCCCGTCGGGCTGGTGCCCGGTCAGGGTGCGCTGGCGGCGGATCCGCCGGCGCTCCCGCTCGCTGAGCCCGCCCCAGATGCCGAACTTCTCGCCGTTGATCAGGGCGTACTCGAGGCAGTCGTCGCGCACGACGCATCCCCGGCACACCCCCTTGGCCTCCCTGGTGGACGCCCCGCGCTCCGGAAAGAAGAGGTCGGGATCGACCCCCAGACAGTTGGCCTGGCCCTGCCAGCTGCGGTCCCCGAGATCGAAACGGTGTCCCCGCCTCTGCTCCATCATCGGCCGCCTCCCCTCAACGTTCTGTCGTGCGGCTCATGGCGGCCGGCTGCAGCTGCCACTCGTGTAATTACAACTTTGTCATCATGCCCCCTATCCCCCTCCGGCGCAAGCCGGATTGCTACAATTTGCGCCCCATGCGCCTTGAAGCGGTGCGGGGCGACATCACCGCCGAGACCGTCGACGCCCTCGTCAACGCGGCCAACCGCTCGCTACTGGGCGGCGGCGGGGTCGACGGGGCTATCCACCGGGCCGCCGGCCCCGAGCTGTTGGAAGCGTGCCGCGCCCTGGGCGGCTGCCGAACGGGCGACGCCAAGGCCACCCCCGGGTTCGGTCTCCCCGCCCGGTGGGTGATCCACACGGTCGGGCCCGTCTGGCGGGGCGGCTCCGCCGGCGAGGCCACCCTGCTGGCCTCCTGCTACCGCAAGAGCCTGGAAGTCGCCGACGGGCTCGGCGCCGCCAGCGTGGCCTTCCCGGCCATCTCCACCGGCGTGTACGGCTACCCGGCGGCCGAGGCGGCCGCCGTCGCCATCGACACGCTCCGGTCCGCGACGACCGCCGTCGAGCACGTCCGCCTGGTGGCCTTCAGCGAGACGACGCTCCGCCTGCTCGAGGCCGGTCTGGCGGACGCGGACTGATCAGGCGTGCGGCCGGCGAGGAACCAGCCGTCCGGGGTCGCGACGGTTCTCCGCGACCAGGTCTACGAGGTCCCGGTTCGCCAGGAACGCGGCCTCGAGTTCTGTCATCACCACGGCAGGCGTCAGGACGATGGTGCCGTCAGGTTGCTCGGCAGCCAGGTACCGGCGATGCTCCGGCTTGCCCATCTTGCCGAGGCTCAGGCGACGCCGATCGTCGAGTTCGACCAGTACTTCGTGCACACGCAGAGGGTAACACCTTGCCTCTTTCGGGTACTGGGGCAACTGGGCGCTACCCGTCCTCCCTCCCAAATCACTTAGGGAACGAAGCGTCCCGTCCTCCTTAGCGCCACCGTGCTTAGCCTGATGCACATGGTGATCCCTGACATTTCCGGCTTGTCGCGGCCGTCATGACCGAACTGTGGTTCGACCCCGACGCAGATGCCGCGCTCAGGAGCCTTAAGGCCGGAGACTCGCTCCTGCTCCAACGCGTGAACGAGGTGCTCGATTGGCTGGAGGCCGACCCCACCGACCCTCGGGTTCGTCGGGTGCGCTTCCACCAGCCGCTGTTGTGGTGCGTGACGGTCGTCGCCGGCGACGACGAATGGGCCGCGCTTTGGGAGCCGCATCCGACTGAACCCAACGCCGTTGCGATCCACTACCTCGGCCCCGCATCCTTCGCCTGATCAGGCCAGGCGCCGGCCCCCTTCGGTGCGCTGCGACCGCTTGTGCTCCAGGAAGTCGACGAGCACGTAGCTGCCCAGCGTCTCGGGGGTGGTGAAGAAAGCCCGGCCCCGGTTCATACGGGTCATGCGCTCGACGAAGGCCTGGAGGTAGTCGGTGGCGTCGAGCATGAAGGTGTTGATGCGGATGCCCTCGGCCGTGCACCGGGCGACCTCGGCCAGCGTGGCCTGGATGGTCTCCCGCACCGGCGGGTACTGCACGAAGACGCCGCCGTCGGCCTCCAGGTGGGCGGTGGGCTCGCCGTCGGTGATCATCACGATCTGCTTGGTACCGGACTGGCGGGCGAGCTGGCGGCGGGCGAGGAGCAGAGCGTGCTGCATGTTCGTGCCCATCACGAAGTCCCAGGAGACCTCGGGCAGCTGGTCGGGCCGCAGCGGCCGGGCCACCTGGCTGAAGCCGACGATGCCCAGGTAGTCCCGCGGGTAGCGGCTCGAGATCAGCGAGTGCAGGGCGAGGGCCACCTTCTTGGCCGCGAGGAAGTTGTCGCGCATCGGCATCGACAGCGACAGGTCGAGCAGCAGCACCGTGGCCGTCCGGGTCAGGACCTCGGTGCGCTCGACGGCGAAGTCCTCCGGGTCGAGGTGCACCGGCGTGCCCCCGCCGGTGCGGCCCAGGGCGTTGCGGATGGTGCGCTCGATGTCGAGGTGGAAGGGGTCGCCGAACTCATAGGCTTTGGAATCGAAGGTGCGCTCGTGGCCCGGCCCCTCCCGCTCGGCCTGATGCTGGCCGGGACGGTCCTTCGACAAACGGGCGAACAGGTCCGAGAGTGCCCGCCGGCCGACGGCCCGCAGCCCCCGGGGCGTGAGCTCGAGACGACCCTCCCGCGCCTCGATGAGGCCGGCCTCGGTGAGCATCCGCGTCAGCTCGGCCAGCCGCTCCAGGCTCCGCGCCCCGTCGGAGCCGAGCAGGTCGGCCGCCACCTCGAGGTCGGCCTCGGCGAGGGCGCCCGGTTGGCCGGCGGACCGGAGCAGGTTCTCGAGCTGGTCGATGTTGCCGAGACGGTCCATCAGCTCCGCCGCCTCGCCCATCCCCATGGGGCCCGACCCGCGGGTCGACCAGCTGTTGGCCCACCCCGCGTCGGGCCGGGCCTCGCGCAGGCTCCGGCCGAGCTGGTCCATCTGCCAGCGCAGGTCCATATCGTCGAGGAGCTGGTCCGAGAGGGCCTGGAGCTGGGCCCGCTGCTCGGGCGACAGCGAGTTCATGAACGCCTGCATGGCCGCCATCTGCTGCGCGAGCTGGTCGAGCAGCTCGTCGAGGTTCTCGGGGTTGCCGGGGAAGAAGTCGCCGAAGCGCGCCATGAACCCGTCGAAGTCCGGATCCTCTCCCCTGGCGCGGGCGTCGATCATCCCGTTGAGGGCCGCCAGCATCTCCTTGGTGCGGGCGATCTGCTCCGGCGTGGTGCTGGAGATGGCGTCCGAGAGCTGGTTGAACTGGCCCTTCAGCAGCTCCTGCTTGAGGCGCTCCAGCAGTTCGTCGAAGCGTTGGCGAGCCTCGGCCGCCGCGAAGTCGTACTCAGACAGCGACCGCACCCGGCCGG
>JBPCLE010000202.1:0-3904 GCA_051003575.1 Acidimicrobiales bacterium | reverse complement strand
GGACTGGGGTCGGCATCGCCGATGGCGGCGGTGACGGTGGTGTCCGCCGCGGCCGGCGGCGGCGCCGGGCCGACGACGGTGTCGTTGGAGTCGTCGGCGGACGGAGCCGCCGGCGCCAGCTCGGGCGGGGCGGGACGGGTGCCCAGGTCGGTGGGGTCGCCGTCGAGGGCAGCCAGGTGGTTCGTGTCGAGGGTGGCCGGGCCGGCGAGGGCCAGCGGCTCGGGCGCCGGCAGCTCGGCGGCGACGGCCTGGAGCGCGGCGGCGAAGCCGATGGCGTCGAGCCGCTCGCTGGGATCGGGGCGGCCGGCACGGGCGACGATCGGCCCGAGGGGGCCGAGGGCCGGAGGCGCCTCGAGAGGCGTGTCCAGGCGGCCGACCAGGGTGGCCACCGTGGTCTCGGCTGCGAAGGGCACCCGGCCGGTGACGGCCTCCACGAGCACGACGGCCAGGGAGTACACGTCGGCCTTGCCGTCGACGGGCACGCCCCGCACCTGCTCGGGCGACGCGTACCGGGCCGTGCCCAACACCGCTCCCACCGGCTCGGTCCAGGCCGCCTCGGCCAGGGCCCGGGCCAGCCCGAAGTCGGCGATGCGCAGGCGGCCCTCCTCGTCGAAGAGGAGGTTGGCGGGTTTGATGTCGCGGTGGACCAGGCCCCGCCCGTGGGCGTAGGCCAGCGCCTTGCCGGCCTCGAGGCCGACCATCAACGCCTGCGAGGGGCTGAGGCGCCGGCCCCGGTCGAGCACGGCCCGCAGGCTGCCGCCGCCGAGGTACTCCGAGACCAGGTACGGCCCGTCGGCCTCCTCGCCCCAGTCGAAGACGGCCATGACGTGGGGGTGGTTCAGGGCGGCCGCGGCCCGGGCCTCGGCCCGGAACCGGCGCAGGAACGCCTCGTCGTCGGCCAGCGCGGGGTGCAGGATCTTCACCGCCACCCGCCGGCGGAGCCTCACGTCGTCGGCGAGGAACACATGCGCGGACGCTCCGGTGCCGATGGGGGCGAGGAGGCGGTACCGGCCCCCCAGGACGCGACCGAGATGGTCGGCTATCCGGGTCGAAGCCACGGGCCAAGGGTACCGTGCGCGACCGTCCCATCACGGGCATTCACCTGAGGGAGAATGGCGCACCGTGCTCCGTCGCCTGATCATGACCCTCATCGCCGCCGCCGCTGTCGGCGGCATCGTGTTCGCGTTCTCGGGTCCTACCCAGACCGGCCCCGGCAACCTGCCGCCGGGGGTGGAGGCCGTCTTCCCGCTCAGCGGCAACCTGGAGCTGCGCCAAACGCAGATCTTCGCCGACCTGGCCCCGGGCTACACGGGCTACCTGGCCATCGACGGCAATGAGGTGCCCGAGGACGACGTGCAGTTTGTCGACGCCCTCAACACCCTCACCCTCAAGCCCGGACCGGGCAGCGACTTCACCACCCTCGACGAGGGCTCCCACTGCGCCACGGTCTTCTACCGCCAGATCGGCGAGCCCCGTGCCAACTCCGTGGCCTACCGCTGGTGCTTCCGCTTGCATTGACAGTGCTTCCGCCTGCATTGACAGTGCTTCCGCCTGCATTGACCGCTGCGCGCTGCGCCGGCCGGCGTCGGGCGGTGTCGGTACGGCCGGTTCGACAGTGAGCAACTGCAGGTTCTGCGCCATCGTCGCCGGCGACGCGCCGGCGCACGTCGTCACCGCCGACGGCGCCACCCTGGCGTTCCTCGACGCCCGCCCGGTGTTCCCGGGCCATGTGCTGCTCGTGCCCCGGGATCACCACGAGACGCTGACCGACCTTCCGCCGGCACTGGTCGAGCCCCTGTTCGCCGCGGCGCGCCGACTGGCCGGCGCGGTGCAGGCCGCCATGGACGCCCACGGCACCTTCGTGGCCATGAACAACACGGTGAGCCAGAGCGTGCCCCACCTCCACGTCCACGTCGTCCCCCGCCGGCGCAAGGACGGCCTGCGGGGGTTCTTCTGGCCCCGCCAGCGCTACGCCGGCGAGGCGGAGATGCACGAGATTGCCGCCCGCATCCGGGCGGCGGTCGATGCCAGCCCGCCGGCGTAGCCGGCGCCGGCCCCGGATGACATCCGTCGCTCTCAGGGCAACCGTGCGGCCAGGGCCAGCTTCCATTCCCTCGCCAGCGCGTCGATCGAGAGCAGGGCCTGGATCACCTCCAGCGGGGCGGCACCCGGCCGGGCCGCCGCGTGCACCAGCGCCACCGTCGCCCCCACCTCGTGCGTCTCGACCCGGACCGGCCCGGCCACCGGCACCCGCCCCGGCTCCAGCACCCGCAGGTACCAGCCGGTGCGGCCGCTCTCACGGAGCAGGCGGCCGATGTCGCCCCGGGCGCGGTGCATCGTGAGCTTGAAGCACGGCGTGCGCGGCTGGCACACCTCCAGCACGGCGTCGCCCCAGAACCAGCGGTCGCCGATGCAGGCCTCGTCCTCGGTGGCGCCGGCCGTGCTCAGGTTCTCGCCGAACGGCGCCGGCCCCAGGTCCTGGCCCAGCTCGGCCGCCCACGCCGGCAGGTGCTCCGACGGGTAGGCGTAGACGGCCTTGTCGGGGCCGCCGTGGACCTCCAGGTCGGCCTGCGCGTCGCCCTCCAGGTTCAGCCGGTCGAGCCACAGGGACTCGGCCGTCACCGGCCGCTTGGCGATGCCGCTGGTGATCCGCTGGCCCCGGTGCACGCCGAGGAGCTCCGGCCGCGCCACGTTGACCGAACGCAGCTCGATCAGGACGGTTGGCCCGTCGCAAGCAGGCGCAGGAACGCGGCCTCGTCGATCACCGGCACCCCGCACGCCTCGGCCTTGGTCACCTTGGCCTGCCCCGGCTCGGCGCCGGCCACCAGGTAGGCGGTCCGCTTCGACACGCTCCCCGGCGATGACCCGCCCCGGGCCTTGACCGCCTCCACCGCCGCGTCCCGCGACATGGACTCCAAGGTGCCGGTGACCACCACCGCCCTGCCCGCCAGCGTGGGGGGCAGGGTCGGCCGGTCCACGCCGGCGAGGTTCACCTCCGCGGCGCGCAGCTTGTCGACCACCTCCCGGTTGCGGTCGAGGGCGAAGAACTCGCACACGCTCCTGGCGATCACCGGGCCCACGCCCGGCGTGGCCGCCATCTCCTCCTCCGATGCCACCAGGATGCGGTCGAGGTGGCCGAACGCGTCGGCCAGCACCTCGGCGCCCCGCCCGCCGAGGTGGCGGATGCTCAGGCCCACGAGCAGGCTGGGAAGGGGCCGAACCTTCGACGCGGCGATGGCGTCGAGGAGGTTGCGGGCCGAGAGGTCGGCAAATCCCTCGAGGCCCATGAGGGCGTCGTAGGTCAGGAGGAAGATGTCACCCGGGTCCGACAGCAGCCCGGCGGCCGTGAGCTGGCTCACCCGCTTCTCCCCCAGGCCCTCGATGTCCATGGCGCCCCGGGAGGCGAAGTGGATGATCCGCCCGTCGCGCTGGGCCGGGCAGTCGACGTTCACGCAGAACGTGTCGCTCTCGCCCTCGATGCGGACGAGCGGGCCATCGCACGCCGGGCATCGGGTGGGGAAGGCCCACTCCGCCAGGCCCACGGGGCGCATCGACAGCACCGGCGCCACCACCTCGGGGATGACGTCGCCCGCCTTGCGCACGGTGACCGTGTCGCCCGGGCGCACGTCCTTAACCCGCACCTGGTCCTGGTTGTGCAGGGTGGCCAGCGCCACGGTGGAGCCGCTGACCTTGACCGGCTCGAGCTGGGCGAACGGCGTGGCCTTCCCCGTTCGCCCGATCGACACCATGATGTCGGTGAGGACGGTGGTGGCCTCCTCGGGCGGGAACTTGTAGGCGATGGCCCACCGGGGCGATGTCGACGTGGACCCCAGCTCCTCCCGCTGGGCGAGATCGTCGACCTTCACCACCACGCCGTCGATCTCGTAGCCGAGGTCGTGGCGGT
>JBPCLE010000201.1:0-9648 GCA_051003575.1 Acidimicrobiales bacterium | reverse complement strand
GTTCGGGCTCCAGCGCCGGTTCGAGGCCTACCTGTCCCGGCGGCTGATGACCGCCGCGGTGGCCCTCCCCGGCCTGGCCTACTTCGAGGATCCCACCTTCCGCGACGAGCTGGCCGTGGCCCACTGGATCGGCTTCGGGCCGGTCCACACCCTCCAGTTCGCCGTCCAGGTCATCCAGCAGGGCGCCCAGCTCGCCGCCATGGCCGCGGTGGCCGCCACCTACGCCGGCTGGGTGCCGGTGGTCGTCGTCCTGACGGCGGTCCCGGGTGGCGTGGCCTCGTGGCGGTTCGAGTCGATCACCGGCCTGGCCCGCTGGCGCCGGTCGGAGGACACCCGCCGGGCCGACTACTACCGCAACCTGGCCGTCACCCGGGAGCCGGGCAAGGAGCTGCGCATCTTCGCCCTGCCCGAGTGGGCCCGAGCCCGTCAGACCCGCCACTGGCTGGCCGGCGTCACCGAGATGCTGGCCCTGCGCCACACCGGGCTGCGGTGGGTGCTGTGGCTGCACACCGTCGCCGTCGCCGGGGTGGCCGCCGCCTACCTGGTGATGCTGCGGGCCACGATCGACGGCCGCAGCGCGGTGGGCACCTTCACCGCGGCCTCGATCGCCGCCGTTGGCCTCTCGACATCGGTCGTGGCCCTGCTGCGGGAGGCGTCGCGCGCCCGGCGCAGCAGCTTTTACCTGCCGTCGGCCATGCGGGTCCTCGGCCTGGCCAAGGCCGACCCGCGCCTCGACGTGGCCGGCACCACGCCCGCCCGCCAGGCCACCCGCACCGGCATCCGCTTCGAGGGGGTGTCGTTCACCTACCCGGGCACGGACCGCAGGGTCCTCGACCACCTCGACCTCTATATCGCCGCCGGCACCTCGGTGGCCCTGGTCGGCGAGAACGGCGCCGGCAAGACCACCCTCATCAAGCTTCTCTGCCGGTTCTACGACCCTACGGAGGGCCGGATCACCGTCGACGGGGTCGACATCCGCCAGTTCGACCTCGACGACTACCGCCGCCGGCTGGCGGTCATCTTCCAGGACTTCGTCCACTACGCCCTGCCCGCCCGCGACAACGTGGGCTTCGGCGACCTGACCTCCGCCGGCCAACAGACACTGCTGCGGGAGGCGGCCTCGCGGGTCGGCATCCTGGAGCAGATCGAGGCCCTCCCCGACGGCTGGGACACCACCCTGGCCCGCGAGTTCGGCGGGGTCGACCTCTCCGGCGGCGAGTGGCAGCGCGTGGCCCTGGCCCGGGCCATGATGGCCCAGGTCGGCCGCGACGCCGACCTGCTCGTGCTCGACGAGCCCACCGCCAGCCTCGACGTACGGGTCGAGAACGAGCTGTACGGGCACTTCGCCGACCTCAGCCGGGGCCGCACCACCCTGCTCGTGTCCCACCGCTTCTCCACGGTGCGTATGGCCGGGCGCATCGTCCACCTCGCCGGCGGCCGGGTGGTCGAGGACGGCAGCCACGCCGAGCTCATGGCCGCCGGCGCCCGCTACGCCGAGCTCTACGAGGTCCAGGCATCGCACTACCGGCTGACGGGCACCGTGGAATGAGCCCCTCCCCCCGAACCGGTGACACTTCGACAGGCCAGGACGTGTCGGATCGTCACCAGTTCGCCCGGGTGGTGCGGGTCTACCGGACCATCCTCGGCCTCGCCTTCGGGGCGGCGAAGGGAAGGGCCACCGCCCTCTTCGCCTGCGCCGCCGTGTTCGGCATGTTCGGCGCCGTCACCGGCCTCATGACCAAGCTGGTGGTCGACGCCCTGTCGGGCGGCGACCCCGCCCGGGCCATGGGCATCGGGATCCTCTACCTGGTGCTCCTCGGCGTCAGCGCCCTGGTCGACGACTTCGCCTCCCTGCTCCAATCCGACCTCGGAGAGCGGACCAGCCAGGCGGTGGAGCAGAAGCTGATGGCGGTGTCGTCGGCGGCCGCCGGCCTGGAGCACCTCGAGCGCCCGGAGTTCGCCGACAAGGTGAAGCTGGTCAAGGACCGCAGCTTCATCCCCTACTTCGCCTTCACCAACCTGAACGGGCTGGCGTCGATCGTCTTCGGGCTCACCGCCGCCGTGGTCCTGCTGGGCTTCGTCCACCCGGTGCTCATGCTGTTGCCCGTGGTCGTCGCCCCCGGGGTCGTTCTCCAGTTCGAGAACTTCCGCCGGCACTTTAAGCGCCACGACACCACCGCCCCCGACGAGCGGCTGGCCCGGCACTACCTGGAGCTGGCCACGGAGCCGGCGGCGGCCAAGGAGGTCCGCCTCTTCGGCCTCGGGCCCCACCTCATCGAGCGCCACCGCTTCCTCACCGACGCCTACAACGGGATGCTCTTCCGCGACCAGCTCCGCCGGGCATGGGCCGGCGTGGCCGCCGGCGCCCTCTACGGCGCCGGCACGGCCGGCGCCATCGGCTTCGTCGGCTGGCTGGCGCTCGACGGCAGGGCGTCGCTGGGCGACGTCGCCCTGGTCGTCACCGTTGCCCGCATGGCCGTCGGCCAGGTACAGGGCGCGGCCCGCCAGGCGGCGTGGTTGGCCGAGCTGTCGTTCGTGGGCGAGCGCTACCTGTGGCTGCTCGACTACCGCCCCACTGTGGTGGCCAAACCGCCGGCGGAGGCGGCGCCGGCGCCGGCGCGCATCGAGACCGGCATCGCCCTGGAGCACGTCTCCTTCACCTACCCCGGCACCGGGGAGGAGGTGCTCTCCGACGTGTCGCTGCTCATCCCGGCCCACACCACCGTCGCCCTGGTCGGGGAGAACGGCGCCGGCAAGACCAGCCTGGTCAAGCTCCTGTGCCGGTTCTACGACCCCACCGCCGGCCGGATCACCGTCGACGGCACCGACCTGCGCGACCTCGACCTCGACGGCTGGCGGGAGCACACCGGCGCCGCCTTCCAGGACTTCGTGCACTTCCAGCTCGTGGCCAGCGAGGCCGTCGGCGTCGGCGACCTGGCGGCCATCGACGACCTCGATCGGGTGGGCGCCTCGGCCCGCCAGGCCGGCGCCGACCAGGTGTTCGACCGGCTGCCCGGCGGCCTGGCCACCCAGCTCGGCCGTTGGTTCGAGAACGGCGTCGACCTGTCGGAGGGCGAGTGGCAGCGGGTGGCTCTGGCCCGGGGCCTCATGCGGCCGGCGCCGGCGATGCTCGTGCTCGACGAGCCCACCGCCAGCCTCGACCCCCGGGCCGAGCACGAGGTCTTCGCCACATTCGCCTCGATGGCGCAGGGGAAGGGCGGCGACAGCCCCATCACCATCCTGGTGTCCCACCGCTTCTCCACCGTGCGGATGGCCGACCTGATCGTCGTCCTCCACAACGGCCGGATCGACGAGACGGGCTCCCACACCGAGCTGCTCGCCGCCGGCGGCCGCTACGCCCAGCTCTTCCGCATGCAGGCCAGCCGCTACTGACCTCACCCGGGGGATGTCGCAATTCCCAACGGACGCTCAAGTCTGGGGGTGGGTCGCCCGATGACGCTGGGGATGGGGAACAGTGAGCCGTTCGAATTCGTGCTCGCGTCCGCCCGGGCCGACGCGCCATGGGCTTACGAGCGGCTTTACCGGTCGGTGGCCCCCTCGGTCGGCGGGTACCTGGTCTTCACCATCGCCCACCGGCGGTTGACCGACGAGCGCCGGGCCCGGGGCTGCCGCCCGGTGATCCCTCCCGGGCGCTGGTGGCGGTGCGGCGCGGGTGGCCGGACTACCGAAACGGAAAGAGGAGAACGACATGGGTGTCACAGGGATCTTCGCGGGGTTGCTGGCCAAGCTCGCCGGCATAGGGACCACGGCCAAGGCCGCCCTTGCCGGCGTGACCGCCGTCACCACCATGGGCCTGGCCGGAGGCGCAGCCGGCGTGCTGCCCGGCCCGGCCCAGACAGTGGTGGCCTCCGCCGTCAACGCCACCACCCCCTTCGAGTTCCCGGGCGCCGGTGACGCCACCGCCGTCGTCGAGCGCGTCGCGGCCGACCTGCCCGGGCTCCCCGTCACCATCCCCGCCGTGGGTGGTGGGGCGTCAGCCTTGGCGAACGCAGGCACCGGAGCGACGGCGCCCACGCCGGCGCCTGCCGCGGCCAAGGCGGCGCCGGCGGTCACCACGCCAGCCGTTCCCGGCCTGCCCGCCCTGCCCAACCTGCCAAAGGTCACCGTGCCCCCGGCGGTGGCCGGCCTGGTCAACGGCCTGCCGGCCTGCGTGAAGAACCTGGTCCCCGCCGGCGGCGCCACGCCCGACCCGGCCGCGCTCGCCGGCGGCATCCCTGGCTGCATCACCCAGGTCCTGGCCGCGCCCGGCCTGGCGCCCGACGTCGCCCGGTGCGTGGCGTCGGTGCTCGGCACCCTCGGCGGCGCCAACGGGATGAGCGCGGCGGCCGTCCCCAGCCTCCCCAGCCTGGACATGGCCGGCTGCGTACCCCTGGACACCTCGTCGTGCGTGAAGGACATGCTGGGCCTGCTGGCCACCCTGCCGGGCGCGGGCGGCGGCGTGCCCAACCTGGCCAACCTGGGGGGCCTCAGCGCCGTCGCCGGCTGCGCGCCGATGAACGTCCAGAGCTGCATCACCTCGATCACCGCCTCGGCGGCGACCGGGACGGCACCCAGGTTCGACCTCTCCACCTGCGTGCCGGCCACCCCGGCCACCGCCGGCGTCCCCGGCATGGGCTCGCTCCCCGGCCTCGGCGGCCTCGGCGGCGCCCTGCCCTTCTTCGGCAGGTAGCCGCTTCGTTCGTCGGGCCCCCGCTGCGCATTCGGTCCGCGGCGGGGGCCCGGCGGTTTCGGGTAGGAAACCCGGATGGGCACTCCCGTGTACCTCGAGATCGGCGCCAAGAAGGTCTTCGCCTGCTCGCTCGACTTCCCCGGCTGGGCCCGGTCGGCTCGGGGCGAGGACGACGCCCTGGCCGCGCTGGCCGCCAACGCCGGCCGCTACCGGCCGGTGGCCGATGCGGCCGGCGTGCGGTTCCCCGCCTCGGCCGGCGTGACGGATCTGGACGTGGTGGAGCGGGTCACGGGCGACGCCACCACCGACTTCGGCGCCCCGCACGTGCCCGCCGGCGCCGAGCCGCTCACCGCGGCCCAGGCCGAGCGCCTGGCATCGCTGGTGGCGGCGGGGTGGGACGCCCTCGACGACGTGGTCGCCGGCGCACCGGCCGAGCTGACGAAGGGGCCCCGGGGCGGCGGGCGCGACCGCGACAAGATGGTGGCCCACGTGGTCGACGCCGAGGCGGCCTACTTCCACAAGGTGGGCGTCAAGGGCGGGCGGGAAGACTTCCTGGCCGGCCTCCGGGCCGCCCGCCGGCCCCAGCCCGAGCTGGCCACCAGGACCTGGCCGTGGCGCTACACCGCCCGGCGGGTGGCGTGGCACGCCCTCGACCACGCCTGGGAGATGCAGGACCGGCGCCCGTAGTGCGCCGGTCCTGCATCTGCGGCGCACCCGCCCCCGGCGAAGGGCAAGGCCTACCTGTCCGCCGTTGCCGCCGCGGTATCTATCCGGGCGGGCCCCCACGGCGGGCAGTGATGTTGAGGCGCACGTAGTCGATCCCGGCCGGGGCGACCCGATCGGCCACCCGGCGGACGAAGTCGTCGCGGTCGGCCTCGGCCATGCGGGTCAGGTGTTCCCGCAGGATCACGGTCCGCAGGAAGGTCTCCATGGGCTCGCCGGCCTCGATGCTCGTCGGTTCCTCGTGCAGCCACGTCTCGACGTCGACGAAGCCGGCGACCACGAGACGCGCCGCCGCCTCTGCGGTAGCGAAGGTCCACGGCCCCGGCCAGGTCTCGCCCAGGTCAGCCGCGGCCCGCCGCACCGAGGCGATGTTGCCGGCGCCGCCGCACTGGGCCACCAAGGCCCCGCCCGGGCGCAGCACGCCGGCCAGGTTGGTGAACAGGGCGTCCTGGTCGGGCACCCAGTGGAACGTGGCTGTCGAGAAGATCGCGTCGACCGGTTTGTCAATGGGGATGGGCTGGCCGAGGTCGCACTCGACGAAGCGGACCCGGTCGCCGAAACGGGCCAGGCGCCGGCGGGCCTCGACCAGCATCGACGAGGCGGCGTCGGCGGCGATTACCCGGCCGGCGGGCAGCCGCTCGGCCAGCGCCTCGGTGACCCGCCCGCTTCCGCAGCCGGCGTCGAGGACGGTCTCGTCGCCGGCAAGCGTGAGCCGCTCCAGCACGCTGGTCCCCCACCACGTATCGGATCGGCGATCCGGTCTTAGGTAGCCCCGTCCCAGTCCCTCATCGGCTCAGTTTGGTCGATCGGCGGTGACATACCGCACCCAATTGCCCACACCCGGCGGGCGGGACTACGTGAGCTCTTTGCGGATGAGGTCGACCCGCTGGCGCAAAGCGTTGGGGTCGTCGCCCTGCTCGGCCAACATGGCCTGCCGGTCGCGCTCGGCCTCCTCCACCGCGCCCACGTCGGCGGCGGCGATGCGGGCGTCGGCCCCCTCGGCCACCAGGCGCTCGGCCTCCTCCACCAGGGCGGAGACCATGTCGGCCTCGGGAACGACCCTGATCATCTGGCCCCTCACGAACAGGTGGCCCTTGCCGTTGCCGGCGGCGATGCCCAGGTCCGCGGTGCGAGCCTCGCCTGGCCCGTTGACCACGCAACCCATGACCGCCACCTGGATGGGCAGCTTGCGGTCGGCCAGGGCCGCCTCGGCCTCCTTGGCCACGGCGATGACGTCGATCTCGGCCCGCCCGCAGGACGGGCAGGCGATCAGGTCGACGGTCTTGCGCTCCCGCAGGCCCATGGCCTCCAGCAGCTGGCGCCCGGCCCGGGCCTCCTCGACGGGATCCGCGGTCAGGGAGTAGCGGATGGTGTCGCCGATGCCCTCGGCCAGCAGGGTGGCGATGCCGGCGGTGGCCTTGACCAGGCCCGCCGGCGGCGGGCCGGCCTCGGTGACCCCCAGGTGCAGCGGGTGGTCGGTGACCTCGGAGAGCTGGCGATAGGCCTCGATCATGAGGGGCACGTTGGACGCCTTGACCGAGATCTTGACGTCGTGAAAGTCCACCTCGGCGAAGTAGGCCAGCTCGCGCTGGGCCGAGGTGACCAGCGCCTCCGGTGTGGCGCCGCCGTGACGTTCGAGCAGCTCGGGGTCGAGGGAGCCGGCGTTGACCCCGATGCGGATGGGCACGCCCCGGGCCTTGGCTTCCTCGGCCACCAGCTTGATCTGCGCCGGCTTGCGGATGTTGCCCGGGTTCAGACGCAGGCAGGCCACCCCGGCGTCGAGGGCGGCCAGGGCCAGGCGGTACTGGAAGTGGATGTCGGCCACGATCGGCACCGGCGACCGAGGCACGATGGCGGCCAGGCCCTCGGCGGCCTCCGGATCGTTGCAGGTACAGCGCACGATGTCGGCGCCGGCCCCGGCCAGCGCGTAAATCTGGGCCAGCGTGCCCTCGACATCGGCCGTCTTGGTGATGGTCATCGACTGCACCGACACCGGTGCATCACCGCCGACGAGAACACTGCCTGAGGCGCCGTGCAGGACCACCTGGCGCGTGGGGCGGCGAGGGGTCAGCACGAGGCGCCAGCGGCGCGGCGGCCGCTGGCGCCGCCGAAGGCGGCCTCCACGGATGACGACAGAGAGAGACGGCGGCGAGTCGCCGGCTGCGCCGGCGACCCTCCGTGCATTGCGTGAAACTCGCCGAGCAAGCTCTGCTTGCGAGGCGAAATCACTGGAATGGGTTGGCCACGGGCTTGACGATGTCGAGGTAGACGGAGGTCACCCCGAGCAGGACCAGGACGACGATGACGGCGGCGGCCACCGGCATCATCTTGCCCACGTCGGCGTGGTAGCGCTTGCCTTCCTTCAACCGCGACCGCAGCCGCTCGTAGGTGCCGATGGCCACGTGCCCGCCGTCGAGAGGCAGGAGCGGGACCAGGTTGAACACCCCGATGAAGATGTTCAGCAGGACCAGCAGGTAGATCACGTTGAAGATGCCGCTCTCCGCGGCCTGGCCGGCGATGCGGGCCACCCCGACCACCGACACGAAGCGCTCCTCGCCGGCTGCCGCATCCGCGTTGCCGGCGTTGGTGAGCTGGCCGGCGTAGTCACGCAGCGAGCTGGGGGCGAAGAACGAGCCCAGGGCCTTGACCGACCCGGTCGAGAGGTCCCAGATGTCGGTGACGGCCCGGCCCGAGGCGGCCACCGGGTTCATGGTCTCGATCGTGGGCTTCGGCCCGACGCCGACGAACCCGCGGGTCACCCCACCCTCGCCCTCCAGCGCCACGGGCGTGGCGGTCAGGGCCACCGGGTTGCCGTCGCGCGTGACCACGAAGTCGACCGGCCGGTTGGCGCTCCGCCGGATGATCGGGGGCACGTCGGCCCAGCGGCTGACGGGCTGGCCGGCGACGGACACGATCGTGTCGCCGATCTTGAAGCCGGCCTCGATCGCGGGGCTGGGACCGGTGTCCAGGCGGCTCAGGTTGCCGACGGTAAGGCTCGGCTTCTCGTAGTTGGGGACGCCGACCGCGCTCAGCAGGACGACCAGGAGCAGGAAGGCCATGATGAAGTGGGTGGCGACGCCGGCGAGGGCCACGACCATACGCTTCGGGTAGGAGCCCTGGCGGTAGGTGCGGGGCTCGTCCTCGGGGGCGATCTCGCGCTCGAGGTTGCTCATCCCGATGATCTTGACGTAGCCGCCGAAGGGGATGGCCTTGATGCCGTACTCGGTCTCGCCCTTGCGGACCGACCACAGGCGGGGCCCGAAACCGAAGAAGAACTCGGTGGCCTTCATGCCCGCCCACTTGGCGGCCGCGAAGTGAGCGGCCTCGTGGAGCATGACCACGGCGGCGATGGCCAGGCAGAAGGCCACGACCGGGAAGGTGCCGCTCATCAGCGAGAGGGTGATGCCGCCGGCCATGATACCGGCCAGCATGAGGAGCTTGCGCCTCTCGGCGCGATGCACATCAGGGCCGGGGATCACCGTCTCGTCGGTCGTCAGGGGTGGGCTGGTCTGGGTCAAGCTGCTGCGCTCCGTTCTACGACCCGCCTTGCTTGTTCCCGCGCTTGCCGGTCCGCCTCAAGGACAACGTCGAGGCTCGCCGGGTTCGTTCCATGATGCCGCACCAGGGTCTCTTTGCAAACATCAGCGATGGATTTCCACGAGATCCGCCCTTCCAGGAAGGCGGCGACGGCGATCTCGTTGGCCGCGTTGAGCCAGGCCTGCGCCGTCCTCCCCTCCCGGCCGGCCTCGTACGCGAGGTCGAGGCACCCGAAGGCGGCCCGGTCGGGGGCCTCGAAGTCGAGGCGGCCCACCGCCGACCAGTCGAGGGCACCGAAGGCCGTCTCGCCCCGGTCGGGGTAGGCGAGGGCGTAGGAGATGGGCAGGCGCATGTCGGGCCGGGAGAGCTGGGCGATCGTCGACCCGTCGGTGAACTCCACCATGGAGTGCACGATCGACTGGGGGTGCACGACGACGTCGATGCGGTCATACGGGGCCCCGAACAGCTCGTGGGCCTCGATCACCTCCAGACCCTTGTTCATCAGCGTCGAGGAGTCCACGGTGATCTTCGGCCCCATCGACCAGGTCGGATGGGCGAGGGCGTCGGCCACCGTGACCGACGCCAGGTCGGCGACGGTCCGCCCCCGGAACGGGCTGCCGCTGGCGGTCAGGACGATGCGGGCCAGGCGCCGGCTGCCGGCGGGGCCGGCCAGGCACTGGTGGACGGCGGCGTGCTCG
>JBPCLE010000200.1:0-5302 GCA_051003575.1 Acidimicrobiales bacterium | reverse complement strand
GTACAAGGGTCATCGTGAAGAAGAAGCTCGAAGCGCTCGGAAGGCGCTGGAAGTGGTTCGCGACCGTGCTCGGCGTCCAGAAGCGCTACGGGGAGCTCAACGGGAACTACGTGGCGTCGTCGGTCACCCTCTCCGCATTCCTCTCGCTCTTCCCGCTCCTCCTCTTCGCCATCGCCATCCTCGGCTTCTTCTCGGCCAACTCCCCCGACCTCGCCGGCGACGTGGTCGGGCGGCTGGGCCTCACCGGCGACGCCGCCGAGGGCATCACCGCCGCCATCGACACCGCCGAGCGGAGCCGCCGGGCCGCGTCGGTCATCGGCATCGCCGGTCTGCTGTGGTCGGGCCTGGGCCTCGTGGCCGCCTTCCAGTACGCCATCAACACCGCCTGGCAGGCCACCACCCGGGGCTGGCGGACCAAGCTCAAGGGCCTCATGTGGCTCGGGGGCGCCACCCTGCTCTTCGTCGCATCCTTCGCCACCTCGACGGTCCTCCGCTGGCTCCCCGGCTTCCTCGCCCCGCTCACCACCCTGGCCGGCCTCTCGGTGAACTTCGCCCTGTGGCTGTGGACCTTCCGGATCCTCTCCAACCGCGATGTCGGGTGGAAGGCGCTCGTGCCCGGCGCGGTGGTCGGCGCCGTGGGGTTCGAGATCCTCAAGGTGGTGGGCGCCTTCTACGTGCCCGGCGCGGTGGCCTCGGCCTCGGCCCTCTACGGCACCCTCGGCGTCGTGTTCGCCACCCTCGCCTGGCTGCTCTTCTTCGGGCGCCTCGTCGTCCTTGCTGCCGTCGTGAACGTCGTGCGCTGGGAGGAGGACCACGGCACCGTCGTCATGGAGGTCGAGGTGCCCCAGGCCGACGCCGGGAACCCCGTCGCCGCCGGCGTCACCCGCGCCGGCGAGACCACGGCCCAGGACACCCCGACCTCCGTCTAACCTCCCTGGGGCGTGGAGACCCTGCCGTACGGCTCCTGGCCGTCGCCTATCACCGCGGCGTCGCTCGTCAAACGGGCCGTGTCCCTGAGCGGGCTCCAGTCCTCCGCCGGCGCCCTCTACTGGATCGAGGGGCGCCCCGCCGAGGCCGGCCGCCAGGTCATCGTGCGGTGGTCACCGGGCGAAGACCCCGTCGACATCCTCCCCCCGCCCTACTCGGCCCGCACCACGGTCCACGAGTACGGCGGCGGGGCGCTCCACGTGGCCGACGGCACGGTGTTCTTCTCCAACTTCGACGACCAGCGCCTCTACCGCCTCGACCCAGGCACCCAGCCCCGGCCCATCGCCGGCAACGCCCGCTACGCGGACGCCGACGTGCTCGGTGACCGCCTCGTCTGCGTGCGGGAGCGCCACCTCGACGGCACGGTCGTCAACGGCGGGGTCGTCAATGACATAGTCGAGCTCCCCACCGATGGCTCGGCGCCACCGACGGTCGTCGCCGCCGGCCACGACTTCTACGCCAGCCCGCGCTTCGCCGGCGACGGCCGCCTGGCGTGGCTGGCCTGGGATCACCCCCGCATGCCCTGGGACGGCACCATCCTCGAGCCCGGCCCCGTCGCCGGCGGGCCGGAGGAGTCGGTCACCCAGCCCCGCTGGTCGCCCGCCGGCGTCCTCCACTGGATCTCCGACCGCACCGGGTGGTGGAACCTCTACCGCGACGGCCAGGCCCTCCAACCCCGCGCCGCCGAGTTCGCCGAGCCGGCCTGGGCCCTCGGCGAATCGAGCTACGACTTCCTGCCCGGCGGCCTCGTCGTCGCCAGCTGGGCCGGCCACCTGGGTGTCGTCTTCGACGATCCCCTCGTTCTGCCTTTCACGTCGTTCGCCTCCGTCACCGCCTTCGGCGACCGGGTGGCCGCCATCGCCGCCTCCCCGACGCGGGCGCCGGCGGTGGTCGTGATCGACCCGGCCACCGCAGAAACCACGGTGGTACGCGAAAGCCGACCGGCGGCCGTCGATCCGAGGTACCTCTCCACGCCGCGCCGCATCGGGTTCCCGTCCACCGGCGGGAGCACGGCCCACGCCCTCTTCTACCCCCCGGCCAATCCCACCGTCACCGGTCCTCCGGGTGAGCGCCCGCCCCTCGTCGTCACCAGCCACGGCGGCCCGACGGCGCAGGCCTCGACCGCCCTGAACCTGCGGACCCAGTTCTGGACCAGCCGGGGCTTCGCCGTGGTCGACGTCGACTACCGCGGCAGCTCGGGGTACGGGCGGGCCTATCGCCGCCAGCTCGACGGCCAGTGGGGCGTGGTCGACGTCGACGACTGCCTGGCCGCCGCCCGCCACCTGGCCGGCGCCGGCGAGGTCGACGGCCGGCGCATGGTGGTGCGCGGGAGCAGCGCCAGCGGCCTGACCGCCCTGCTCGCCCTCACCCGCGGGCTGTTCGCCGCCGGCGCCAGCCTCTACGGCGTGGCCGACCTGGCCGCCCTGGCCGCCGACACCCACAAGTTCGAGGCCCGCTACCTCGACGGCCTCGTCGGCCCCTGGCCCGAGGCGGCCGCGACCTACCGTGATCGCTCCCCGCTCACCCACGCCGGCGAGCTGTCGGCGCCGCTCATCATCTTCCAGGGCCTCGACGACAGGGTCGTGCCGCCGGCGCAGGCCGAGGTGCTCGTCGCCGCCCTCCGGCGAGCCGGGGTCCCCTTCGCCTACCTCACCTTCGAGGGCGAGGGACACGGCTTCCGCAGGGCCGAGACCATCCAGCGGGTCATGGAGGCCGAGCTCTCCTTCTATGGCCAGGTGCTCGGCTTCACCCCCGTCGACGACATCGACCCGGTGCCCATCGAGCGCCCCTGAGCGGGGATTGGTCAATCGGGGGCGGAATAGCGCCACCGATTGACCAAACCCTAAAGGTCGGGCCGGCAACGGCCGACAGCGCCACCATGGCAGCTCTCCGGCGGTACGCGGCTCTGTTCGTCCGGCTCCAGCGGCCCGACCGCCCTCCCCCGCCGGTCGGCCCTCCGCCGGGCCCCTGAGCCGGCGCTGAGCCGCCCCTGCCACCGATCGACGCCGGCGCCACCGGCGGCCGGTAGGCTCCAGGCATGCGGCGAGGCGTGGGCCTGGCGGTGCTGGCGGGGGTGATGGCCCTGGCCGCCGCCGTCCTCCTCCCTCCGGCGGCCCCCGACCGGCCGGTGGCCACGGTGGGCCAGGCCGGCGCCGAGGCGGTCGTCACCACCTCAACCACCGCCGCGCCCGCCCCCGCCACCTCGACCACCGCGCCGCCCCCATCCACCTCGACCACGCCGGCGGCGGCCGCCTCCCGATCGACCACCGTCGTGCGCACCGACGCCGGCGGCGTGACCGTGGTCAACGCTGGCTCGGCCACCGCCAACGCCGGCGGGAACACGGTGATCGGCCCCCCGTCGGCCACGGTCGTCAACGGGCCGGTCAGCGCGGTGGGCAACACCGCCGACGTACGGGTCAACGGGCGGTGACCGGCGCCAGCGCCGCCCGGGTGGCCTCGACGTCGGCGGCCATCTGGGCCACCAGGTCGGCGACGGAGTCGTAGCGCTCCTCGTCGCGCAACCGGCCGACGAAGGACACCCGGGCCGGCTGGCCGTACAGGTCGCCCGAGAAGTCGAGCAGGTAAGCCTCCAGCACCACCGGCGACCCGCCGGCGTGGAACGTCGGGCGCCGGCCGACCGAGATGGCCGCCGGCCGCTCTCCCCCGTACCAGCCGGCATAGATGCCCGGCGCCGGCAGGGCCACGTCGGCCGGCACGGCCACATTGGCCGTGGGGTAGCCCAGCTCCCGACCCCGCTGGTCGCCCTTCTCGACGACGCCCCGCACCTCGTGCGGGCGCCCGAGCAGGCCGGCAGCGCCGGCCACGTCGCCGGCGGCCAGGAGCCGGCGCACCTCGGTGGACGACGTCGCCGCCAGCAGTGGCACGTGGACGACCTCGAACCCGAGCTCACCGCCCATGCCCCGCAGCAGCTCGACGTTGCCCCGCCGGCGCCGGCCGAAGTGGAAGTCCTCGCCCAACACGACCACCCGGGCCCCGAGCGCGTCGGCCAGGACGTCGCGCACGAAGTCCTCGGGCTCCTCCTGCGACCGGGCCGCGTCGAAGCGCAGGACGACGGTGTGGTCGACACCCGTGGACGCCAGCACCTCCAGCTTCTGGTCGAGGTCGGTGAGCACGCGCGGGGCCGACTCGGGCCGCACCACCGACGCGGGGTGGCGGTCGAAGGTGAGCACCACACTGGCCAGGCCGTCGGCGGCGGCCAGCCGGCGCAGCTCGGCGATGACGAACTGGTGGCCCCGGTGGACCCCGTCGTACGCCCCGATGGTGACCGCGGTGCCGGCGAGCGGGGCCACGAAGCTCGCGGGGTCGGTCACCACGTCCATGCCGGCAGGCTAGGTCGGCGCGGCACCGGGATGAGGAACCGCAGGAGCGATCACGACCGAGGGTTTCACCCGGCCTTCGCCGTAGGGCTCGTACACCGCCAGCAGGGCGCCGGCGCCGTCGAGCACCGCCCACGGGCCGTCGCCGGCCCACCCCGCCTCGAGCACCTTCCCGTAGCCCACCGCCTCGGCCAGCCCGCCGTCGACGGTCACCGCCGGCAGATGGGCGACGGCCACCGCCGGCGCCAGCACGTGGCCAGGCCCCAGCTCGTCGAGGGCAACACCCGCGTCGAAGGGGCCAACCGCCGTGCGCCGCAGCCGGCGTAGGTGGGCGCCCCCGCCCAGGGCCGTCCCGATGTCGGCGGCCAGCGACCGCACGTAGGTACCGGAGGAGCAGTCGACCTCGACCCGGAACGCGCCGGGCTCAGACCCCAGGCCAACCTCGATCCGGTGCACCGTGACCGGCCGGGACGCCCGCTCCACCTCGATGCCGGCCCGGGCCAGCTCGTGCAGGCGCCGGCCCCCGACCGACACCGCCGACACCATGGGCGGGATCTGCTCGATGTCGCCGACGAAGCCGGCGGCGGCAACGCGCACCTCGTCCAGGCCCACGCCGGCCATGTCCCAGGTGGCCACCACCTCGCCCGAGTCGTCGAGGGTGCTGGTGGCGGCGCCGAGGACGACCTCGGCCACGTACGACTTGGGCAACGGGGCCAGGAAGCGCAACAGGCGGGTGGCCCGGCCCAGCCCGACGAGGAGGATCCCGGTGGCGTCGGGGTCCAGCGTTCCCCCGTGGCCGACCTTCTTCTGTCCGAAGATGCGCCGGCACCGGCCCACGACATCGTGCGACGTGCACCCCGCCGGCTTGTCGACGACGGCGACTCCGTCGATCGACTGCGACTTCGTCGGTGTCATGGCCGGCCGGGCACGGCCGACGACTTCGTCGGTGTCATGGCCGGCCGGGCACGGCCGGCGAC
>JBPCLE010000199.1:0-5330 GCA_051003575.1 Acidimicrobiales bacterium | reverse complement strand
CTCGAGCACGTGGTCGACACCGTGCTGTCCTTCGAGGGCGAGCGCCACCACGCCCTGCGCCTGCTGCGGGCGGTGAAGCACCGCTTCGGGCCCACCAGCGAGCTCGGCCTGTTCGAGATGACCGACGACGGGCTGGCCGGCGTACCCGACCCCGGCCGGCTGTTTCTCTCCGACCGCCAGGCGCTCGCCCCGGGCTCGGCCGTGGTGCCGACGATGGAGGGCCACCGCCCGCTCACCGTGGAGCTCCAGGCCCTGGTGGCCAAGTCGCCGATCAACATGCCCCGGCGCTCGGCCCAGGGGCTCGACACCGGCCGCCTGGCCATGATCAGCGCCGTGCTGGAGGAGCGCCTTGGCATCCAGCTCTCGGGGGCCGATGTCTACGCCCTGGCCGTGGGGGGCGTGCGGGTGGCGGAGCCGGGCGCCGACCTGGCCCTGGCCCTGGCCCTGGTCTCCTCCGTCCTGCACCAGCCCCTGCCGTCCGACCTCGTCGCATGCGGGGAGATCGGCCTGTGCGGGGAGCTGCGCCAGGTCGGCCAGACGGGCCGCCGCCTGGCCGAAGCGGCGCGCCTTGGGTTCCGCCGTGCGTTCGTGCCGGCGTTGTCCCCGCCGGCGCCGGCGGGTATCGAGGCGCTGCGGGCGTCGACTCTCCTGCAGGCCCTCGCCGCCGCCGGCCTGATAATCGGCGCCAAACCGGTAGGATTTCCGCGTGCAGTCTCGGCGTGAGTTCGGGATCACCGATGCGTTGATGATGGTCGCGCCCGGCCAGCCCCTTCGCGAGGGCCTCGACCGCATCCTGCAGGCGAACATGGGCGGCCTGGTCGTGGTGGGTGACGGGCCCGAGGTTCTCGCCATCTGTTCAGGCGGGTTCCTGCTCGACGCCGAGTTCAGCCCCCAGCGCCTCTCCGAGCTGGCCAAGATGGACGGCGCCATCATCCTGGCCCCCGATGCCAGCCGCATCGCCCGGGCCAATGTCCACCTCGTGCCCAACCCCAGCGTCCCCACCTCGGAGACGGGTACCCGCCACCGCACGGCCGAGCGGGTGGCGCGCTCGATCGCCGTCCCGGTGATCTCGGTATCCGAGGACCTGTCGGTGATCGCCGTCTACTACGGCCCCGTCAAGCACCCGCTCGAGCTCACCGCCCGTCTGCTCAACCGGGCCAACCAGGCCCTGCAGACCCTGGAGCGCTACAAGAACCGCCTCGACGCGGTCGCCGGCACCCTCACGGCCCTCGAGGTCGAGAACCTGGTGACCGTGCGCGACGTCGTCTCCGTCCTCCAGCGCACCGAGATGGTGCGTCGCATCGCGGTGGAGATCAACGGCTACATCATCGAGGCCGGCACCGACGGCCGCCTCGTCCGCCTCCAGCTCGAGGAGCTCATGGGTGGCGTCGAGGAGGACCGCCGGCTGGTCATCCAGGACTACTCCCACACCGGCGAGCAATGGAACCTCTCCGAGGCCATGGCCGCGCTGGCTCAGCTCACCACCGAGGAGATCCTCGACCTGCGGGCCGTCACCGCCGTGCTGCACCTGCCCTCCGGCGGGGCCGAGCTGGACTTCGCCCTCCAGCCCAAGGGCTACCGGTTGCTGCACCGCATCCCCCGGATGCCCGAGGCGGTGATCGAGGCCATCGTGGCCCGGTTCGGCACCCTCGACAAGATCCTCGACGCCAACGTGAAGGATCTCGACGAGGTCGACGGCGTCGGCGCCGCCCGGGCGCGCGCCATCAAGGAGAACCTCCTCCGGGTGGCTGAAGGCACGGGCTTCGACCGGTTCTAGCAAGGCCCGGCGACCCGCCGGCGTCGTGCTCGTTGGCAGAGGGCCACAATCCCTGGCACTCTGGAGGAGTCCCTTGATCCGTCTAAACCGGGAGTTGTATGGCCTTCGATGTAGGTGACAAGGTCGTCTACCCCCATCACGGAGCGGCGGTGATAGAGCGGCGGGAGCGGCGCGACGCCTTCGGTGCCGACCGCGAGTACCTCGTCCTCCGTCTGGCCTATGGCGATCTCACCCTCATGGTGCCGGCGGACAACACCGACGAGGTGGGGCTGCGGGAGGTCATCAACGACGAGGAGGTCGAGGAGGTGTTCGCCGTCCTTCGCAAGAAGGAGGCGCGCATGCCCACCAACTGGTCCCGCCGCTTCAAGAACCACGTGGAGAAGCTGAAGTCGGGCGACATCTACCAGGTGGCCGAGGTCGTGCGGAACCTGTCGATCCGGGAGAAGGACAAGGGCCTCTCCGCGGGCGAGAAGCGGATGCTCACCAAAGCCCGCCAGATCCTGGTGTCGGAGCTCACGTTCGCCCTGAGCGTCACCGAGGAAGAGGCCGAGAAGAAGCTCGACGAGGCCCTGCCGTAACCGTCTGGGTCGTGGTTGTGGCCGCCGGGAGCGGATCCCGTTTCGGTGGCCCGAAGCAGTTCGCTGAGATCAACGGGCGTCGCGTCGTCGACTGGGCTCTCATGGCCGGCCGCTCCGTGGCCGACGGGGTCGTGCTGGTTGTGCCCGGCGGCCATTTGGCGGCCGATGTGCCGGCGGCCGATGTGCCGGCGGCCGATGTAGTCGTGGCCGGCGGCGCCACCCGCTCCGACTCGGTGCGCGCCGGCCTTGCCGCCGTGCCCGCCGGCGCCGATGTCGTGGTGGTCCACGACGCGGCCCGGCCGTTCTCGTCGCCGGCCCTGTTCGAGGCGGTGGTGGCCGGTGTGCGCGCCGGCGCCGACGCCGTCATCCCGGGCCTGCCCATCCTCGACACGGTGAAGCGGGTGGTCGACGGGCGGGTGGTCGGCACCGTCGACCGCGAGGGCCTGGTGACGGTGCAGACCCCCCAGGCCTTCGCCGCCGCCGCCCTGCGCCGGGCCCACGCCGGCGGGGGGGTGGCCACCGACGACGCCGCCCTGGTGGAGGCGGCCGGCGGGAAGGTGGTCGTGGTCCCCGGCGACCCGGCCAACACCAAGATCACGCTGCGAGGGGACCTTGCCCGCTAGCCCGGTGCGGGTGGGCCTGGGGTTCGACGTGCACCCCTTCTCCGACGACCCGACGCGCCGGCTGGTGCTCGGCGGCGTGCACCTGGCCGGGGAACGGGGCCTCGCCGGCCACAGCGACGCGGATGTCGTGGCCCATGCCATCGCCGACGCCCTCCTGGGCGCCGCCGGCCTGGGTGGCCTCGGCCGGCACTTCCCCGACACCGACCGCGCCTGGGCCGGCGCCGACAGCCTGGCCATCCTGGCCGGCGTCGCCGACCTCGTTGGCGATGCCGGCTGGTCGGTGGGCAACGTCGACTGCACCGTGGTCCTCGAGGCGCCCAGGCTCGCCCCCCACCGCGACGAGATGGCGCGGCGGCTGGCGGGCGCCGCTGGCGGCGACGTCAGCGTGAAGGCCTCCCGGGCCGAGGGCCTGGGCGCCATCGGGCGGGGAGAGGGGGTGGCGTGTTGGGCGGTCGCCCTCGTCGCCCGGGCGTAGGCGGCGCGCCGAGGCCGGGGCGTGGCCCCGAGCAGCACGGGCTGGGGGGAGAGCAGGTGGAAGGGCGCCAGGCGGTGGCGGAACTGCTGGCCGCCGGTCGCCGGCCCGTCATCGACGTCTGGATGTCCCAGGAGGTCCAGCGGGCGCCCATCCTCGACCGCATCGAGCGGCTGGCCGCCGATGCCCGGGTGCCCGTGCGGCGGGTCAGCCGTAGCCGTCTCGATGCCGCCGCCGCCACCGACGCCCCCCAGGGCGTGCTGGCCCACGCCGGCGCCCTGCCTCAAGCCGACCTCGACGACCTGTGCCGGTCGCCGGCGGGCGACGCCGGCCCCAAGCCGTTCCTGCTCGCCGTCGACGGCGTGACCGACCCCCACAACCTCGGCGCCCCCCTCCGCAGCGCCGAGGCCGCCGGCGCCACCGGCGCCGTTCTTGCCCGCCACCGGGCGGTCCACGTCACGCCGACCGTGGCCAAGGCGGCGGCCGGCGCCATCGAGCACGTGCCGATGGCCGTCGTGGCCGGGCTCCCCGCCGCCCTGGCCCGGGCCCGCGAGCTCGGGTGCTGGGTGGTGGGCCTCGACGCCGGTGGGGAGCAGTCCCTCTTCGACGGCCTCCCCGTGGCCGACGAGGCCATCGTGGTCGTGGTGGGCGCCGAGGGCGCCGGTCTGTCCCGCCTGGCCCGGGCGCGCTGCGACGTGGTGGTCAGCATCCCCATGCGGGGCCGACTGGCCTCGCTCAACGTCAGCGCGGCGGCGTCGCTCGCGCTGTTCGAGGTCAGCCGGCGACGCTGAGAAGCAATTTCTCGGCCCGCGACCGTTGACACATGGCCCCGCCGTGACTAGAAAGTGGCATCTCGCTGTAGTCACTTCTCATCTACTGACAGTCACTGAACCCCACGTCGTCGCAGTAGCCAGGAGCATCGGATGTCCCAGCCCAGCGCCACCCCATCCGACGTCCCCGACGAGGAGCTGGTCCGCCACTTCCACGAGGGTGACCTGGAGGCGCTCGACCTGCTGCTGGCGCGCTACCGCCGCTTCGCCCGGGCCAAGGCCAGGGGGTACTTCCTGGCCGGCGGCGACACCGACGACATCGAGCAGGAGGCGATGATCGGCCTGTTCAAGGCCATCCGCGACTTCCGCCACGGCCAGTCGTCGTTCCGGGGCTTCGCCGAGCTGTGCGTGACCCGCCAGATCATGAGCGCCATCAAGGGTGCGTGCCGCCAGAAGCACCAGCCCCTGAACCGGTATGTGTCGCTCTGGGGCCTGCGGGTGATCGACGATCCCTCCGAGCGCCTGGTCGAGGAGCTCTTCGACCAGCGGGTGCCCGACCCCGCGGATGAGGTGGTGAGCCTGGAGGGCCAGGCCGCCATGCGGGCCGCCCTGGTCACCATGCTGTCCACCCTGGAGGTCGACGTGCTGCGGCTTCATCTCGACGGCTGCTCCTATCAGGAGATCAGCGACCAGCTGGGCCGCCACACCAAGGCGGTCGACAACGCCCTCCAGCGCATCAAGCGCAAGCTCGAGGCCCACCTGGCCGCGGCCACTGTCGCCCGGAGCGTGCCCGCGGCCTGAATCTCGGATGGCTTGAGCCGGTGGTCGGATTCGAACCGACGGCCTGACGATTACAAGTCGCCTGCGCTACCGGACTGCGCCACACCGGCGTAGGGGAACACGGTAGCCGGGGGTGCTTGACCTGGGTGCCAGATGCGGGCAGCCTGGCTCGGATGCCTCTCACCGATCGTGACCGTGCCATGCTCGACTTCGAGCGCACGTGGTGGTCGGAGCCGGGCCCGAGCGGCCCCCTGAGCGGGGGCACGGGCCCGAGCGGCCCCCTGAGCGGGAGGCCCGGCCCGAGCGGCCCCCTGAGCGGGAGGCCCGGCC
>JBPCLE010000198.1:0-5207 GCA_051003575.1 Acidimicrobiales bacterium | reverse complement strand
CCGGTTGTCCGCCGCTACCGCCGGCGTGTGGGACGAGGCCTTCTACCCGCTGGCGACGGGCCGGTGGACGAGGAGCGCGCCGCTTGTGGTCGGTTCGCTGACCAAGCTGCTGGCCTGCCCGGGCCTGCGGGCGGGCTACGTGCTGGCCGACGAGGTGAGGCGGCTCCGCCAGCCGGCGTGGTCGGTGAACGGGCTGGTGACGGCGGCCCTGCCCGACCTGCTGGCCGCGGTCGACCTGCCGGCGTGGGCGGCCGGCGTCGCCCGGCTCCGAGGCCGTCTGGTCGACGTGCTGACCGGCGCCGGCCTCGATCCCGAGCCGTCCGACGCCAATTACCTGTTGGTGCGGGCACCTGGCCTGCGCGACCGGCTGGCGGCCCAGGGCATCCTCGTGCGGGACTGCGCCAGCTTCGGCCTGGGCGACCACGTGCGGATCGCGGTGCCCGACGACGCCGGCCTGGCCCGCCTGGCGGAGGCACTACACGGCCGCGGCGCCGGCCAGGAGGCGACGCCGTGCGCGGGGCGCTGATGGTGTGCGGTACCGCCAGCGACGTGGGCAAGAGCTCGGTCGTCGCCGGCCTGTGCCGCGTCCTGCACCGCCGGGGCGTGCGCGTGGCGCCGTTCAAGGCCCAGAACATGGCCAACAACGCCTACGTCACCCCGTCGGGACACGAGATCGGCCGGGCCCAGGGCGTGCAGGCGCTGGCCGCCGGCGCCGTCCCCGAGGTGGCCATGAACCCGATCCTGCTCAAGCCCACGGGGGAGCGCACGAGCCAGGTGGTGGTCATGGGTCGGCCGGCGGGCCACCTCGACGCCGCTGCCTACCAGGCCGAGAAGCCGGCCCTGTTCGCCACGGTCCTCGACGCCCTGGCCGACCTGCGGGCCCGCTTCGACGTGGTGATCATCGAAGGCGCCGGCAGCCCGGCGGAGATCAACCTGCTGGGCTCCGACATCGTCAACCTGCGCCTGGCCGCCGCTGCCGGCGTGCCGGCCATCGTGGTGGGCGACATCGACCGCGGCGGGGTGTTCGCCGCCTTCTACGGCACCGTCGCCCTCCTTCCCGACGACCTCCGCCCGCTGGTGCGGGGGTTTGTCGTTAACAAGCTGCGGGGCGACCCCGCCCTGTTGGCCGAGGGCCCGGCCGAGCTGGAGCGGCGCTGCGGCGTGCCCACCCTCGGCGTCCTGCCCTACCTGCACGGCGTGTCGCTCGACGCCGAGGACTCCCTGGCCCTGCCGGACGTGGCGCCGGCCGGCGGCGAGGCCCTCGACGTGGCCGTGGTCCGGTTTCCCCGGATCGCCAACTTTACCGATCTCGACCCCGTGGGTTTGGAGCCGGCCGTGGGGGTCCGGTTCGTCGACCGCGCCGGCGCCCTCGGGCGGCCCGACCTGGTGGTGCTGCCGGGCACCAAGGCCACCGTCTCGGACCTGGAGTGGCTGCGGGGCCGCGGCCTGCACACGGCGGTCGAGGCGTGCGGGGCCCGGGTGCTGGGCATCTGCGGCGGCTACCAGATGATGGGCCGGAGGATCGTCGACGACGTCGAGTCGCAACGGGGAGCCGTCGACGGCCTCGGCTGGCTCGACGCCGAGACCGCCTTCGAGCCCACCAAGGTCACCCGCCAGCGCCGCGGCACCGCCCTGGCCCAACGGGTCACCGGCTACCAGATCCACCACGGCCGGGTCACCGGCGCCGACCCGTGGATCGACCTCGACGACGCCTATGGCGCCGGCCCCGAGGGCTCCCGCCGGGGCCGGTTCGCCGGCTCCACCCTCCACGGCCTGTTCGAGGACGACGGCTTCCGGGCCGCCCTCCTCGGAATCGCTCCGTCGGGCGTCTCGTTCGCCGCCGCCCGGGAGGCCCAGCTCGACCGCCTCGCCGACATGCTCGAAGCCCACCTCGACCTCGCCGCGGTCGAGACACTGCTGAAGGAAGCCACGTGATCCTGGTCCTGACCAATGCCGACACCGAGATCCTCGCCCTGCGGTCGGTGGTCGAGGGCCTCCCCGCCGGCTTCCCCCCGGTGCGGGCCGCCCGCCCCACCGACGTGCCCGACCTCGCCGGCGTGACCATGGTGCTCGTCCGCCTGCTTGGTGGCCGGCGGGCGTGGGAGGAGCAGTTCGACCTCCTGCGCCGGCGCTGCATCGACGCCGGCGTGCCGCTGCTGGCCTTCGGCGGCGAGTCGGCGCCCGACGCCGAGCTGACCGCCCTGTCGACCGCACCGACGGCCACGGTCGCCCGGGCCTTCGAGTACCTGGCCCACGGCGGCCTGGCCAACACCGCGCAGCTGCTGCGCTTCGTCGCCGGCTGGCCGCACGAGCCGCCGGCCGAGGTGCCGGCGTTCGGCGTGCTCGGCTCGCCCGCCCACGACCCGGCCAGGCCCACCGTGGGCATCGTGTTCTACCGGGCCCATGTGCTGGCCGGGAACACGGGCTTCGTCGAGGATCTGTGCCGGGCCGTCGAGGCGAAGGGCGCCAACGCTCTGGCGGTGTGGTGCTATTCGCTGCGGGCCGACGCCGGGGTGTTCGACCTCCTGGGCGGCGTCGACGTGCTCGTCACCACCGTCCTGGCCATGGGCGTGAGCGACGGCGACGACTGGGACGCCTCCGCCCTCGCCGCCCTCGACGTGCCCGTGCTCCAGGCCGTGGCCGCCACCCAGCCGGCGGCGTCGTGGCAGGAGAGCAGCGCCGGCCTCACCCCGATCGACGTGGCCATGAGCGTGGCCATCCCCGAGTTCGACGGCCGCATCATCGGCGTGCCGTTCTCGTTCAAGGAGGTCGTCGACGACGGCGACGAGCTGGGCACCCCGGTCACGGCTTACCGCACGGTGGGTGACCGCGTGGCCCGCATCGCCGGCCTGGCCGTGCGCCTGGCCGCCCTCCGTCATGTGCCCAACGGCGACAAGCGGCTGGCCATCGTCCTCTCCGCCTACCCGACCAAGAAGAGCCGCATCGGCAACGCCGTGGGCCTGGACACGCCGGCGTCGGTCGTCGACCTGCTCCACGAGCTGCGCGACGCCGGCTACCGGGTCGACCGGATCCCCGAAGACGGCGACTCCCTCATGGCCGAGCTGGCGGACGGGGGCGTTTGCGGACGATGGTCCGTCGATCGCTACGCCGGCAGCCACGGGCTGGCCGGCGTGGAGGAGACCTGGGGCCCGCCCGAGGATGAGTTCGCCTTCGCCGGCATCGATCTCGGCGGCGTGCTCGTGGCCATCCAACCCGCCCGCGGCTTCGGCGACAACCCCATTGCCGTCTACCACTCGCCCGACCTGGCCCCGACCCACCACTACCTGGCCTTCTACCGGTGGCTGGAGCAGGCATGGGGCGCCCACGCCGTCGTCCACGCCGGCAAGCACGGCACCCTGGAGTGGCTGCCCGGCAAGGGGGTCGGGCTCTCGGCCGACTGCGGCCCCGACGCCGCCCTCGGCGACCTTCCTCTCGTGTACCCGTTCGTGGTGAACGACCCGGGGGAGGGCACCCAGGCCAAGCGCCGGGCCCACGCGGTGATCATCGACCACCTCCTTCCGCCCATGACCCGGGCCGACTCCTACGACGACGTCGCCCGCTTGGAGGCGCTCCTTGACGAGCACGCCTCGATCGCCGCCCTCGACCCGGCCAAGCTGCCGGCCATCCGGGCCCAGGTGTGGGAGCTGCTGGTACAGGCCGAGATCCACCGTGACCTGGGCGTCGCCGACCGCCCCGACGGCGACGACTTCGACGACTTGGTCCTCCACGTGGACGGCTATCTCTGCGAGCTGAAGGACGCCCAGATCCGCGGCGGGCTCCACATCCTCGGCCGCCCGCCCGCGGGCGAAGCCGAGCTCGACCTGGTCCTGGCCATCACCCGCCTGCCCCAGGGCTCCGGCCTCCGTGGCCCGAACGGGGCGAACATGGTGCCGGCGCTGCGGGCGCCGGCACAGGGTCGCCACGACGTCGACGCCGCCGAGGCCGAGGCCCGCGCCACCCTCGCAGGGATCCAGTCCGACCGCTGGACCTACGCCGGCGACCACCCCACGCTCCGCTGGGTCTGCGACCGGTTGGTCCCCGCCCTCGGTCGGACCACCGACGAGTTCACCAACCTGCTCGGCGCCCTCGCCGGCCGCCACGTGCCCGCCGGCCCCAGCGGGGCGCCGACCAGGGGCATGGCCCACGTGCTGCCCACCGGCCGCAACTTCTTCTCCGTCGACCCCAAGGCCGTTCCCAGCCGGCTGGCGTGGGACGTCGGCCGGAAGCTGGCCGACCAGCTCGTCGCCAGGCACGTCGCCGAGGAGGGACGGCCGCCGGCCACCGTCGGCCTCGTGGTCTGGGGCACGGCGGCCATGCGGACTGGGGGCGACGACGTGGCCGAGGCCCTGGCCCTTCTCGGCGTCCGCCCGGTGTGGGCCGAGGAGTCCGGCCGGGTGACCGGCGTCGAGCTCATCCCCGAGACCGAGCTCGGCCGGCCGCGGGTCGACGTGACCCTGCGCATCTCCGGCTTCTTCCGAGACGCCTTCCCGCACGTCATCGCCCTGCTCGACGACGCCGTCCGCCTCGCCGGCTTCGACGACGACCCCCGCATCTTCGGCTCGAAGCCCGGTGCCTACGGGTCGGGCATCCTGGCCCTGCTCGAGTCTCGCGAGTGGGACGACGACCAGGATCTGGCCGCGGTCTACACCGCCTGGGGTGGATGGTCCTACGGGCGGGCGGCCATGGGTGCGCCGGCGGCCGAGGCCATGGAGCGGCGCTTCTCCCTCATCGAGGTGGCGGTCAAGAACCAGGACAACCGGGAGCACGACATCTTCGACTCCGACGACTACCTGCAGGACCACGGCGGGATGATCGCCACCATCCGGTCGTTGCGGGGGGGTGAGGAGCCGAAGGCCTGGTTCGGAGACTCGGCCGACCCGGCCAACCCCAGGGTCCGGTCGCTGGCCGAGGAAGCCGCCCGGGTGGTGCGAACCCGTGTGCTGAACCCCAAGTGGATCGGCGCGATGTGCCGCCACGGGTACAAGGGCGCATTCGAGATGGCCGCCACCGTGGACTACCTGTTCGGCTACGACGCCACCGCCCACGTGGTCGAGGACTGGATGTACGAGCGGGTCACTGAGGCCTACGTGGCCGATCCTGCGGTGCGCAAGCTGTTCGAGCAGTCGCACCCGTGGGCCCTGCGCTCCATCGCCGAGCGACTGCTGGAAGCCGAGGAACGGGGCCTGTGGGACGCCTCGCCCGAGGCC
>JBPCLE010000197.1:0-7244 GCA_051003575.1 Acidimicrobiales bacterium | reverse complement strand
TGATGTCCTTGACCAGCACCGTCCCCGCAGTCGTGCCGTCGCTCTTCCACAGCTCGGTGCCGACACCGGGAGCGGTCGTGCCGTCGATGGCCGAGAAGTACAACGTGGATCCCACGGCCGTCAGGTTGGCCGGGCTCGAGCTGGTCGTGCCCGGCCTGATGTCCTTGACCAGCACCGTCCCCGCAGTCGTGCCGTCGCTCTTCCACAGCTCGGTGCCGACACCGGGAGCGGTCGTGCCGTTGCCAGCAGCGAAGTACAACGTGGCTCCCACGACCCGGAAGTTGGTGGGACTTGATGACCCGGCCCCAGCCAGGATGTCCTTGACCAGCACCGTTCCCGCAGTCGTGCCGTCGCTCTTCCACAGCTCGACGCCGGTCGAGCCGTCGTTGGCCTGGAAGTAGAGATCGGTGCCGATCACTGTCAGCGGAGGGGCGCTGCTCGAAGAGCCGGTGTTGATGGCCTTGACCAGGACCGTGCCGGCCTCCGTGCCGTCGCTCTTCCACAGCCCGTTGGTGGCGGTATTGCTGAAGGTTAGGAAGTACGCGGTGCCACCCACCTCCACGAAGCGCGAGGGTGAGGAGTTTCCGGCCCCGGCCGCAATGTCCTTGAGCAGCTGGGCATTCTTGGTGGCCACGATGATGTTCACTGTGCCCGTTGCGGTCCCGCCGTTCGGATCGCTGACCTGGTAGGTGAAGGTGTCCGTGCCCACGAAGCCGGCATTGGGAACGTAGTTGAACGATCCGTTCGAATTGAGGGCGACGCTACCGTTCGGCGGGACGCTGGCCGAGCTGGCCGTCAGGGGGTCGCCGTCGACATCGGTGTCATTGGCCAGCACCCCGGGGGCGGCAACGCTGAGGGGTTCGTCCACAAAGGTCTCGTAGGTGTCCTCGCCGGCCACCGGCGGGTCGTTCACTGGCGAGACGGTCACGGTGACGGTGGCGCTGCTGCTGGCTCCTCGGGCATCGCGTGCCAGATAGGTGAAGGTGTCGGTGCCGTTGAAGTCAGGATCGGGCGTGTAGGTGAACGACCCGTCGGCGTTGATGGTGGTGGTCCCGTTCGGAGGGTCACTGGGGAAGGTGTAGGTGAGACCACTCGGGCCGGAAGCGCGGATGACCTTCGCCCGGGTGGCGGTCAGGGGGTCGCTCAGGGGATCGGTGTCGTTGGCCAGCAGGCCAGGGCCCGTCACCGTGAGCGGGGTGTCCTCCGCCGTGGTGTAGGAGTCGCCGGTGGCGGTAGGGGCGGGATTGGGGAGGTTGGAGGTCAAGCTGCAGGTGGACGAAGCGACGATCAACTCGCCTCGCGCAATGTCGCCCAGGAGGTACATGTGGGCAGCGTTGACGGTGATGGAGTCGGGTCCGACGATCTGCTCGTTGAACACGATGATGTAGCGGTCACCGACGTGGTCGATGGTGCCGCTGCGGGTGTAGTTGGGGGGCGGGTTGGCCGGGATGTTCTCGATGACGATGGGTTCCTGGCTGACCGTGTCGTACTTGGTCTCGAGGATGCCGTTGGTGATGCTGGCCGAACCGCTGACGCCACTCTCGGTGACGGTGCAGGTGCTGGCGGCCCGGTCGGCGATGAGGGGCCCGGGGCCCACCCCGCCGGGTGCCGCAGGGTTGGGGGGATCGTAGAGGGTGATCTCCGCCGAACTGGTGACCGATCCGCCGAGTGGGGTGCCCTGGGTGCTGACGTTCATGGGGCCTGAGGGCGGAAAGGTAGAGGTTCCCGCGGGGACGATGCCGCCGAAGATGGTGGCAGGCCCGTACTCGGCCTTGGCGCCGTCGGGGTCAGTGTCCGTCACCGCCGTGCCCGAACCTCCGGGCGGAAGTTCGGCTGAGGCGCTGGCGGCGGTGGCCGGGGCGCTCGCGTCCTGTTCGAAGCCCCGAATCGAGGGGGGTCCTCCGAAGAGACCGACGTTGACCTGGTAGCCGTATGCCCTGCCGCTCACGTCGGTCACGGCGGCCGCCGCGGGGGCGGACATCAAGGGCATCACGCCCAAGACCATGGCCCCCGCCACGAGCAGACGGAAGGCCGATCCACCTCTCATCTTCCTTGCCGAGATCGTACGCTTCGTCTGCATCGCGTATCCTTTTAATGGTTAGGCCCGCTCGTTAGCGGGGGTAGGAACACGCTGAGCGTTTTCCCTAGAGTCCAATGGATTACTATAACGGCCCGGAGCCGCAAGAACCTGCGCCAAAGTGGCGTAGATTTGGGTCAGAGCCCGATCTACGCCACCCCGGACAGGACCTGACGGAGCTCTTGACGCGACGTCACGTCGAGCTTGGCGTACACGTTGCGGAGGTGGCTCTGGACGGTGCGGGGAGAGACGAAGAGCCGACCGCCGATCTCCGGGTTGCTCAGGCCTTCGGCTATCAGGGCGGCGACATCGCGCTCGGCGGGGGTCAGTGAGGCGAGCCCGGTGGCCGGTCGCCGCCGGGTTCCCCGGCGTTGGGTGGCGTAGGCGACGGCTTCCCTATATTCCAAGGCCTCCCCTTGACCCCACGCCCGCTCGAGGTCCTCTGGCGTCATCTGCTCCGCCAGCAGGGCGACATCGGCGTCGGATGTCTCACCCCGACGGGGAGCTCGAGGGCAGCCACCGGCTTCACGGAGGGCTTGGGTGGCGCCGAAGAGGCGGGCGGCCAGGTCGTAGTCGGCCCGAACGCCGGCCAAGCGGGCGAGCGCCTCCAGCGAATCGGCCACTCCGGCGCGGTCGCCGATCAGATCGCGCTGGCTCAGGGCGTCGTGGTGCAGCGAGGTCGCCTTCTCGAAATCGCCTTCAGCTCGGGCTAGTGCCCCCTGGTGGTAGGTCGAGCGGGCGGACGCCGCCTTGTCGCCGCACTGGCTGGCCACGGCCAGGGCCTCGGCGAAGCGGTCGCGAGCGGAGGCAGTGTCGCCGCTAGCCGACGCCACCTGGCCCAGCCCGTCGAGGGCAGAGGCCACCAGGTGGGCCAGGCCCCCTTGACGGGACACCTCTGCCGCCTCGTCGAAGTGGCGCTGGGCGTTCTCGACCTCGTCTTGATCCAACTCCACCCGACCGAGGCCGAGCAGGGACTTGGCCAGCGGGTAGGGGGCGCCCACGGCGCGAGCATGGTCAAGGCACTCGATGAAGCTGGTGCACGCCTGGTCCCGGTCGCCCCGCAGCCGGGCCAGCTCGGCCAGCTCGGCCAGCCCCACCGCATGGGAGTGAGCCTGAGCGGTACCGGCGGCCAGCTCCACGCCCTCGCGCAGGTGTGCCTCGGCCAGCACACAGTCGCCTCGGCCGACGGCGGCGGAGCCGAAGCCGACCAGGCCCGTGGCGAGCATGACGTCGTCGTCGGTCCGGCGTGCCACCGCCACCACCTCGGCGAAGTGCTGCTGGGAGGCCAGGCACTCACCCCGGAACCTGCGGGCTTGGCCACATGCGATCAGCGTCTCCGTGAGTCGGGCGTCATCGCCGGCGGCCCGTACCTGGGCCAGGTTCTCCTCTAGCTCCTCCACGCTGGTGGGGTTGTCGCCGAAGGTGGAGACGAAGGCCAACAAGCCCTGGGTCCTCTCCGCGGCTGCCGGGTCGCCGCCCTCGGCCGATACGGCCAGGCTCTCCCGAAGGTGATCCAGAGCGGCCTTGAAGTCGCCCAGCATGAACTCAGCGAAGCCGGTGTCGTGCAACGCCGTCGCTCGCAGGGCCGCCGGGGCGGAGCCGCTCGCAGCCAGCACCCTCAAGAGGTGGTCCCGGGCCTCGCCGAAGTGACCGGACCCTTCCCAGAACACCATCAGGCCTCCGACCAGGCGAAGGGCCAGCTCCGTCTCTCCTTCGGTCAGGCACCAGTTCAGGGCCGCCCGGGCGTTGTCGAGCTCCACCTGGTTCTCCGCCAGCCAGTCGGTGGCGTCCTCCTCCTCGGCCCCGAACTCGACCATCTCGACGCACCATGCGGCATGGCGTCGACCCACCTCGGTCGCCTCCGTGGCGGCCAGGCCTTCGGCGGCGTAGTGACGGACCGTCTCCAACAATCGGTAGCGCGCCGTGGTTCCGCCCGTGTCGGCCACCACCAGCGACTTCGCCACCAAGCCCGAGAGAAGGTCGAGCATCTGGTGGCGGTCGACCTCACCTCCTACGCACACCTCCTCGGCGGCATGCAGGCTGAACCCCCCGCAGAACACCGACAGGCGACGCAGCAGCACCCGCTCGGACTCGGAGAGCAGCTCATGGCTCCACTCCAGGGCGGCAGTGAGCGTCTGATGGCGCGCCGGGCCGGCGCCGCTCCCTCCCCGCAGGAGGCCGAAGCGGTCCTCCAGGCGAGCGGCGATGTCGGCCGCCGAGACCACGTCGGCGCGAGCTGCGGCCAGCTCGATGGCCAGCGGGTTGCCGTCCAGTCGTCGACAGATCTCGACGATGGCCTGCAGGTTCTCGCCAGAGGCGACGAAGCCCCGCTTGACGGCCGCCGCCCGGTGGCAGAAGAGCTGTACGGCGGCGGAGCCCAGGACAGCCTCGGGGTCGACCTCGGGCGCCAGCTCGGGAATGGACAGCGCCGGGACCGACCACACCACTTCGCCGGTCATCCCCAAGCGCTGCTGGCTGGTGGCCAGGACCTGCAGACCCCGACAGCCACGCAGGAGCCGATCGGCCAGATCGGCACAGACCCCGATCAGGTGCTCGCAGTTGTCCAGCACCAACAGGGCGCCGGCTGGCAGAGCCACGGCCAACACCTCAGCCAGGTCGCGGCCCCGAAGCTCACCCACGGTGAAGGCGGAGGCGATCTCCTCGGCCACCAGCGTCGCCTCCCGCACCGGGGCCAGGTCGACGAAGAAGGCCCGCCCGAAGGCCACTCGCTGGGCCACCTCCACCGCCAGGCGAGTCTTGCCCATGCCTCCCGGACCGGTGAGGGTGACTAGGCGAGCGGAGCCCAGCAGCGTGACCACCTCGTCGATCTCCCGGCTCCGACCTACGAAGCTGCTCAGGAACGCCGGCAGGCCATGGCCAGGAGCGGGGACAGGGTCGGCGACGCTGGCCCTGTCCAGGGGCAGCACCTCGGCCAGGTGCTCACCAGGCGGCGAGCCGTCGTCGTCAGGTGTTCCCACGGATGGCATCACCTGATCCCCCCAGACTCAACGTGCTCGTCTGTTCCTCTGCGCCTGACCCACCACGTGGTGATCGCCAGGACAAACAGCGCACCGCCGGCCACGCCCAGAGCGAGGACGACGTTGCCGGTGTCGCTGTTGTCGCGGGGCTCCTGGAGTTCTAGCCCCACGGCGGCGTCACCGTCGGCGGTGGAAGGAGGGGAGCAGGGCTCGTCACCGCAGGGCCCCCTGGTCGGGAAACGACACGGCGTGCGGGCCTCTGCTCGTCGTCAGCGTGGCGGCACCGAGCGAACCCAGGCGGAGGCCGGAGCCGCACAGAAACCGGCCATGAGCAACAAGAGGAACGCCAGTGGTCGGCATCCTCATGGCGGCCCCGTTGCCGGGCCGTTGATCGCACGTTCGTGTCTCCTCCTTCGCTCTGAGTTCACGGATGTCGACCAGCCGGGAACGTTCCGAGGTGAAGCGTTCCCGGCGGGTCGAGAGAGACGGACAAGAAGCTAGGCGCCGGGGAAGAACGCACTCCGAATGGCATATGGCAGGGGGCAGGGGAATGTCGCCACTGGTGCCCCAGCGCACCACCGGCGCACCCTGGACCAACCACATGAGATCTTTCCTCTCGACTCCGCCGCTAGTGGGACGGAATGCTATGCGGCGTTCGCGACAGATTTCAAGGGGTAGATAGTGTGATTGGGAGAAGGGCCCGCAGTGTCCAGGCCCCCACGAAGTCCTCCTCCAACTCCACCCGCTCAGGCGGCGCTGGGCCGTCCCACACCCAACCCTCGGGCGGTCGGACATCGAGGTTGAGCACATCGCCGCTGTGGTCCGGCACCCGCATCCAGGTCAGCGAGTAGACCCACCCGCCGTCTTCGAGCTGGCGGGCGATGGCGGGAGCCTCCCAAATGACGGTGGCGCTGGTCTCGCCGCCCGGGGGTGCCTGGCGGAATCCACCGGTGGCGGGGTGGCCGGCGATGTCTGGCTCGGGGATGGTCAGATCGCTGGCCTCCTCGTCGACCAAGGCGCCCTGGGGGCCGTAGATGCTCAGGTAGGAGAGCGAACTCTCGTTGAACCGCCCGGGCTCGCCGGTGTTGCGGATGGTGACCTTGGTGGTGATGCGGGCCGAGCCGTCGGCGTTGAGCTGCACGTCGTGATCGTAAGTACGTCGCAGGTCACGCCCGTTCTTGGACGCATATTCGAACTCGGAGTCGTAGAAGAAGTCGCCGGCGATGGCGGGCAGGGCGCCGTCCCAGCCCTGGCGAGCCAGCGTCTCGGCCACCTCGACGTCCTTCACCCACGCCATGGCCTCCCGGGCGTCGAGCGAGCTGCCGACGGCCTGGGCGAGCGGTCGCCACTGGGAAGCGGGCGCATCGAGGAGGCGGCCCACCACGATCTCGGCCAGCGCGGCCACGAAGGCCTTGCGCTCGACGTTGGACTGTTGGCGCTCCTCGACCAGCTTGGTGTGGAAGTCGAATCGCTCGATGAGGTTGTTCGCCGTCACCGTCTCCCCGTAGTCGGGCACCTCTACCGGGCCCAGCACACCGAGGACGTCGGCCAGGAAGGCAGGGGTGACGGTGAAGACCCCGTCGACCGGCTCCTCCCCACCCCGTTCCCACAGCTCGGTGGCGAGCTGGGCCGCCTGAGGCCAGTCGGCCACGTTGTTGACGTTGGCCAGGCTCTGGTTGAGCGGCTCGGCGAACGCCTCGTAGAAGCGGAAGGGCGAGCCCGCCTCCTCGGGAGGCACCACCAGGTCGGGGTGGGCCCGGAGCCAGGTTTCGATCGGTTCGAAGCTATCGAGGCCGAGCCGCTGACCTTCGGTGGCCAGCACCCCGTAGGTGCCGATGAAGCCCCCGGTGGGACGGACCTCGGCCGGGTTCTGGGACATAAGCAGGTACCGGCGGGGACCGTCGCCACCCATGACGGCGATGAGCGCCCCCACGCCGTCCTCGGCCTCGGCGGCGCTGGCGGCCACCTCGGGCAGGCGGGCCGACAGCTCCTGGCGGGCGTCGTCGAGGGCCCCGAGGAGCCGGTAGCCGTCGAGGGCGGCCACCTGATCGACGGCCAATTCGAGTTCGACAACGGCCGGGCCCAGGGCGAGGTGGACCTCGCGCAGGGCCTCGAGAGCACCGCTCACGGGCACGGTCTCGTCGCCGGGCTCGAGGACGCCCTGGGCGGCGTCGGCGAGAGAGGTACCC
>JBPCLE010000196.1:0-2813 GCA_051003575.1 Acidimicrobiales bacterium | reverse complement strand
AGGCCACCCCGTTCGACCCGATGGGTGCGCTCCTCTCCCTCGTCGGTCTGGCGGGCCTGGTCTTCGGGATCATCGAGGGCCCGGAGCGGGGCTGGGGCGACGGCCTTGTCGTCCTGGCCTTCGTCCTGGCCGCCGTCACCCTGACCGGGTTCCTCGTCTGGGAACGCCGCAGCTCCCACCCCATGCTGCCGCTCACGTTCTTCCAGGACCGACGGATGAGCGTCGGCAGCGGGGTGGTCACCGCCGCCTTCTTCGTGATGTTCGGCCTGTTCTTCGGCTTCACCTTCTACCTCCAGTTCGTACGCAACTACTCGCCCCTGAGCGCCGGCCTGGCCACGTTGCCGCTGGCGATCGCCCTGGTTGCCGTCGCGCCCCGGAGCGCGACGATGGCGGCGCGCATGGGATCGGGGCCCGTCATGGCCATGGGGTTCGTCCTGGTGGCCGCCGGCTTCGGCGTACTGGCCTTCATCGAGCCGTCCTCGCCCTACCTGGTGCTGGTGCTTGCCCTCGTGCTGCTCGGTATCGGGATGAGCCTCACCGCGGCGCCGGCCACCGGCAGCATCATGAGCTCGGTGCCCCAGGCCAAGGCCGGCGTCGGCTCGGCCGTCAACGACACCACCCGGGAGGTGGGCGGGGCGCTGGGCATCGCCGTGCTCGGCAGCATCTCGAACGCCGTGTACCGGTCGTCGATCGACCTCGACGGCCTCACCCTGCCCCCGCCGATCCGCGAGGCGGCACAGGAGTCCGTGGGGGCCGCCACCATCCTCGGGCGCACCGTTCCCGGCGCCGGCGAGCTGGTGGGCCGGGCGGGCGAGGCCTACACCCACGCCTTCAACGTGACCAGCGCGGTGGCGGGCGCACTGGCGCTCGTGGCCGGGGCGGTGGTCTTCAAGGTGTTCACCCACCGCTCAGAGCTGGCCGCAGCCGAGGCCAATCCGTATACCGCCGCACCGCCGGTGGGCGATCCGGAGCTCGCCCCCGATGCCTCCTGAGCCGTAGGTCGAACGACCCGTTCTGGCAACGGAGCATCAAGGGATCGCCGGCCCCGGCCGACCTCAGTTCCATGAGAGGGAGAGTTGCCGAGCGGCGCCACCGTCGACTGATCGAGCTGGCCCGTTGGTTCGAGACGTTCTGGTGGTGCCGGTGCAGCTACAGCAACATCGCCGCCTTCCGTTGCCACTACTGCGGAGCCCGGCCGCCCCGCCGGCTGCGGGCCGAGGTGGCGGCCCGCCCCGACGGGCTTTGAGAGGTCGCGCCGGGCCGGTAGCCCGGCCGGCGTGATCAGCGCCGGCGCCGGCCTTGGGATGTCCGCGGGCACTATCGCGGTGTTCCTTCGCCCGCCGGCCCGCTGGTTTCGGGCCCCGCGCTGCGTCATCGGCACCGTGCTCGGCGCCCTCGCCCGCCGACTGTTTACCGAGCGCACCCGGACAGCAACCGGCGTGACGGACCTGATATAGAGTCATTCTCATTCTCAATCCAAGGAGGAGAGATGCGACGGGCCCAGGCTGCGCTGGTGGGATTGACGATGACGTTCGGGGCGGCATGCGGCAGCGGTGGGGGAGCGGGCGACGGCCGGCCCCAGGTCGTGGCCGCCTTCTATCCGCTGTTCGAGGCCGCCCAGCGGGTCGGGGGAGACCTCGTGCAGGTCCGCAACATCACCCCGGCCGGCAGCGAGCCCCATGACCTGGAGCTGAACTCCCGCCAGGTCGACCAGATCGAGGACGCCGCCGTCGTGGTCTTTCTCGGTCGAGGGTTCCAGCCGGCGATCGAGAAGGCGGCCGAGCGGGCCAAGGGCGCCAAAGTCGAGGTGCTGAGCGGCCTGGACGACCTTCGCCCCGCGGCAGGTGACGACCAGCTCGACGTCGACCCCCACGTCTGGCTCGATCCCCGTCAGCTCAAGGCCATCGTCGGCCAGGTGGCCGGCGCCCTGTCTACGGCCGACCCGGCCAACACGGCCACCTATGAGGCCAACGCCGGCGCCTACAGCCGCGAGCTGGACGAGCTCGACGCCGCCTTCGTCGCCGGCCTCGCCAACTGCGAGCGGCGGGTGCTCGTCACCGCCCACGATGCCTTCGGGTACCTCGCCGGCCGCTACGGGCTCACCCAGGAGGCCATCGCCGGCCTCGAGCCCGAGTCCGAGCCCACCCCGCAGCGCCTGGCCGACCTGGCCGGGACGGTCCGGGCCGGCGGTACCACCACGATCTTCTACGAGACGCTCGTATCGCCCAAGGTGGCGGAGTCACTGGCCCGGGAGGCCGGTGTGCGCACCGCGGTGCTCGACCCCCTCGAAGGGCTGACCGATGCCGACGCCAAGGCGGGGCGAACCTACGTCTCGGCCATGCGCGAGAACCTGGCGGCCATCCGGCTGGCGCTGGCGTGCCGGTAACCTCCGAGCCCCTCCTGCGGGTCGACGGTGTCACGTTCTCCTACGGCCGCCACCAAGTCCTGGACGGGGTGACCATGGCGGTTGGGCCCGGCGAGTTCGTCGCCCTCGCCGGCTCCAACGGGTCAGGCAAGTCGACCCTGGTGCGCGTGGCCCTCGGGCTTTCCGAGCCCGGGACGGGTGACGTGCGGCTGTTCGGCGTGGCGCCGGCGCAGCTCAAGGACCGCTGGCGGGTGGGCTACGTGCCCCAACGCCCGCTGGTGGTCGACCAGCTCCCGGCCACGGTCGAGGAGCGAGTTGCGTCGGGGTGCGTTGCCCGCCGGGGTTGGGCCCGCCGGCCCCGGCGGTAAGACGGCGGCCGGGTCGATCGGGCGCTCGATGTGGTGGCGCTCGCCGAGCTGCGGCGCACGCCCATCGTCGAGCTCAGCGG
>JBPCLE010000195.1:0-3910 GCA_051003575.1 Acidimicrobiales bacterium | reverse complement strand
GTCCCGCTCCCCCTGGCCAAGGTCGCGTCGGGCGGGGAGCTGGCCCGGGCCATGCTCGCGGCCCGGCTGGTCCTCAGCGACGCACCGCCCACGCTCGTCTTCGACGAGGTCGACGCCGGCGTGGGCGGCGAGGCCGCCCTGGCCGTCGGGCGGGCCCTGGCCGAACTGGCCGGCGCCCACCAGGTGCTCGTGGTCACCCACTTGCCCCAGGTGGCCGCCTTCGCCGACCATCAGGTGGTGGTGGCCAAGGACGACCGTTCGGGTGCCACGGTGGCGTCGGCCCGTACCGTCACCGGCACCGACAGGGTCGTGGAGCTGTCGCGGATGCTCTCGGGCCAGCCGTCGTCGGGGACCGCCCGCGATCACGCCGAGGAGCTTCTCGCCACCGCCGCCGCCCAGCGGAGGAGCCGGTAGATGGGGCGCGAGAGCCTGCGCCAGCGCTTCGGCCGCCCGACGCTGCGGTCAGTCCCGGCCGAGGGCTCGGTCACGGGTCGGGCCAGGGTAGACCGGCGGACCAAGAACCTGCTCCTGCGCATCCAGCCGGGCGAGATCGCCGTCATCGACCACGCGGACATCGACCGGGTGGCGGCCGAGGGCCTGATACTGGCCAAGGCCGGCGGCGTGGTGAACGCGGCCCGGTCCAGCACCGGGCGCTACCCCAACCTCGGGCCGCTGCTGCTGGCCGCCGCCGGCATCCCCCTGGTGGACGACGTCGGGATGAAGGTCCTGACCGGGGTGCGGGAGGGCCACGTCGTAGAGATCGACGGCACCGAGGTCCGCCGCGACGGCGCCGTGGTGGCCGTCGGCGTCCGCCACACCCTGGCGTCGCTGGAGGCCCAGTTGGAGGCGGCCCGGCTGTCGATCGGCGACGAGCTGGAGCGGTTCGCCGAGAACACGCTCGAGTACCTGCGCCGCGAGCGTCACCTGCTCACCGACTCGCCGGTCCTGCCCGACCTCGACGTGGACCTGTCGGGCCGCCATGTGCTGGTCGTCGTGCGGGGCGGCACCGACGCCCGGGCCGACCTGGCCGCCCTGGGCGCCTACATCAAGGAGATGCGCCCGGTCATGGTGGGCGTCGACGGCGGCGCCGACGTGCTGCTCGAGGGCGGCCACCGGCCCGACATCGTGATCGGCGACTTCGACTCCGTCTCCGCCGAGGCCCTCCGTGCCGGCGCCCAGCTCATCGTCCACGCCTATCCCGGCGGCTCGGCGCCCGGCGCCGCCCGCCTGGAGGATATGGACCTGGCCCACACCACCTTCGAGGCCGCCGGCACCAGCGAAGACGTGGCCATGCTCCTGGCCTATGAGAAGCGGGCCGAGCTGATCGTGGCCGTCGGCACCCACGCCTCGATGATCGAGTTCTTCGACAAGGGCCGCGCCGGCATGGCCTCGACGTTCCTCGTGCGCCTGAAGGTCGGCCCGATCCTCGTCGACGCCAAGGGCGTGAGCCGGCTCTACCAGAGCCGGGTGCGCACGAGCGACATGGTCCTGCTGGTGGCGGCCGCCCTGTTCGCCATGCTGGTCATGGTGGCGGTCGCCCAGCCCCTGCACGTGTTCATCAGGGCCACCTGGTTCACCCTTACCGAGACCTGGAACGCGGTCGGCGGATGATCAACCTCCGTTATCACATCGTCTCCATCGTGGCGGTGTTCCTGGCCCTCGGGCTCGGCATCGTGATGGGCTCCACCGTGATCGACCGGGTCACCGTCGACGCCCTGAACAACAACCTCGACACCGTCCGGCGCTCGGTCAACGACATCCGCGACGAGAACCGGCGGCTCGCCGACCAGATCAAGCGGGGCCAGGACTTCGCCGTCACCACGCGCGACGAGCTCCTGCGCGGCCACCTCCGCAACATCCCGGTGATGGTCGTCGCCGTCGCCGGCATCGACCGCCGGCCGGTCGACGAGCTGCGCCAGGCCCTGGCCGGCGCCCAGGCCACGCTGGAGGGCACCATCTGGTTCACGGCCAAGATGCGCCTGGCCAACGAGGGCGACGTCCGGGCCCTGGCCACCGCCCTCGACCTGCCCGTCTCCACCCCCGAAGTCGTCCGCCGCCAGGCGTTGGCCAAGGTCGCCGCGGCCCGTGACGCCGCCACCGCCGAGGCCAGCCCCCTTGCCGCCCTCCAGATCGCCGGCTTCATCACCTACGAGACCCCGCCCCTGTCCACCTCCACCACCACCTCGGTGCCCTTGAGCCTCAGCGCGCTGCCGCTGGCCAACACCCGCTACCTGGTCGTGTCCGGCGCCGGCGCCGAGGTGGGCGACGACGTGGTGGCGGTACCGCTTGTGCAGGCCTACAGCCAAGCTACGAGCCGGGTGGTGGCCGCCGAGTCGGGGGTGAACACCGACGGCGGGCGGGCGGTGTTCGTCGGCCTGCTACGGGGCGACGCCCTGGCGGCGCGGATATCGACCGTCGACAACATCGAGTCGGCCATGGGACAGACCGCCGTGGTCCTGGCCCTGGAGGATCTCGGGGTGCCCCGGTTCGGGCACTACGGCGTGGGGCCGGGCGCCCAGCGCATATTGCCCCAGCCCACCTCGTGATCTCGCCGAGGGGCCAGGTCACCGCGGGCAACATCGCGGCCCGGGTCACCGGGCTGCTGCGGGTGGTGGCCGTGGGCGGCGCCCTCGGCACCACCTACCTCGGCAACACCTACCAGTCGGCCAACCTGGTCTCCAACCTGCTCTTCGAGCTGCTGGCCGCCGGCATCCTCTCCTCGGTGCTGGTCCCTCCGTTCGTCGCCCTGCTCGACGACGGCCGGACCGATGACGCCGAGCGGCTGGCGGGCGCGGTGCTGGGCCTGGCCCTGGCCGTGCTGGGGGCGGTGACCGTCGCCGGCCTGGTGGTCCGGCCCTGGATCATGCGCGCCCTCACGGTGGCGGTGGCCGACGAGGCGGTGCGCGACGCCGAGGTGCGGCTGGGCGGCTTCCTGCTGTGGCTGTTCGTGCCCCAGGTGCTCTTCTACGCGGTCAGCTCGGTGGCCACGGCCGTGCTCCACGGCTCCCGCCGCTTCGCCGCCGCCGCCTTCGCCCCGGTGGCCAACAACGTGGTGGTGATCCTGACCATGGTGGCCTTCGCCGCGCTGGCCGGCACCGGCGGGGGGCTCGACCTCCCCCTGTCGCACCGCCTCGTCCTGGCCGTCGGCACCACGGCCGGCGTGGTGGCCATGGCCGCCGTCCCTCTCGTCGCCCTGCGCCGGGCCGGCGTGCGCCTGCGTCCCCGGTGGGAGCCGACGCACCCGGCGCTGCGTTCGCTGGGCCGCTCGGGCATCTGGGGCGTCGTCTACCTCATGATGAGCCAGCTGCTGGTGGGAATGACCCTGGTCCTGGCCAACCGGGTGGAGGGAGGCGTGGTGGCCTACCACATCGCCTTCACCGCGTTCCTGCTGCCCTTCGCCGTCCTGGCCCACCCCGTGCTCACCACCGTGTACCCGGGCCTGGTGGCCGACGCCCACGCCGGCCGCTGGGCCGCCTTCGCCGGGTCTTTGGGACGGGGCGCCCGCAGCATCGCCTTCCTGGTGCTTCCCGCCGCCGCCCTCCTCGTGGCCCTGGCCGAGCCCGGCCTCCGTCTGATCCAGGTCGGCGCCCTCGACGACGCCGGCACCCGGCTGGTGGCGGGGGCGCTCGCCGCCTACGCCCTGGGCCTGGCCGGCTACGCCGGCCTCCACCTGCTCACCCGGGCGGCCTACGCCGCGGCGGACACCCGTACGCCGGCGCTCGTGAACGTGGGGGTGGCGGTGGCCGGCTCGGTGCTCATGGTGGTCTTCACCGCGGTGGGCCCGGCGAGCGGTCGGCTGGTGGCCATCGGCGTCGCCCACTCGGTGGCCATGGTGGCCGGCGCGCTCGCCCTCGGCGTCGCCGTGCGCCGGCGGGTGGGCGTGCCGTGGCCGGTGGGCGCCACCCTGGCC
>JBPCLE010000194.1:0-10646 GCA_051003575.1 Acidimicrobiales bacterium | reverse complement strand
CGTTTCCGAGGGCTTCAGCCAAGCACGGGGGGGAGACAACCCTTTTTGCGCCCGCCTGCCTACTGTTGTGTTAGTCCAGCGGACACAAAGCGCCTAGGAGGCGAGCTTGGCCGCGTTGAGGCGGGCGTCGGCCCGCGCCCGGGCGGCGAGGGCGTCGTCGTCGTCGCCGGCGGCGGCGTCCTTGGCCCGCTCGGCCCGGGCCACATCGATGTCGGCGGCCAGCTCGGCCACGTCGGAGAGGATGACGACCCGGTTCTCGCGCACCTCGACGAACCCGCCGTGGACGGCGGCGACCTGGGAGTCCGAGCCCGTCTTGACCCGCACGACCCCGGTCTCCAGCGCGGCCAGGAACGGTGCGTGGCCGGTGAGGAACGCCACCTCGCCGCCGGCGACGGTACGGCAGATGACCATGTCGGCCTCGCCCGAGTAGAGGATCCGCTCCGGCGAGACGAGCTCGACCTGGAGCGTCACGCGTTGGCCTCTTCCTTGGACAGCGAACGGGCCTTCTCCCGCACCGACTCCACGCCGCCCACGTTGAAGAAGGCCTGCTCGGGCAGGTCGTCGAGGTCGCCGTTGGTGAGGGCCTCGAAGGACTCGATCGTCTCGTCGATGGTGACGTTGACGCCCTTGACGCCGGTGAACTGCTCACCCACGAAGAAGGGCTGGGAGAGGAACTTCTCCACCTTCCGGGCCCGCTGGACGACGAGCTTGTCCTCCTCGGAGAGCTCGTCGACGCCGAGGATGGCGATGATGTCCTGGAGCTCGGTGTAGCGCTGCAGGGCCTCCACGGTGCGGCGGGCCACGTTGTAGTGCCGCTCGCCGACAATCTCTGGGGCCAGGATCCGGGAGGTGGACGCCAGCGGGTCGACGGCCGGGTAGATGCCCCGCGAGGCGATGTCACGGGAGAGCTCGGTGGTGGCATCCAAATGGGTGAAGGTGGTGAACGGGGCGGGGTCGGTGTAGTCGTCGGCGGGCACGTACACGGCCTGGACCGAGGTGATCGACCGGCCCTTGGTGGAGGTGATCCGCTCCTGCAGCTCACCCATCTCGTCGGCCAGCGTCGGCTGGTAGCCCACGGCCGAGGGCATGCGGCCGAGCAGGGTGGAGACCTCGGAGCCGGCCTGCACGAACCGGAAGATGTTGTCGACGAACAGCAGCACGTCCTGGCCCTGCTCGTCGCGGAAGTACTCGGCCATGGTGAGCGCCGAGAGCGCCACGCGCAGGCGCACGCCCGGCGGCTCGTCCATCTGGCCGAACACGAGGGCGGCCTTGTCCATGACGCCCGACTCCTGCATCTCCAGCCAGAGGTCGTTGCCCTCACGGGTCCGCTCCCCCACGCCGGCGAACACCGACACGCCACCGTGCTGGGTGGCGACCCGGTTGATCAGCTCCAGGATGACGACGGTCTTGCCGACGCCGGCGCCGCCGAAGAGGCCGATCTTGCCGCCTCGCACGTAGGGGGCGAGCAGGTCGATGACCTTGATCCCCGTCTCGAACATCTCCGAGCGGGGCTCGAGGTCGGCGAACAGGGGGGCGGGGCGGTGGATCTCCCAGCGGTCGACGATGTCGTTCTCAACCTTCTCACCGCCGGTGTCGAGGGGTTCGCCGATCACGTTCCAGACGTGGCCGAGCACGCCATTGCCCACGGGCACGGTGATGCCCCGGCCGGTGTTCTTGACCGGAGAGCCGCGCCGGAGCCCGTCGGGCGGCCTCATGCAGATGGCCCGGACCCGGTTCTCGCCGATGTGCTGGGCCACCTCGGCGACGATGTCGAACGTCTCGCCTTCGAGCTCGACGGTCATGGTCAACGCGTAGTTGATCTCCGGCAGAGCGTTGGGGGGGAACTCGACGTCGACGACGGGCCCGGCGATGGCGATGACCCGCCCGTCCTTGTTCCCGTTCGTGCTCTTGTCACTCATCTATATGCTCCTGAACGGTCGAGGTGGTCGACGAGAAGATCGCGGCTGAGGACGGTCTCGGGGAAGTACTCGACCTTCCCCCCGGTCTTGGCCAGGCGCAGGGCCTCGGCGCCGCCGACGATCTCCATGATCTCGGTGGTGATGCCGGCTTGACGGATCTTGTTGGCGACCGTGGACAGGTCTTCGATCATCTCCTCGGCGGCGTCGGTGGCCGCCTTCATGGCCCGCTGGCGGGCGGCCTGCTCGCTGGCCGCGGCATCGAGCATGGCTGCGAACACCCGGCCCTCCACGTAGCGTGGCAGGAGGCGCTCGAGGATCTCGCCGGGCTCGGGCTCGAACTCGTACGCGGCCTCGGGGCCGTCGCCACCGGAGGCGGTGTCCTCGATGGCCTGGCGCTCTAATGGCAGCAGGCGGACGTTGACGACTTTCTGGGTGCCGACGGAGAAGAACCGGGTGTAGATCAGCTCCACCTGGTCGACCCCACCCTCCTCATCCGACCCCCGCTCGTAACGGGCCATCGCCGCCTGGGCCACATCGCGGGCGTCCTCGTACTGCGGCTTTTCGCTGAAGCCGGAGAACGCCTCCCCGATCCGGTACCCGCGGTAGCGGAAGTAGCCCTCGGCTTTGCGCCCGGCCAGGGTCAGCTCGTAGTCGCGGCCCTCGTCCTGGTGGGCCAGCAGAGCCCGTTCGGCCGCCCGGATGACGGTCGAGTTGTAGGCGCCGGCCAGGCCGCGGTCGGCACTGATGACGATGAAGCCGACCTTGCCGATCGGGTCGCGCTCTTGAAGGAGAGGATGGTCGAGACCGGCGCCGCCGGAGGCCAGGTTGGCCATGACCGCGGTGATCTGCTCGGAGTAGGGCCGGGCTGCCGCCACCCGCTGCTGGGCCTTCACGATGCGGCTGGCCGCGATGAGCTCCATGGCCCGGGTGATCTTCTTGGTCGACTGGACGCTCTTGATGCGGCGTCGGAGCTTGCGCTCCTCCCCACTGGCCACGAGCTACTTCTCCCCGTCGGTGTCCGCTGCCTTCTCGTCCGACTTCTTGTCGTCGCCCGACTTCTTGTCGTCGTCCGACTTCTTGTCGTCGCCCGACTTCTTGTCGTCGTCCGACTTCTTGTCGTCGCCCGCCTTCTTGTCGTCGTCGGACTTCTTGTCGTCGTCGGACTTCTTGTCGTCGTCGGACTTCTTGTCGTCGTCGGGCTCGCTGGGCTCGAAGCGCTCCTTGAAGCTGTCGATGGCGGCCTTCATCTTGTCCTCGTCGGGGAGCTTGCCCGACTCGCTGATCTCGCTGAGCAGGTCCGAGTAGCGGCTGCCGAATTCCTCCAGCAGCTCGGCCTCGAAGCGGCCGACGTCGTCGGTCGGGATGTCGTCGAGAAAGCCCTTGGTGCCGGCGTAGATGGACACGACCTGCTCCTCCACCTTCAGCGGCGAGTGCAGGCCCTGCTTGAGCAACTCGGTCAGCTTGTAGCCCCGGTCGAGCTGGGCCTGCGACAGTTTGTCCAGTTCGGAGCCGAAGCTGGCGAAGGCCTCGAGCTCGCGGAACTGGGCCAGGTCGAGTTTGAGCGTGCCGGCCACCGACTTCATGGCCTTGATCTGGGCGTTGCCACCCACCCGGGAGACCGAGATGCCCACGTCGACCGCGGGGCGCACGCCGGAGCGGAACAAGTCTGTCTGGAGGTAGATCTGGCCGTCGGTGATCGAGATCACATTGGTCGGGATGTACGCGGAGACGTCGCCCTCTTTGGTCTCGATGATAGGTAGGGCGGTGAGCGACCCCGCGCCCAGGTCGTCGGACAGCTTGGCCGCGCGCTCGAGCAGCCGGCTGTGGAGGTAGAAGACGTCGCCGGGGTACGCCTCGCGGCCTGGCGGGCGGCGGAGGAGGAGCGACAGCTGGCGATAGGCCTCGGCCTGCTTGGAGAGGTCGTCGTAGACGATGAGGGCGGCGTCGCCTTTCTCCATCCAGTGCGAGCCCATGGCCGCCCCCGAGTAGGGCGCGAGGTACTTGAACGGGGCCGGCTCGCCTGAGGGGGCGTTGACCACCACCGTGTACTCCATGGCCCCATGCTCCTCGAGGGCGGCCACCACCTCGGCCACCGTCGAGTTCTTCTGGCCGATGGCGACGTAGATGCACTTCACGTCCTGGCCGCGTTGGTTGATGATGGTGTCGACTGCGACGGCGGTCTTGCCCGTCTTGCGGTCGCCGATGATGAGCTCCCGCTGGCCTCGCCCAATCGGGGTCATCGAGTCGATGGACTTGATGCCGGTCTGGAGGGGCTCCTTCACCGGCTGGCGGTCGATGACGCCGGGGGCCTGGATCTCCAGGCGCCGGCTCTCGTCGGTGTTGATGGGGCCCTTGCCGTCGATGGGCTGGCCGAGGGCGTCGACGACGCGCCCGAGCAGGCCGTCACCGACGGGCACGGAGAGGATGCGACCGGTGGCGCTCACCGCCTGGCCGTCCTCGATGCTGCCGATCTCGCCCAGGACGACGGCGCCGATGGACTCCTCGTCGAGGTTCAGGGCCAGGCCCAGCGTGCCGCCCTCGAACTCGAGGAGCTCGTTGACCGACGTGTTGGGCAGGCCCGAGATGCGGGCGATGCCGTCGCCAACCTCGATGATCTGGCCCACCTGCTGGCGCTCCAGGCTGGGCTTGTAGCCCTCCATGTGCTTGCGCAGGACGGCGGTGATGTCGTCGGGGTCGAAGTTGAACGCCGCGTCACTCATCGGATGGTTTCCTTCAATTGATCGAGACGGTGGCGGATGGTGCCGTCGATGACCACATCGCCCACCCGGGCGGAGAGGCCCCCGAGCACCGACGGGTCGACGTGGACCTTGACCTCGACCTCCTTGCCGAGGTTCTTCGACAGCGCGGCCGCGAGCCGGGTGCGTTGGCTCTCGTCGAGCGGGATGGCAGAGCGGACCTCGGCCACGGCGTGCTGGCGGTCGGAGGCCGCCCGCTCGACCAGGCTCCGGATGATGCCGGGCAGGTCGCGGGCGTGGCCGGCGCCGACGACGAAAGAGACCAGGCTGGCGGTGATCGGCGTGGCGTTCCCCTTGGCCAGAAGGTCGGTGACGATCTCCTGGCGCTTCTCGGCGGGGATGGACGCGTCGGTGAGCGTGGCGCGCAGCTCGTCGGAGGAGCCCAGCACGTCGGAGAGCTTGAACAGCTCCTCCTCCACGACCTCCAGCGCGCCCTCGGCGCGGGCGACCTCGAAGAGCGCGGCTGCGTACCCGTCGACCTGTTCGGTCTGCAGGGCCATCAGCGACCCCCGGAGCTAGGCAGCACTGCTCGCCTCGTCGATGAACCGCTCGATGAGGGCCAGGTTGGTCTCGCGGTCGAGGTTGCGCTGGACGACCTTCTCGGTGAGCTCGATGGTCATGTCGGCGACGCGTGCCCGCAGGTCGCCCATGGCGCGCTCGACCTGGGCGGCGATGTCGTCCTGGGCCCGGGCCTTGATCTCCGCCACCTCGGCCTCGGCCTGCTTCTTGAGGTCCTGGCGGAGCTTGTCGGCCGACTGGCGGGCCTCCTCGATGATGCGGGCCGACTCGTTCTTGGCGTCGGCGAGCTGGCGGCGGTACTCATCCAGGATGCCGGTGGCCTCGTCGCGGGTCCGCTCCGCCTCGTCGAGGCTGGACTGGATCTTGTCGGCCCGCGCCTCCATGCCCTTCTTGACCGCCGGGAAGGCGAACTTGGAGATCAGGAAGAACAGGACGGCGAACGAGAGCGCGCCCCAGATGATCTCGTTGGCTTCAGGGAGGATGGGGTTGGGTGCTTCGTTGCCCTCTGCAGCGGCCAGGATCACCGCGTTGACAAGATTCATTGCGCTCCTCTAGGCGAACTTGATGAGGATGAAGACGACGAACCCGATGAGGGCCAGGGCCTCGGTGAAGGCGATCCCGAGGAACATGGTGGTACGCACCATGCCGGCGCTCTCGGGCTGGCGGGCCATGGCGGTGATGGCGTTGCCCACCACGATGCCGATGCCGATGCCGGGGCCGATGGCGGCGGCGCCGTAGCCGATGCCGGCGCCGATGGCGCTCAGACCGTCGAGGAACTCATCCGGCGCGGTCTGGGCGAAGAAGTTGATCAGTGACAGCAAAAAAGTCTCCTCTGGAACGGTGCTCTTGAACGGGTGCTCTTGAACGGGTGATCAGTGTTCGGGTTGCATGGCCCCGCCGATGTACACCGCGGCGAGGATGGTGAAGATGAATGCCTGCAGGATGGCCACGAGGATCTCGAAGGCGGTCAGCAGGACCAGCATGGCGAACGGCAGGGGAAGGATGACCGCCACCGGGGCTGCCGTCCACAGCGCCGCCGACAGGACGGCGAAGGTGACGAGGAGAAGGTGCCCGGCCAGCATGTTGGCGAAGAGCCGGACCGCCAGCGAGAAGGGCCGCACGAAGATGGTGGAGATGAACTCGATGAGGGCCACCAGCGGCAGCAGGATCTTGGGCACGCCCGGCGGGAACAGCATGCTCTTGAAGTAGCCGCCGAAACCCTGCGACTTGATGCCGACCACGTTGAAGATCACCCACACCATGAGGGCCAGGAAGGCGGGAAGCGCCATGCGGGCGTTGACCGGGAACTGGATGCCCGGGATGACCTCGAAGATGTTGGTGACGAAGACGAAGAAGAAGATGGTGACCAGGAAGGGGGTCCAGGGCAGGCCCGCCGGCCCCATGGTCTGGAGGATGATGTCCTTGCGGACGAAGTCGATGCCGCCCTCCACCACCATCTGGACGCCGGAGGGGACGAGCCGGCCCGTCGACGCCGCCCGGCCCGCGGCCCAGAACAGGCCGAAGACGATGATCACCGCGGCCCACATGAGCAGGACGACCTTGTTCACCTCGAAGGGCGTGCCCTTGAACAGAATGCCCGGCCACTCGACCAGGTGGGAGATGGGCGGGAATTGCAGGCCACCACCGCCACCCTCCTCGGCGGCGAGTATCAGGTTCATCGACGCCCTCCAGCGAGCTTCTTCGGGGTGGGCTTGAGGCCGGGGTAGGCCAGCGAAGCCGAGACGTGGCGGGTCTCCCAGATGAGGAGGCCCAGGTGGGTCACGATCAGCGTGAAACCCAACGCGGTGATGTCGACCCAGGACTGGTCCTTGACCGCCCACACGATGGCGGTGAGCAGGAACAGGCGCAGGGCGAAGCCGCCGAGGGCGGCGGCCATGAGCAGGGCCAGGCTGATCCGGGCCGCCCAGCCCAGCAGGGCGGCCGAGAGGGCCAGGTTGCCCAGGACCAGGGCGACGGCGAAGGCACCCGAGGCGGCGCCGTCGGGGCCCCAGATGAGGCCGGCGACGACGACCAGCACGGGCAGGACGGGCAGCATGCGCCGGGCCATATCGCCGGCCACCTGGGCCTCGACGGCCGGGCCGGGATCGGCGGTGAACACCGGCGCGCTCACCGTGGCTCCGGGGCTTGGGCCCAGCCGCCGGCCGCTTCGTGCTCCTGCATCCGGGCGTCGTACGCGTAGTACATGCGGGCCATCAACCCGGCCATGGCCAGGAGGAAGAACACGATGGTGAGCACGGGGAGGAGGCCGAGCCAGCGGTCGAGCAGGTAGCCGATGCCGCCGATGATGGCGGGGGTGAGCGCAAGCTCGAACGCCCGCGACATCCCCTCGCCAGCCCCGTTGTAGAGTTCCTGGTTCTTGCCGGCGCCGGGCACGACCGCAGCACGGGCTAGCCCGGCTACCTTCTCACGCAGTTCCACCCGACCCCTTTTTGCCTGTGAAGCAGCGCGCAATCTACGGGAAACCTTGCCGTCGCTGCAAGCTGGACGGCGGGTCGGGCGCGGGCCCCGGCGCCGACTTCTGCCACACCGCCGAGTCGTCCTCCTCTTCGAGCTGACGGGCGGTCTGGCGCACGCCGGGATGGAAGAGGGTGTAGAGCGCTACGGCGAGGCCGGCGACGGCGAAGGGCACGACGGCGTTGCCCTGGTTGGTGTAGGTGGGAACGAGCACGACGCCGGAGAGGATCGCGGTCCAGGCCCACAGGATGAGCACTGAGCGGCGCTGGCCGTGGCCCTGGCGCATGAGGCGGTGGTGGAGGTGCTCCTTGTCGGCCTGCGACAACGACGACCGCCGGCGGGCCCGGCGGATGATGGCCAGCGCGGTGTCGACGAAAGGGACCCCGAGGATCACGAAGGGGATGACCAGGGGGGCGAAGAAGAAGTAGGGCTGGCCGCTGAACTGGTCGGCGGTGCGGCCCCCGACCGAGATCGTGGTGGCGGCCATGAGCAGGCCGAGGAGGAGCGACCCGCTGTCGCCCATGAAGACCTTGGCCGGGTGGAAGTTGTGGGGCAGGAACCCGACGCAGATCCCGCAGGTGATGGCCACGACCAGGGGGGCCATGTTGTCCGACGCCAGCAGGCCGACGTCGGCGAGGCGGTAGGAGTACACGAAGAAGGCGCCGGCGGCGATGGCGATCACGCCGGTGGCCAGGCCGTCGAGGCCGTCGATGAGGTTGACCGCGTTAGCCATACCGACGACCCACAGGACGGTGACGAGGAACCCCAGGTCGGGTGAGAGCACGTAGAAGTCGAAGAACGGCACCCGGAAGTAGAACATCACCACGCCGGCCAGCCCGAGGATCGACGCCGCGAACACCTGGCCGGCGACCTTGGCCGGCGCCGACACCTCGCGGAGGTCGTCGAGCATGCCGACGGCGAGGATGACGATGGCCGCCATGGCCAGGCCGAAGGGCTCCGAGGACTCGAAGATGGGCCCGAAGCCGGGCAGGAAGCGGGCCACGCCCAGGGCGACCAAAACCCCGATCAGCATGGCGATGCCGCCCAGCGTGGGCGTGGGGTGCTCGTGGATGCGCCGTTCGTCGGGCTTGACGACCGCCCCCCAGCGGGTGGAGAGCCGCCACACCGCCGGTGTGAGGGCGAAGGTCACCGCCGCCGCAACTGCGAACACGACGGCATAGCGCCACATCAGCGTGCCGGTACCGGTACCGGTGTCAATACGGTGGGAACTTGGAGCAGAGGGTGGCGGCGGCGTCGCGGATCTCGGCGATGGCCGCGGCGTCGTCGCGGTGGCGAAGGGCCCGGCCGATGAGCGCGGCGATCGCGGCCATCTCGGCCTCGCCCATGCCGGCGGTGGTGACCGCCGGCGTGCCTATGCGCAGGCCGCTGGTGACGAACGGTGAACGCGGGTCGTTGGGGATCGTGTTCTTGTTCAGGGTGATGCCGGCCCGGTCGAGGGTGTCCTGGGCCACCTTGCCGGTGAGCTCGGCGTCGAAGGGCTGGAGATCGACCAGCATCAGGTGGTTGTCGGTGCCGCCCGAGACGAGGCGGAAGCCCTCCCCTGCCAGGGCGCCGGCCAGCGCCCGGGCGTTGCGGACCACGGCCGCCGCGTAGTCGCGGAACGCCGGCTGGGACGCCTCGCGGAAGGCGACGGCCTTCGCCGCGATCACGTGCATGAGCGGGCCGCCCTGGAGGCCGGGGAACACCGCCTTGTCGATGGCCTTGGCGTGCTCCTCCTTGGCCAGGATGCAGCCCGAACGGGGCCCGCGCAGGGTCTTGTGGGTGGTGAAGGTGACCACGTCGGCGGTGGGGACGGGGTTGGGGTGGGCCCCGCCGGCGATCAGGCCGGCGATGTGGGCGGCGTCGAAGACCAGCAGGGCCCCCACCTCGTCGCAGATCTCACGGAGGATCACGGGGTCGATGACCCGGGGGTAGGCGGTGGCGCCGGCGACGATGGCCTTGGGCCGCTCGGCCTTGGCCAGGTCGCGGATCTGGTCGTAGTCCAGCCGCTCGCCGCTCTCGGCCGCGCCGGCCGGGGTGACCCCGTAGGACACGAACCGGTAGAGCTTCCCGCTGATGTTGACCGGCGAGCCGTGGGTCAGGTGGCCGCCCTGGTCGAGGCGCATGCCGAGGATCGTGTCTCCCGGCGAGAACAGGGCGAGGTAGGCGGCCAGGTTGGCGTTGGCGCCGGAGTGGGGCTGCACGTTGGCGTGCTCGGCCCCGAACAGGGCCTTCACCCGTTCCCGGGCCAGATCCTCGGCCTCGTCGACCACCTGGTTGCCGCCGTAGTACCGCTTGCCGGGGTAGCCCTCGGAGTACTTGTTGGTGAGCACCGACCCCTGGGCGGCCATCACGGCCCGCGACGTGAAGTTCTCCGAGGCGATCAGCTGGATGGTGGTCTGCTGGCGCTCGAGCTCGCGGTCGAGGATGCCGAACAGCTCGGGGTCGTCGAAGTGCTTCATCTGGGGGCCATCGCTCCCGCGAAGACCAGTGCGACCAGGCGGTCGACCAGGTCGTCGAGCTCGGTGGCCATGCGCTCGTAGGCGCTGCGAGGACCGCCGTAGGGGTCGGCGACGTCGTCGGAGGGGGACGCGCCGTTGAGCTCGGCGACCCGCCGGCCCTGGCCGGCACGGGCCAGCCAGTCGGCGACGGGCTCCCCGGTCCGGCGGGGCCCTATGGCCTCGCCCCGGCGCACCAGCTCCTTGAGGGTGAAGGTGCGCGGCCACGACGACGGGTCGAGGACGACCGCCTCGCGCACGTGCTCCCTGGCCATGGCCAGCACGAGGTCGTGGGCCGCCAGGAGCTGGCGCGTCATGACCTGGCTGCGGTGGGCGGTCATGTCGAGGCCCCGCCCGTGCCCGATGTCGACGCCGTGCCCGCTGGCGGGCTGGCCCGGCCGGAGGAGACCTGCCGAGGCCACCCGGGCGTCGGCGCCCAGTGTGGCGAGGCGGTGGCGGAGCAGGGCCTCGGCCATGGG
>JBPCLE010000193.1:0-22573 GCA_051003575.1 Acidimicrobiales bacterium | reverse complement strand
GAAGAAGAGTGCCCCGGTGGACAGCCCGTGGTTCACCATCTGGATGACGCTGCCCTCCAGGCCCTGCTGGGAGAGCCCGAAGGTGCCCAGCACGATGAAGCCGAGGTGGGCTACCGACGAGTACGCCACCAGCCGCTTCAGGTCGCGCTGCATGGTGGCCACGACCGCGCCGTAGATGATGCCGATGGTACCGAGGGTGAGGAACACCGGCGCCAGGTCGACGAAGGCCTGCGGGAACATGTAGAGCCCGAAGCGCAGGAACCCGTACGTGCCGAGCTTGAGCATGACGCCGGCAAGGATCACCGAGCCGCCGGTGGGGGCTTCGGTGTGGGCGTCGGGCAGCCATGTGTGCACGGGGAAGATCGGCACCTTGATGGCGAAGGAGGCGGCGAAGGCCAGGAACAGCCAGCGCGCCGTGCTCGACGCCAGCGACTGCTCCTCGGCCAGGGCCACGACGTCGAAGGTGAGGTCGCCGGTGGCCTGCTGGTGGAGGAAGACCACGGCCAGGATGCCCACGAGCATCAGGGCCGACCCGACCATCGTGTACAGGAAGAACTTCAGGGTGGCGTAGATGCGGCGGTCGTAGCCCCAGCCAGCGATGAGGAAGTACATCGGGATCAGGACCAGCTCCCAGAACAGGAAGAACAGGAAGAGGTCGAGCGACAGGAACACGCCCATGCACCCGGCCTCGAGCACGAGCATCCACGCCACGTAGCCCTTCACATCCCGGTGCACCGCGGGGCCGATGATGGCGAGCGGGAAGAGCACGCCGGTCATGGCGACCAGGAACAGCGAGATCCCGTCGACCCCAAGGTGCCAGGAGATGCCGAACGACTGGATCCAGGCGTGCTCGGAGACAAACTGGAAGCCCTCGCCGCTGGCCTGGTAGTCGAAAGCGAGGGCCACCGACAGCGCCAGCGCCACGCCGGCGAAGGTCACGCCGACCAGCTTGAGCACGTTCTCGTTCTGGCGTGGCAGGCAGGCGACCACCGCGGCGCCCACCACCGGTACCAGGATGATCAGGGTGAGGATAGGGAGGGAGTCCGACACCTAGGAGGTCCTCGCCACCGCGTACGCCATGATGGCCAGGGCGCCGACGGTGATCGCCAGCGCGTAGCTGCGCACGAACCCCGATTGGATGGAGCGGAGCCGGCTCCCGCCGGCCCGGATGAGGGCGCCCACCCCGTTCACCGTGCCGTCGATGACCTTGGCGTCGACCACGAAGGCGCTGAAGTTGGCGAGCGCCCGCCCGGGCGCCTCCACCACCTTCTGGTAGAGCTCGTCGACGAACCACGCCTTCTGAAGCACGCGGGGCTCGACGGAGGACTCCTTCACCCGGTGCCGCAGCCAGATGAAATAGGCCAGGGCGACCCCGCCCAGGGCGGCGGCCGTGGTCACGACGATCAGCCCGAGCTTGGTGCTGCCGCTCGACGCGAAGCGGTGGGGATGGGCCAGGACGGTCTCCAGCCAGTGCTCGAGAGGTGTCTTCAATATGCCGGCGACGGCGGCCAGCCCGGCCAGCACGATGAGCGGGAAGGTCATGGTGGACGGGGACTCGTGGGGCTTGAAGTCGCCGTGGGCACCGTGCGCCGCCGCCGGCTCGGGCTCCGGTGCCGCCTTGGCCTCGCCGTCGGAGGCGGCGTCGGCCTTCTTCCACCGCTCGTCGCCGTAGAACACGAGGAACACCTGGCGGCTCATGTAGTACGCGGTCATCAGGGCGGTGACGAGGCCGACGAACCACAGGGCGCGGTTCTTCTCCCACGCGGCGAGGAGGATGTCGTCCTTCGACCAGAAGCCCGAGAATGGCGGCACGCCGGCGATGGCCAACCAGCCGACGATGAACGTGCCGCTGGTGATCGGCAACCACTTCCGCAGGGCGCCCATCTTCTTCATGTCCTGCTCGTCACCCATGCCGTGGATTACCGAACCGGCGCCGAGGAACAGCAGGGCCTTGAAGAAGGCGTGGGTGACCATGTGGAAGATGGCGGCGATGTACGCGCCGGAGCCGACGGCCAGGAACATGTACCCGAGCTGGGACACCGTCGAGTAGGCCAGCACCTTCTTGATGTCGTTCTGAGCGCAGGCGATGGTGGCGGCGAAGAACGCGGTCAGGGCCCCGACCACAGCGATGAGTGTGAGGGCGCCGGGGGCCAGGTCGAGGATCGGGTTGACCCGGACCATGAGGAACACGCCGGCGGTCACCATGGTGGCGGCGTGGATCAGGGCCGACACGGGCGTCGGGCCCTCCATGGCGTCGGGGAGCCAGACGTAGAGAGGTAGCTGGGCCGACTTGCCCACCGCGCCCACGAACAGCAGCAGGGCGATGGCGGTGGCGGTGCCCTTGGTCAGCTCGCTCGCGCCCTCCAGCACCGGCACGTAGTTCAGCGAGCCGAACGTGGCGAAGATCAGGAACATCGCCAGCATGAACCCGAAGTCGCCGATCCGGTTGGTGACGAAGGCCTTCTTGCCGGCGGTGGCCGCCGACGGCCGCTCGAACCAGAACGAGATGAGGAAGTAGGAGCAGGCGCCCACACCCTCCCAGCCCAGGAACGTGAGCAGGAAGGAGTCCGCGAGGACGAGCATGAGCATGGAGAAGGCGAACAGGTTTAGGTAGACGAAGAACGTGGGGTAGCGCTCGTCGCCGTGCATGTAGCCCACCGAGTACAGGTGGATGAGGGTGCCCACGCCCGTCACGAAGAGGGCCATGGTGACCGAGAGGGGGTCGACGAGGAACCCGACGTGCACGTCGAGGCCGCCGACGCCGATCCAGGTGAACAGCTCCTGCTCGAAGCGGCGCTCCTCGCCGTGGAGGCCCATGAGGTCGAAGAAGACCATGATGGCGACGATGAACGAGCCGGCCATCATGGCGGTGCCCACGTAGCCCGCCTTGGGGTCGCCGAGGCGCCGGCCCGTGGCCAGGAGGATGAGGAACCCGGCCAGGGGCAGGGCAGGGATGAGCCAGACGGCGTGGATCACAGGCGCGCCTCAGCCCTTGAGGAGGGATATGTCGTCGGCGGTGGCGTCGGGACGCCGGCGGAAGATGGAGACGATGATGGCCAGGCCGACCACGACCTCCGCCGCCGCCACCACCAGCACGAAGAACACCACCACCTGGCCGCCGATGTCGTTGAGCATGCGGGCGAAGGTGACGAAGGTGAGGTTCACCGCGTTGAGCATCAGCTCGACGCACATGAACATGATCAGCACGTTGCGGCGGATCAGCAGACCGACGCCGCCGATGGTGAACAGCATGGCGGCGAGGCCCAGGTACCAGGCGCCGGGAACCGTCATGAGCCCTCCATCTGGCGCTGGCGGCCCCATGAATGCTGGCCGGACCGGCCTACCGGGCCGGTCATATATCACCCGATCCGCGGACGCCGCCGGACGGGGAGTGGCGGGCCAGCACGACGGCGCCGATCACGGCGATGACGAGCAGGACCGAGGTCATCTCGAAGGCCAGCAGGTGGCGGGTGAAGAGCGCACGGGCCAGCTTCTCCACGTTGCTGCCCGGGCCGTCGGCCGCGCCGGCGACCGAGCTGGCGCCGGAGACCCACGCGTTGCGGGCCAGGAGGAAGACGCCGGCGATGATGCCGGCGCCGGAGAGGTACGCGATCGGCCGCTGCCAACGGATGCGCTCGGCGGCCAGGTTCTCGGTGCGGTCGACGCCGATCAGCATGATGACGAAGAGGAAGAGGACGACGATCGCGCCGGCGTAGACGATGATCTGGACCGCAGCCAGGAGGTGGGCCTCCTGGGCGACGAACAGCACCGCCACACCGAACAGCGTCATGACGAGCATGAGCGCCGAGTGCACCGGGTTGGTGGCCAGGACCACCCCGAGGGCGCCGGCCAGCACCGCCGCGGCGGCCACGACGAAGACGACCCAGTCCATCAGGGCCCGACCTCCTTCGCCGGCGCGGCCTTGTCCGAGTCGGCCGTCTGTCCCTTCTCGGGGGCGCGCACGCCGTAGCCGAGCTCGCCCGACCAGCCCACCTTGCCCTCGAAGGCCGCCGACCCGTTGGGGGCCGTGGCCCGGACCCATGCCGAGGTGCGGTCGGCGTCGCCCTCGCGCCAGTCCTCCCACGGCAGCTTCTGGGGGTGCCCGTCGTCGTCGACCACCAGCTCGGCCTTGGTGTAGATGGCGTCCTGGCGGTCGGTGAAGGAGAACTCGAAGAGCTTCGACTCGGTGATGGCCTCGGTGGGGCAGGCCTCCACGCAGAGGTCGCAGTGGATGCAGCGCAGGTAGTTGATCTCATAGACGTAGCCGTAGCGCTCGCCGGGGCTGACCGGCTCGTCGGGCGGGTTGTCGGCCCCCCGCACGTAGATGCACCGCGCCGGGCAGACGCCGGCGCACAGCTCGCAGCCGATGCACTTCTCCATGCCGTCTTCGTAGCGGTTGAGCACGTGGCGGCCGTGGAAGCGGTCTGGCTTCGGGCGCTTCTCGTCGGGATAGACGTTGGTGACGCGCTCGCCCCAGAGGTGGCGCAGCGTGACCAAGAAACCTTGGTAGTAACCCATCAGGTGGCCGCCTTCACGGTGTCGCCCTGGCGAAGGGCGGCACCCAGCGCGGCCCAGCACACGGCGCCCACGGCGACGCCGGCGACTAAGACGACGATGGAGTTCCAGCCCTGGTCGCGCCCGATGCGCAGGGCGGCGAGGAGCAGCAGCCAGTAGAGCGACAAGGGGATCAGTTTCTTCCACCCCAGGTCCATGAGCTGGTCGTAGCGAAAGCGGGGCAGGGTGGCGCGGAGCCACACGTAGCCGAAGAGGAAGAGCAACAGCTTGGCGAAGAACCAGACCACGGGCCAGAGCTCGGGCAGGAAGCCGAACTTCGGCCCGCTCGGCCCACCGAGGAACAGGGTGACGGCGATGGCCGACATCGTCACGACGTTCATGAACTCGGCGAGGAAGAAGAGGGCGAAGCTGATCGAGGAGTACTCGGTGTGGAAGCCGCCGACGAGCTCCTGCTCGGCCTCGACCAGGTCGAAGGGCGGCCGGTTCAGCTCGGCCGTGGCCGCGATGAGGAACACGACGAACGGGACGATGCCCAGGACCCAGAGGTTCCAGCGGTAGCCGCCTTGGCCGATCACGATGTCGCGCGTGGACAGCGACCCCGCCGCCAGCACCACCGCGGCGATGGACAGGCTCATCGCCGCCTCGTAGGACACCATCTGGGCCGAGGCCCGGACCGACCCGAGCAGGGGGTACTTCGAGCCCGAGGCCCAGCCGGCCAGCAGGATCCCGTAGACGGAGATCCCCGACATGGCCAGCAGGAAGAGCACGCCGATCGGCGGGTCGGCCAGCTGGAGATGCGTCCGGTGGCCGGCGATGGAGATCGTTCCGCCGAAGGGGACGACGGCGAAGGTGAGGAACGCGGGCACGATCGCCAGGTAGGGCGCGAGGCGGAACACCCGCTTGTCGGCGCGGTCGGGGAGCAGGGCCTCCTTGAAGAACAGCTTGATCCCATCCGCGAGCGTCTGGCCGATCCCCCAGGGGCCGGCCCGGTCGGGGCCGATCCGGCTCTGCATGTCGTAGATGACCTTGCGCTCGAACCAGACCATGAAGAGCACGGACACCATGAGGAACGCGAAGACCACGAGAACCTTGGCGACGACGATGAGCAGGACGGCGGCGTTGATGCCCTCGTCGAAGAGCGGGTCGCCCACGCCTACTTCGCCTCCCGGTCGCGGCCGCCGGCGCCGACCGTCTCGACGCGAAGGTCGGTGACGGGCTGGGTGACGTCGATGAGGTCGGCCGCGCCCTCGCCCGGGGCGTTGAAGGCCAGCACGGCCGAGCCCCGCAGCACCAGGGGGTCGGCGGCGACATCGAGGATCAGCGACTTCCTCGACGACGTGACGCGCACGCGGTCGCCCGTCTTCACGCCCATGCGGCCGAGGTCGGCCGGGTTCGCCCGCAGGCAGGGGGCCTGGGCCAGCGCGGCGAGCGACGGTGAGCGGCTCACCAGGGCGCCGGCATCGTAGAGGGCGCGCACCGCGACGAGGCGCAGGGAGTAGGCGTCGACCGGCGGGGCCTGGCGGGCCGGCGTTGCCGGCCGGTAACCGATGAGCGGCGGCCGGGCCGTGGCCGGCGCCGACGCCTGTGGGCGCCCCGCGGCGCCGCCCGGGTCGAGGGGAGCGTCGGCATCGGGGTCGTTCTCGAGCACGACGGCGCCGGCGTGGGCCTTGGCGGCCGCCACCTCGATGCCCTCCGGCACAAGGTCGGGCTCGGTGGGCGTGGGGTCGGCCAGGGGAACGACGACGCCGTCGCGGTAGCCGGGACGGGACAGGAGTTGGGGCGTGAGGCCGGCGTGGGCCGGCGCCAGCCGCTCGATCTCGCCGGCGATGTCGTCGAGGGTCTGGAAGCCGAGGTCGGCCCCCAGGCGGTGGGCGAGGTCGGCGGCGATCATCCAGTCGGGCCGGGCGGTGCCCGGGGGCGTCACCATCTGGCCGAGACGGCTGACCCGGCCCTCCATGTTGGTGGTGGTGCCCGGACGCTCGCCGAAGCCGGCGGCGGGCAGGACCACGTCGGCCTCGGCGTGGGACGCGTTGTCGCCGAACAGGTCGACGACCACGGTGAAGCCGGCGTTCTCCATGGCCTTCAACGCCAGGGCCCGGTCGGGGAAGTCCGAGACGGGGTCGGCGCCGACCAGCACCAGCGCCTGCACCTTTCCCTCGGCCGCGGCGGCGAGGATGCCGCCGGCGTCGAGGCCGCGGGCCGCCGGCACCTGGCCCCATGCGTCGGCGAACCAGGCCCGGCCGTCGTCGAGGGACACCCGGCCCGGCAGCAGGCCGGGGGCGAGGCCCATGTCGAGGGCGCCGTGGACGTTGCCCCGGCGCAGTGCGGGCAGGAACGTGGCGTCGGGCATGGCCGCGGCTAACACGCCGGCGGCGTCGGCGATGCTCTCGCCCGACTCGGCCAACGACGCCCGGCCGACCACCACGACCACCGACTCCGCGGCGCCCAGCACCTCGGCCGCGGCCCCGATGTCGGCCGCCGACACGCCGGCGGCGCCCTCGGAGGGCACCCGCTCGGCGGCCAGGGCGCGGACCAGGGCCGGCGCCTCGCCGGGCCGGTACTGGAGGCGCACCTCGGCGTGCCTGCTGAGCCCGGTGCCGTGGGGGGCGATCTCGATCAGCTTGAGATTGCCGTCGACCGCCGCCTCGCGCAGGCGGAGGTAGAAGACCGGCAGGTCCTCCTTGAGGTCGGGTGCCAGCAGGACGACCGCCGAGGCGGCGCACGCCTCGTCGATCGTGGCCCGGGGCAGGCCGAGGACGAGTTCGGCGGGCAGGCCGTCGCCCATCTGGCAGTCGACGTTGTCGGTGCGCAGGACGCCCTTGGCCAGCTTGGCCCAGGCGTAGGCGTCCTCGTTGGGCAGCCGGGCGCCGCCGAGCATGGCGACGGAGTTCCCGGCCCGGTGCAGGCCCTCGGCGGCCGCGACCATGGCCTCGTTCCAGCTCGCCTCGACGAGCTGGCCGTCTCTGCGCACCAACGGCGTGCGCAGCCGGTCGGGGTTGTCGGTCTGCTCGTAGGCGAAACGGCCCTTGTCGCACAGCCACCCGTGGTTGACGGGGTCGCTGTCGACGCCCAGGTGGCGGATCAGGCGGTCCGACGACGACTGGAGCGCCATCCGGCAGCCCACCGAGCAGGCCGTGCAGGTGGACTCGACCACGTCGAGGTCCCATGGGCGGGCCTTGAACCGGTAGGGCGTGGCGGTGAGGGCGCCGACCGGGCAGATCTGGACGACGTTGCCGCTGAAGTTCGACGTGAACGGGCGGTCGGCGAAGATATTGACCTCGGTCGAGTCGCTCCGGCCGATGAAATCGATCATGGCGTCGCCGGCCACCTCGTCGGCGAAGCGGGTGCAGCGCGAGCACTGGATGCAGCGCTCCCGGTCGAGGGCGACGAGGGGGTTGATCGGGATGGGCTTGGCCCAGTGGCGCTTCTCCTCGACGAAGCGGCTCTCGCCCGGCCCGAAGGCGAAGGTCTGGTCCTGGAGTGGGCACTCCCCACCGCGGTCGCAGACCGGGCAGTCGAGGGGGTGGTTGATCAGGAGGAACTCGAGCACGCCGTCCTGGGCCTTCTTGACCTTGGGCGAGTCGGTGACGATCTCCTGGCCGTCGGCGACCGGCACGTAGCACGCCGGCATCAGGGCGAATCCCCGCGGGCCCTTCACCTCCACCAGGCACATGCGGCACATGCCGACCGGGCGCATGCGCGGGTGCCAGCAGAACCGGGGGATGTAGGTGCCCCCGCGCTCGGCGGCCGAGATGATCATCTCGCCCGGCGTGGCCTCGATCATCTTCCCGTCGACGTTGATCTTGATCGGGTCAGCCACCGGCCGGCTCCCGGTCGAACGGGCACGCGCCGTCCTTGATGTGGACGAGGAACTCGTCGCGGAACATCTTGATGCCGGAGACGATCGAGGAGGGGATCGACGGGCCGAGCACGCAGATGGTGGTCTTCTGCGGGGGCCAGCCGAGGCCCGGGGCGATGTTGTCGCAGATGTCGAGGAGCAGCTCCAGGTCGGTCTCCCGGCCCTGGCCCAGCTCGATGCGGCGCAGGATCTTGTCGACCCAGCCGCCGCCCTCGCGGCAGGGCGTGCACTGCCCGCAGGACTCCCGGTGGAAGAACCGGGTGATGCGCCATGCGGCCCGGACCATGCAGGTGGTGTCGTCCATGACCACGACCGAGCCCGAGCCGAGCATCGACCCGGCCTTGCCCACCGCGTCCTGGTCGAGGGCCATGTCGACCTGGTCGGGGCCGAACCACGGGGCTGAGACGCCGCCGGGCACGAACGCCTTGAGGGCGCGGCCGCCTGGGATACCGTCGCCGAGCCGGGGGTCGTAGATGAGGTCGCGGAAGGTGGACTTCGCCATCTCGACCTCGGAGTGGGCCGGCCGGTTGACGTGGCCGGACAGCGAGAACAGCCGGGTGCCGGTGGACCGGCCGATGCCCAGGGCCGCGAACGCCGCCCCGCCGTTGAGGACGATCCACGGCAGGTTCGACATGGTCTCGACGTTGTTGACGATGGTCGGCGCCTTGTAGAGCCCCATCACCGCCGGGAACCAGGGCGGCTTGTCGCGGGGATAGCCCCGCTTGCCCTCGAGGCTCTCGATGAGGGCCGTCTCCTCCCCGCAGATAGGGGCGCCGGCGCCGGGGTGGATCACCAGGTCGATCGAGAAGCCCGAACCGAGGATGTTCCGGCCGATGGCACCGAAGGAGTACGCCTCGTTCACCGCGGCGGCCATGCGCTCGAGACCGAGCGCGAACTCTCCCCGCACGAAGATGAAGGCCTGGGCGGCGCCGATGGCGTAGGCGCATATCAGCGTGCCCTCGATGATCTGGTGCGGATCCTCCTCCATCAGCATGTGGTCTTTGAAGGTGCAGGGCTCGCTCTCGTCGCCGTTGATGACGAGGTACTTCGTCTCGGCCTGCTTGAGCATCCCCCACTTCTTGCCCGCCTCGAAGCCGGCGCCGCCCCGGCCGAGCAGGTTGGCGCCCAGGACCTCCTGCTGGACTTCGGAGGGGTCCATGGTGAGGGCCTTGCGGAGGCCGTCGTAGCCCCCGTTGTCGAGGTAGGACCGCAGCGTCCAGGACTGCGGCGTGCCGATCCGGGCGGTGACGATGGGGGCGGCGTCGGTGATCACGGTGCGCTCGCCGGCGGGGTCGTCCGGTCGGTGGCGGGCCGGTCGGTGGCGGGCGGGTAGGCGGCAGGAGGGCCGCCGGCCATGAGCCCGACCTGGCGGCGGACCCGGTTCAGCGTGCCGTGCGGAGGGACGTCGTCGGCCAGGCGGCCGGCGGCCAGATCCTCCACCAACCGGTCGAAGTCCTCATTGCCGATGTTGCCGAAGAAGCGCCAGTTCACGGCCAGGCACGGCGCCGCGCCGCAAAAGGCGATGCACTCCACCTCCTCGAGGGTGAACTCGCCGTCGGCGGTGGTGCCGCCCGGCGCCACGCCCAACCGTGCCTCGGCGTGCTCGAGCAGCTCGCCGGCGCCGTTGAGCAGGCAGGCCAGGTTGGTGCACACCGAGACCAGGTGCCGGCCGACGGGATGGGTGAAGAACATGTCGTAGAAGCTCGCCGTGCCGTAGACCTCAGCCGGATCCAGCTCCAGCACCTCGGCGACGTGCTCCATCCCGTCGGGCGTCAGCCACCCGTCCTGCTCCTGCAGTATGTGCAGGATGGGGATGAGAGCAGAACGCGAGTGGGGGTACAGGGCGATCAGTTGGCGCGCCCGCTGGAGGTTCTCAGCCGTCAGCCGCGCCATCAGCGCCGGTGTGCGACCCGAAGGCTGTCCATCGGGGCGAACCCTAGCGCGGCGACCGCGCACCGTACCGGGTCCCGTCAGTCCGCTCCCGGTAGTACCTTTCCTCCAGGCATCTCGACATCGTCACGGGGGATACAGATGAGAAAGCAGCTGACTGCGGTCGCACTCGCCATGATGTTCGTGGCCAGCGCGTGCGCGAGCGACAACGGCGACGACACTCCCGACGCGCAGGGCACGACGCCCACGACGGCGGCCGGCCCCACCACGACCATCGCCCCCACGAGGGGCGGCACGCTCGTCGTCGCCATCAGCTCCGACCCCGGCAGCCTGAACCCGGCGGTCACGTCCAACGGCGGCGTCCATACCGCGTCGGAGATGATGTTCAACGGCCTGGTGGGCTGGGGGCCCGACGGCAAGCTCGTTCCCGAGCTGGCCGAGAGCTGGATCATCGAGGGCGGCGGCACCTCCTACCGGTTCACCCTCCGCCCGAACGTGAAGTGGCACGACGGCCGCCCCTTCACCTCCGAGGATGTCAAGTTCACCTTCGAGAAGGCCCTGCTGCCCTTCCACGCCAGGACCAAGGCCTCGGTGGGCTCCGCCAAGGTCACAGTGGAGGCGCCCGACGCCCGCACGGTGGTCTTCCGCTTCCCCCAGCCGTACGCGCCGCTGCTCCAGCAGCTCAACGTCACCGAGGCGCCGATCATCCCCAAGCACGTCTACGAGGGCTGCTCGGACATCTCCACCGTGGCCGGCTGCCCGGCGAACAAGGCGCCCGTCGGCACCGGCCCGTTCAAGCTGGACTCCTACACCATCCAGGAGATCAGGATGGTCAGGAACCCCGACTACTTCCGCCCGGGCCTCCCCTACCTCGACGGCATGGTCGAGCGGGTCATCCCCGAGGCCGGCACCCAGCTCCTGGCCCTGGAGAACGGGGAGATCGACTGGGTCGGCTCCGTCCCGGGCCCCGACATCGAGCGCGTCAAGGCCGACCGCTCCGTGGGGACGGCCACCGCGCCCCGTGGCTCCGGCGGTGGGAACTGCACCCTGACCGGCGTGTTCAACATGAAGCCGCCGGAGGGCCGGCCGGCGTTCTTCGGCGACCTGAAGACCCGCCAGGCGTTCTGGCACGCCGTCGACCGCCAGCAGGCATTCCGCACCGTGTCGTTCAGCCAGGGCAAGGTGGCCCCGTCGCCCATCAACAGCGCTATCACCTTCGCCGCCGCCACCGGGCTCAACCTGCCCGCCTTCGACGTCAACCGGGCCAAGACGCTTCTCGACGAGGTGGGGTGGAAGGACGAGGGCGGCGGCGCCCGGGTGGCCCGGGGCGTGCCGAACGTGCCCGACGGCACCAAGTTCGAGGTCGACTGGCACGGCTTCGCCGGCGACCAGACCCGCTACGGCGAGCAGATCCGGTCCCAGGTGGCCGCCGTGGGCATCACCCTCAACGTCAAGACCGAGGACAACGCCACCTTCTCGGCCGCGGTGTTCACCCGCCGCGACTTCGACACCGCCATCGTCTCCTACTGCCACGGCGACGACCCCGAGATCGGGTTCCGCCGCACGGTCGACTCGCGCCAGATCAGCACCACCGCCTTCAGCAACGGCGCCGGCTACAGCAATGCCGACGTCGACCGGCTGCTCGACCAGGGCGCGGCCGAGCCCGACCCGGCCAAGCGCACCCCGATCTACCGCCAGCTCCAGGAGCAGCTCGTTCGCGACCTGCCCTACATCTGGCTGACGGAGAGCGCCGGCCTCCGGGCGTTCAACGCCAACTGCACCGGCTTCAACCACCAGAACACCGGGCTCTTCGCCGAGGCTGCCAGCTGTAAGAAGTAGCCCACATTGAACAGGCGCTACTTCGTCCGCCGGCTGCTCCAGGTGCTGCCGGCGGTGGCGAGCATCCTCGTCGTCACCTTCGCCGTCGTCCACGCCGCCCCCGGAGACCCGGTGGTGGCCGTGGCCGGCGAAAGCGGCAACGAGGAGTACTACGCCTTCATGCGGGAGAAGTTCGGGCTCGACCGGCCGGTCGTCGCCCAGTTCTGGACCTACTCCACCAACGTGCTCCGCGGCGACATGGGTGTGTCCTTCGTCCAGGGCCAAGACGTGGTCGCCCTCATCAGGGAGCGGGTACCGGCCACCCTCCTGCTCATGGGGACCGCGCTGGCGTTGTCGACCGTGGGGGGCGTGGCGCTGGGCGCCCTCGCCGCCCGCCGGCCGTTCGGGCCCTTCGACCTCGGCATCAGCACGGGCGCGCTCATCGGCTACGCGCTGCCCAGCTTCTGGCTGGCCCAACTGGCGATGCTGACGATCGCTTTCCGCACCGGCTGGTTCCCCATCCAGGGGATGACCGACGCCCGGGCCAACTACAGCGGCCTGGCCCACTACCTCGACGTGGCCCGCCACCTGGTCCTGCCAGCGCTGGTGCTGGCCGCCTCCGAGGTGGCCCTGATCACCCGGATCGCCCGCACCGGGATACTGGCCGAGATGGACAGCGACTATGTCCGCGTGGCCCAGGCCAAGGGGCACTCGCCCACCGGCGCGCTCGTCCACCATGCGCTGCGCAACGCCCTGCTGCCGGTCGTCACCGTGGTCGGCACCCGGATCGGCTTCCTCTTCTCGGGCGCGGTGCTGGTGGAGACCGTGTTCGGCTGGCCGGGGCTGGGGCGGCTCGTGCTGTCCGCGGCCCAGACCCGCGACCACCCGCTCCTGCTCGGCCTGGTCCTGCTCGTCGCCTTCAGCCTGGTGCTCGCCAACCTGGTCACCGACCTCGTCTACGCCCGTGTCGATCCCCGCATCCGCTACCGCTGACCCCGAGCAGGGCTCGGGGCTCACGGTCGGCGCCGGCGGGCCGGGCTCCCCGCAGGCGCCGCACCGCTGGCGGGCGGCCCTCCGGCGGTTCCTTCACCATCCGGCCGGCGTCGCCGGCCTGGCGCTCACCCTGGTGGTGGTCGTGGCCGGGCTGCTGGCCGGCGTGATCTCCCCGGGCGACCCCTTCCGCACCGCCGGAGATCCCCTCCTGGCCCCCTCGGGGGCGCACTACTTCGGCACCGACAACCTGGGCCGCGACGTGTTCGGCGCCGTGCTCCACGGCGCCCGCACCTCGATGGTCGTCGTCCTCGGCGTCTCGGCCATCGCCTCGGTCGTCGGGCTGGCGGTGGGGATCGTCGCCGGCTACCGCGGGGGCTGGATCGACGACCTCCTCATGCGGGTCACCGAGCTGTTCCAGTCGGTCCCCCGGTTCTTCCTGGTCCTGCTCATCGTCGCCCTCTTCGGCGCCGGCCTGGACAACCTGATCTACGTGCTGGCCTTCACCTCGTGGCCCACCCTCGCCCGGGTGTCACGGGCCGAGGTGCTCTCGGTGCGCGACCGCGACTACGTGGAGGCGGCCCGTTCCATCGGAGCCACCGACCGGCGCATCATCGTCCGCCACGTCCTGCCCAACGTGCTGCCCACCGCCATGGTGGTCATCGCCCTCACCGGCTCGCGCATCATCCTGCTCGAGGCCAGCCTCAGCTTCCTCGGCCTGGGCGACCCCACGGTGATGAGCTGGGGCTACCTGGTCAGCAACGCTCAGCAGTTCCTGCGGGTGGCGTGGTGGATGTCGGTGTTCCCGGGCCTGGCCATCGCCGTCTCCGTCCTCGGCATCAACCTCATGAGCGACGCCCTCAACGACGTGCTCGCCAGCTACTCCAAGGCCCGCCCGGTTCGCCGCCGGCGAAGGCGTTCTTTGTCCGCTCAGCTACCCCTGCGGTAGTCCAGCGGACAAAAAGCTACCGGTCGACCTCGCCCATGATCGGGTCGATCGTCGAGATGACGGCCACGGCGTCGGCAATCAGGGCCCCCCGGATCATGTGGGGTAGGGCCTGGAGGTTGACGAAGGACGGGCCCCGGATGTGCATGCGGTAGGGCTTGGCGCTGCCGTCGGACACCATGTAGCAGCCCAGCTCGCCCCGGGGGGACTCCACGGCCACGTAGACCTCGCCCTCGGGCACCCGGAAGCCCTCGGTGAAGATCTTGAAGTGGTGGATCAGCGCTTCCATCGACTCGTCGATGCGGTGACGGGGCGGGGGCGTGACCTTCTTGTCCTGCACCCGGTAGTCGCCCTGGGGCATCTTCTCGAGGATCTGGTGGACGATCTTGATCGACTCGCGGATCTCGTTGAGTCGGATGGCGTACCGGTCGAAGGTGTCGCCGTAGCTGCCGACGATCACGTCGAAGTCGACCTGGTCGTAGGCCAGGTACGGCTGGTCGCGGCGGAGGTCCCAGGGCATGCCGGTGGAGCGCAGGATGGGGCCGGTGACGCCCAGGGCCAGGCACTCCTCGGTGGTGATGACGCCCACGCCCTGGGTGCGCTCCTGCCAGATGGGCTGGCCGGTGAGGAGGGTGTCGTACTCGTCGAGGCGCTTGGGGAAGACCTCAAGGATCTTCGAAACGTCGTCGCGCCAGCCCTCGGGCAGGTCGGCGGCCACGCCGCCCGGGCGGATGTAGTTGTGGTTCATCCGCAGGCCGGTGACCTTCTCGAAGAAGGCGAGGATCATCTCCCGCTCGCGGAAGCCGTAGATCATCATGGACACCGCGCCGAGGTCCATGCCGTTGGTGGCCAGCCAGAGGACCTGGGACGACATGCGGTTGAGTTCGCACATGAGCATGCGGATCCACGTGGCCCGCGGCGGAAGTTCGACGTCGAGCAGCTTCTCGGTGGCCAGGCTGAACACCAGCTCGTTGAAGAGCGGCGACACGTAGTCCATCCGGGTGGTGTTCGTGGGCCCCTGGAGGTAGGTCAGCTCCTCGCCGGTCTTCTCCATGCCGGTGTGCAGGTAGCCCATGACCGGCTTGGCCCGCAGCACCGTCTCGCCCTGGAGCTCGATCATCACCCGGAGCACGCCGTGGGTGCTGGGGTGCTGGGGCCCCATGTTGATGATCATGGTGTCGTCGCCGGTAGGGACCTCGTCGACCTCCTCGGGCAGGTGGGGGATGCGCAGGACGGATCCCACCTCCCGGAGGTACGCCACGCCCGGGGTGCGGCCGGCGGCGAGCAGCTCCTGGGCGCCTTCTGAGGTCTCGGCGACGGTCATCGTGCGGGTGGGGCCCCCTTGAACTGGACAGGGATGCGGCCGACCCCGAAGTCCTTCCGCAGGGGATGGCCCTCCCAGTCATCCGGCATGAGGATGCGGGACAGGTCGGGGTGGCCGGTGAAGACGATGCCGAACATGTCGTAGGTCTCCCGCTCCATGGCCTCGGTGCCGGGGTGGAGCTCGAAGATCGACGCCAGCCTGGGGTCGGCCTCGGCGACCTGGGCCCGGACCCGGATCCGCCGGCGGGCCTCGGTGGAAAGCAGGTTCACCACCACCTCGAACCGCTCGGCGCCGACGCCGGCGGGCAGCGGGCGCGCCATGTGCATCAGGTAGTCGGCACCGGTCAGGTCGACGCAGACCCGGTAGCCGTCGTCGTACAGGGCACCGACGAGATCGAGGTACTCAGCCTGGTCGGTATGGACGACCAGCTCGCCCCGGGAGAGGGTGGAAAGGGCGCCGTGGATGCGGGCCGGCTCCTCCTCGGGCGGCGGGGCGGCGTCGGGCTGGTCCACGCGGCCGAGCCTAGTGGGGCGTGGCGACTGCGATCCGGCGCTCGGTGACGTGCACGCCGGCGCCGGCGCCGGACGCATCCCGGCGCTTCATGATCTCGCCGGTGCGGATCAGCTCGTGGAGGGTGAGGATGGAGTGGATGAGCGTCTCGGGGCCCGGCGGGCAGCCGGGGGTGTAGACGTCGACCGGGACGACCTGGTCGACACCCTGCACGATGGCGTAGTTGTTGAACATGCCACCGCTCGACGCGCACACGCCCATGGAGATGACCCACTTGGGCTCCATCATCTGGTCGTAGACCTGGCGCAGGACCGGGGCCATCTTCTGCGACACCCGGCCGGCGACGATCATGAGGTCGGCCTGGCGGGGGGAGGCCCTGAAGACCTCCATGCCGAAGCGGGCCAGGTCGAAGTGGGCGGCGCCCGTGGCCATCATCTCGATGGCGCAGCAGGCCAGGCCGAAGGTGGCCGGCCAGACGCTGTTGTACCGGGCCCACTTGACGAGATCTTCGACCTTGCCGGTGAGGAAGTTGTGGTTGAGATCTTCGAGGCCCATCAGGCCGCCCCCTGCTCGGCCGGAACCTGGCGACCCTCGGACCCGACCCTGCGGACGGTGGAATCCGTGGTGCGCTGCGGGTCGATCAGCGCGGTGAGCTGCTTCACCGGGCCCCAGTTGAGGGCGCCGTTGCCTATGAGGTAGATGAACGACACGAAGACAGCGCCGGCGAAGATCATCATCTCCCACAGTCCGAAGGCGCCGAGCTGGCGGAAGATCACCGCCCAGGGGTAGAGGAAGATGATCTCGATGTCGAAGATGATGAAGAGCATCGCCACCAGGTAGAAGCGCACCGGGAACCGCTCCGCCGGCTCGCTGTCGGGCACGATCCCGCACTCGTACGGCGCCGTCTTGGCCACGGTGGGCTTCTTCGGGCCCAAGAGCCTGGACGCCACGATAGACATCCCGGCGAAGAGGATCGCCAGGATCATCAACATCAGGAGGGGCAGGTACTGGGCCACGGTTCGAGGTCAGCCTAGCCCTAGCCGGGCGCCGCCGGATGCTCCCGCTACTGCTTCGCCCTCGCGGCCATCAGCTCCTTGTCACGGGTGTGGAGCTGGTAGACGAGGAGGCCGAACAGCAGCGCTGAGGCGATGGTGAAGACCGCCGGGTTCAACCGCAGGCTGCCCAGGTCGCGGACCATGACCACGGCGACCGGCGCGGCGTTGTCGTCGACACGCGGGATCGGCGGGGCCGCGCCCGGGATGACCTCCTGAGGCACGACCTGCTTCACCTGGATGATCAAATAGTGGGTCTTGTGCCACAGGTCGAAGGGCCGGAAGTTCAAGACGCCGAAGGGGCCGTAGGTCTCGCCGCCCTTCTCCAGCGCCGCGACCGGGAGGTAAGCGGCCGGGCTGTCGAAGATGCCGTCGCCCTCCTCGCCGCCGGTGAGCGCGGCGTCGGAGACCGGCAGGGCATCGGCGACGGCGGGGTCGTCGAGCTGGAGCTCCTCCCAGCCGCGGGGGAAGTCGCCGAGGATCTGGCTGTCGACCTGGCCCAGGTCACCGGCGACCTCGAACCGGGGGACCCATGTGGGGGCCTTGCCGTGCGGCCCGATCCCGTAGACCCACCAGGTGGCCCCGATGACCACGAAGAAGCCGGTCAGGCCGGCGGCCGCGGCCTGGAAGCCGAGGCGGCCCCCCAGGTTGGTGCCGAGGATGAGGGCGCCGGAGCCGCAGAGGATGACCACGGAGATCAACACGTACAGGCCACCCCGGACCTGGGGGTTCCACGAGAGCGCCAACAGCGCGGTGTCGGTCACAGGGTGCGCTCGTACGCGACGACGGCCTTGATCTGGTCCTCGGTGAGCGTGTCGCCGAAGAAGGGCATGCGTCCGGAGGAGATGCCGCGCTGGCCGTAGCCCGCCCCGAGCGCCGCCGTCTCCTCGACCCACGCAAGGTGCTGTTGGATGGTGGGGAACTGGCGCAGCGTGGCGCCTCCGGTCAGGTCGGGACCGTAGGCCCCACCTCCCTGGAGGGTGGGCTGCCCATAGGACGCGCCCTGCGTGTGGCAACGGGCACAGAATGCCTCGAAGAGCATGGCCCCGTCGGTGCCGTACTGCTTCAGGTTGGCGGCCTTCACCTCGCTCGGGTTCAGCTTGATGTGGTCGAGATAAGCGATGAGATCCTCGATCTGCTGGTCGTTCAGGGCGCCGCCGCCTTCGATGCCCCAGGGCGGCATGGGGGTGCCGGCCCGGCCGTAGATCAGGATCTGCTTGACCTCCTCGGGCCGGAACCGGAGCATGACCGTGTTGAGTGCCGGCGCCACCCACTGGACCTGCTGGGGAAGGGCGTCGGGGTTCGTCGGGTCGGTGAGGGTGAAGGCGGCGACCCCGCCGATGCCCTTCTTGCCGTGGCAGTTCTCACAGCCATAGTGCGGCTCGCGGGGCGTCGGCGGGTCGCCGGGGGACGCCTGGAAGTACCACTCGCCCCGCTTGACCGCCTCCTCCTCGAAATAGGCCGTGCCGCGATCGAGGCCGGCGCCGGTCTGGCGGAAGGGCTCGCGCACCCAGTAGGCCGGCAGGCCGACGGCCGAGATGGCCAGCATGACGAAGGCCCACCACAGGTACCGGGTGAGGCGCTTGCCCTCCATCCCCTCGTCGTTGTAATAGGACTTGCGGTTGGGGGCGGTGGTGAGCTCGGCCCCCGGTTCGTAGGTGCGCCGCGCCGCGCCGAGGAGATAGATCACCCAGCCGACCATCATGGTCAGCACCACGGCGAGGCCGATCCGCTGTTGGGAGGAGACTGCGAGAAGGGTCGTCACATCAGTGCTCGGACACGGCACCGATGCAGTGGGGGCCCTCGGACTCCTGGCCGGTGGTGTTGGTGCCGATCGGGGGCCCGGGGATCACCGTCTTGGTGTCGACGACGACGATGCCGTTCTCCACCGTGGCGACGAAGCGGTCCATGCCCCGGGGGGCGGGGCCGCCCTTCTTCTCGCCCACCCGGTTGTACTGCGAACCGTGGCACGGGCACTCGAACCACTGGGAGGTCTTGCACCACGGGACACGGCAGCCGAGGTGGGGGCACTTCTGGTAGATGGCGGCGACGCCCTGCTCGTAGCCGTCGACGACCGCGGCGTACGCGGCCACGCCCTTGGCGGGCGCCACGGCCTCCTTCGGGAACGGGCTGATGTAGACCCGGCCGGCGCCGACGTAGAAGGGCTCCTTCTTGTCGGCGATCTCGTCCATGCTGTCGTCGAACTTGCCGACCCGGAGCTTCGAGCCGAACCCGCCCGACAGCGACGGCCACAGCATGGCCACGCAGGCGGCGCCGAAGCCGGTGAGGGTCAGGGTGAAGGTGCCGATGATGCCGCGGTTCAGGACCTGGCGGCGGGTGACACCCAGCGCCTCCTCGTCGAGCGGGGCGGGCAGCGCCACGGGCGGGGCGTCGGGGGTGGCGACCTGGGAGCCGCGGCGATCGAGTGCCACGGTGCGCTCGAGCTCACGCCCGGACGCCGAACCGTGGCCCACTGGCACCGGCAGGTTGGCCGTGGCCATCTCGGCCCGCTCTTCGATGCTCGGCGCCTCATTGACAGCCCGCTCGGCGTCGCGCCGGCGGGACGAGGCGAAGAGGAACACGAACATGAGCCCCAGGAGGGCCACGATCGCCAGGAGAAAGATGATGCTGCTGTCCAACAGGGGCTCCTAGGAGGCTTACAGGTCGAAGAAGACGCCGTCACGCCACGGGAAGGTGAAGTTGAACCCGGGACCACGGAAGAGCGTGCCGATGATGACCAGCACGGCCCAGAACATGAAGAAGGCGGTGAAGAGGGAGATGGCGAACTTGCGGTCCTCGGGCTTCTGGCTGGGGTTCTTGTCGATGTAGGGGGCCAGCATGAGGCCGAAGATGCCGATGCCCGGGATCGTCACGCCGGCGACCATGGGGTGGAACATGGTCAGCAGTTCCTGGAGGCCGAGGAAGTACCAGGGAGCCTTCGAGGGGTTCGGCGTGAAGTTGAAGTTCGCTGCAGCCAGGAACGGGGCGTTGACGATGGCCGAGAACACCAGCAGGAAGGCGCTGCAGGCCAGGCAGGCGATGAACTCGCCGATGAGCAGATGGGGCCAGGTGTGCACCTTGTCGGTGGGGGTGGCCTTGACGTCCTGGATGGAGCCGGCCTTGACCACCGTGAGCAGGCGCTGGGTATGGCCCTCAGGGCCCTTGGCCACCGGCGCCGGCGCAGTGGCGACCGACGAGGCCGCGGCGGCGGTAGCCGCCGCGCCCGTGGTGGCCGGCGTGGCCGCGCCGCCCTCCTTGGCCGCCTTGGCTTCCGCGCTGCGGGCGAGCAGGCTGGCGGGGATCTTGCCGCCGTCGCCGGCGGGTGCATCAGAGGCAGTGGCCGGCGCGCTGGGGTCACCGGCCGCGGCGCCGCCGGCGGGAGGCGCGCCCAGCGCGGCCCGCCGCTCAGCGGACCGCTTGAGAAGGTGTTCGGGAACTTCAGCCACAGAAACCCCCTATCCCGGCCGGCCGCCCGAAGCCGCCGGAGGCGGCCCCGCTCGGCTGGCCGGCAAGAAGAACGGCGGAGGCCGGCCGGCTCCGCCGGACGGCCGGAGCGCAGCTGCCTCGCACTAGCGGAGCGAGTGCGAAACCCATCACAGCGGCCCAGAGATGCCGCCGTCCTTGCGGACGCGCCAGAAGTGGATGGCCATGAAGATCACGATCACGAAAGGCAGCATCAGCACGTGGAGGACGTACCACCGCAAGAGGGTCTCGCCGCCGATCTCCACCCCCCCGAGGAGGACGAAGCGCACCTGTTCGCCGAATACCGGTGTGTAGCCCATCATGTTCGTACCCACGGTCACCGCCCACAGGGCCAGCTGGTCCCACGGCAGCAGGTAGCCGGTGAACGACAGCAGCAGGGTGAGGGTGAGCAGGATCACGCCGATGACCCAGTTGAACTCTCGGGGCGGCTTGTAGGAACCGTGGTAGAAGACCCTGGACATGTGCAGGAATACAGAGAGCACCATGAGGTGCGCGGCCCACCGGTGCATGTTGCGGATGAGCAGGCCGAAGGTTATCGACGTCTCGAGCGTCTCGATGTCGGTCCAGGCCTGGGCGGTGGTCGGCCGGTAGAAGAACATCAGGAAGATGCCGGTCACGGTCAACAGGAGGAACAGGAAGAACGAGAGGCCGCCGAGGCACAGCGTGTAGCTGACCTTCACCGCATGACGCTTCACCTTCACCGGGTGCAGGTGGTAGATGAGGCTGTTCATGATGACGTAGGACCGGTTCCGCGGACTGTCGGTGTAGCCCTTCCGGAAGATCGAGCCGGGACGGAAGATCGAGGCCCAGGCCTGCGATCCGCGGACCTTCTCCCCTACCTCGGCAAGGCGCTCGGCCGGGCTCGCCCGGTGCCCGTTGCCGTTCCCGTTTCCGTCTACTCGCCTTGCCATTCTGGCCCTTCTCTAGACAGCCGGGGCTGAGGACGCAAATCCATGGGGGGTTAGAACCGCATCCCGTAGGCGTAGCCGTGCTTCTCGTCCCGCTGGTGGGCGTCGCCGTCCTTCGCCGCCACGCCGGCCTTGCCCGTGATGATGACGCCGGTGGGGCACCGGTCGACGCAGAGGCCGCAGCGGGTGCAGACGTCCTCGTCGACGATGAACACCACGTGGTCGTCGGGGTCCTCGCCCGGGGCGCCGGTGTTCAGCGACTCGGCGATGGTGTCGGTGGAGAGCATGTGGATGCACTTCCACGGGCAGATGTCGACACAGCCCTCGCACATGATGCACTCGGACTGGTCGATGTGGAGGAACTGCTTCGGCTTGACGGCCTTGGCCAGGTAGTCGGTCTCGACCTCCTGGAGCGCGTAGCCGCCGGGAAATGCCGGCATCGGGGGATTGGCGTCGTTCTTGGCCATGTTGGGTACCTACGCCTTCCTGAGCACGGGCCGCCCGAACCACGAACGGGCCTCTTCCAGGTCGCCAGGCTTCTTCCGTCCCCGCTTCTGCCAGATGGACCACAGGACCATCTGGCCGCCGAGGAACACGATGTAGAGCACGGAGGCGACGATGTCGCGAATGGCCTGGTAGTTGATGAGAATGCGGCCGGTGCCGCCGAGGTCCTTGGCGTCGGCGCCCCAGACCACGCCGGCGGACGAGATGCCGACGAGCAGTTTGTCGGGCCGCCAGAGCAGCTCGTTGTCGGCGTAGGCCAGCCACTGGTGGGGGACGATGCCGTAGGCCAGGAGCATGAGGCCAAAGGCGAACGTGGCCGCGACCATGGCCTCGCCCCAGGTGACGGGCGTGCCGATGGGCCGCCGGGCGCCGACGTACATGCAGATGGCCACGCCCAGCACCAGGACGATCATTGAACTGACGAACGCAGCCACCGGGCACTACCTCCCTCGACAACCGGCCTCGTGAACGCGATCACATTCTACTCGGGGACCTTCCTCCACACGAGTCGGGCCTGACGCGTCGGCCCTAGTTCAGCAGCCCCGGGCAGGCCCGGCCAATCCGGGCCCCCGGCCCCCGGCCGGAGCGCACCATTTGTCGACAGGAGCGCCCCGGCCCGACGTGTGGCATGCGGGCGCACCGGCCCGGTCCCGGCCCCCGGGAACAGCCACGGGGCGGTTCCCGTGAGCCTGCTTGGCTTCTCACCGCCCGCTCCGCATACATTCGTGGCGTGACGGAGGTTCCCGAGTACCTGCTCGAGCGCTCACGGCAACG
>JBPCLE010000192.1:0-10683 GCA_051003575.1 Acidimicrobiales bacterium | reverse complement strand
TCGCCATCTCGGTCAGCCACGGCCTGCAGTACGGCGTGCCCCTGCGGGCCTTCGTCGACATGTACACCAACATGCGCTTCGAGCCCGCCGGCATCACCGACGACGCCGAGATCCGCTTCGCCAGCTCGCTGGTCGACTACATCTTCCGCCGGCTGGCGGTGGAGTACCTCACCGCCGAGGAGCGGGCCGACCTGGGCATCCTCACCGTCGAGGAGCGCATGCAGCCCACCCTGCCCGGCGTCGAGGAGCACACCACGCCCACCAGCACGGGCTCAGAGGTCGTCCCCGACCCCGCCGCCCACCCCGCAGCGGCCACGGCCACGGCGGTCGCCGCCACGCCGGCCGCGTCCGACGCACCGTACTGCTACGTGTGCGGTGTCGTCATGCAGCGGGCCGGCGCCTGCTTCGTGTGCAGCGGGTGCGGCACGACCAGCGGCTGCTCGTAGTGTGACCTCTCGTCGACATGTCAGTAGTTCTCTCATTGCCGTGTCAAGCAGGTTCTCATCGAGATGTCACCGGATCTCGCTGGGTGTCACCGAACGGCGGGCTGGAGGATCCCGCGACTGACCTTGCAGCGCAGAGTCCGGAAAACCAGATGCCTGCATCCTCATGTCTGTCGCGAACGCCGTCGTGCCTAAGAAGTTCGCTGGCAAGCGCTCTCACGACCCGGTCGGCCAGATCGTCGCCGCCTCTTCGGCGCCACGGTCGGCGGCGTCAAAGAGGTCGAGGATCGAGACCACCGGGCCCACCATGCGGGCATCGCCGCCGAACGGCCAGAGCCCGTCATCGACGGGTCGGAGCGTCAGGTTCGACGTGCTCACTACGGGGTGGTAGTCGGCGATCACCGATGCCTGGTCGCCGGCCCGGACGTAGAAGTCGAGCGGCGTGACGACGATCACCCGGGCACCGTAGGAGGCGGCGGCGCCGGCCCCTCCCATCACCAACCGCTCGTCGCCGGCCATCCGCGGATGGGCTGCAGGGTACACATGGAGACGGCGCTGGCCGCTTCGGCCGCGCAGGACAGCGGTCATCGAGCGCAGCGCTCCCAGGTCAGGACGGGGCCCGCCGAGCTCCAGACCGCGAATCTCCTGCTGCATGGAGAGAATGCTCGTGCTAACGAGAGTATTACGAGCGGTTGGTCCTCCGGCCGCCCGCCAGCGCGCCCGGCCACAACGGTACGTTCTGCTTTATAGAACCGAACACCCTCTGTGGAGCGGTACCATTGCCGGGTGGAGCCGTCACCGTTCCCGTACCAGGGCCCGCTGGAGCCAGGGGAGGTGCAGGGTCGCGACGACCTGCTCGCCGATCTGGCCGAGCGGGCCAGCGGCCGGCGGGTAACGGCGCTGCTCGGGCCGCGGCGCTTCGGGAAGACCAGCGTGCTGCGCCGGCTGGTCGCCGACCTGGGCGAGGTGACCGCGGTGTGGGTCGACCTTTACGAGGTCACCTCGATGGCCGACGTGGCGGTGCGCTTCGACGACGCCCTGGGCGCCACCACCGGGCGTTTTGCCAAGGTCGCCCGCACGCTGGCCGCCGGCGTGGCCATCAACCTGGGCGTGGTCAAGATCGACCTCACCGGCCCGGCGCGGAACCGGCCCGACCCGGCGCTGGTGTTCCATTCCCTGCTCGGCGTGCTGGTCGCCGCCGCGGCCCGGGAGCCGACGGTCCTCGTCGTCGACGAGTTCTCCTCCATCGGCCGGGTCGACGGCGCCGCCGGCGCCCTGCGCACCGGCATCCAGCACCACCTCCGCGACCTGGGCCTGGTGTTCGCCGGCTCCCATCCTTCGATGATGCGGACGTTGTTCAGCGCCCGGGCCGAGCCGTTCTACGGCCAGGCCGACCTGGTGGAGATCGGCCCGTTGGATCCGGCTGCGGTCGAGGCCATCGTGGGATCGGGGTTCGTTTCCACGGGGCGCGACGCCGGCCCGGTGGCCGGGCACATCACCGCCTTCGCCGCCGGCCACCCCCAACGCACGATGCAGCTTGCCGACGCCTGCTGGCGCCACACGCCGGCGGGCCATGCCGCCGACCTCGGCACATGGGCCGCCGCCCTCGACGACGTGCGGCGGGCGACGGGCGAGGGGATGGAGCGGTTGTACTCGGGGTTCGAGCGGGGCGAGCGGTCGGTGCTGCGCGCCGTCGCCCGGGGCGGCAGCATCTACGGCGCCCAGGCCGACCTGCTCGACCTGTCCAACGGGACCGCCACCCACGCCCGCAACACCCTGCTCGACAGCGGCGACCTGGGGGACACAGGAGCCGGGCTGGCCGTCGTCGACCCGCTCCTCGCCGACTGGCTGCGAGGGCGCTTCCCGATCTAGAGAAGGGCGCCGGCGAGTACCAGGCCGGCGCCGAGCACCACGTGCAGCACGTCGTCGGTGTGGGTCCAGCGGAACTGCGACGCCGGGAACCAGCCCTGGGCGCTGGCCAGGGCCTGGTAGAGGTCGATCACGCCGAAGCCGACGAGAAAGGCCCGGATGGCGGACCGGTCACCCCCCAGCACGAGGGCGAGCCCGAGCAGCCCGAAGGCCAGATGGAAGACGTTGTACGCAGGGGCGGTGCTGGCCGAGCCCCGATCGGGAGTGAGGAAGCCCCCCACTCCGACCAGGACGAGGAGCAGGGCGAAGACGCCAAGGACCCAGCGGGCGATCACGGGGTTGACGCTAGGGGGTTGCCCGCCCCGTCGGTGGGGTCGGCCGCCGGACCGGCCCTTGACATGGCCCAGCCATACCTAGAATATCTAGGTATGGTCAAGGGTCATCTGGAGCTGCTGCTGCTCGGTGTCCTGCGTCGCGGCCCCCAGCACGGGTACGCGATCATCACCGACCTGCGGGAGGGAAGCCACGGCGACTTCGACCTGCCCGAGGGCACGGTCTCTCCGGCGCTGCACAAGCTGGAGCGCACCGGGATGGTTGCCAGCGACTGGTCGACCGTCGACGGTCGCAAGCGCCGGGTGTACCAGCTCACACCCGCCGGCCGGGCGGCGCTGGCCGAGCGGCGGCGGGAGTGGCGACGGTTCGTGAGCGGTGTCGAGGCGGTGATGGGAGCGTGAAGGACGAGGACCAGATCGAGCGCTACCTGGACGACCTGCTCGTGCATCTGCGGGGTTCTCCCCGCGCCGTGCGGCGGGTCCTGGCTGAGGCCGAGGCCCACCTGCACGACGCCGTGGCCGACGGGGCGACGCCGGCCGAGGCCGTCGCCCGGTTCGGCGAAGTGCGCGAGGTGGCGGCCAGGGCCAGTACCCAGGCCGGCGTCCCGGCGTCGGTGCTGGCCCGCCAGTTCATCCTCGTTGCCGGGCTGCTGTGCTCGCTGGGCTTCATCGCCATCTGGTTGAGCGGTGCCCTCGCGGGCGTCATGGACGCCGCCTACGGGCCGAGGTTCGTCGCCGGCGACCTCCCGAGCATCACCTACACGCCCGAGCGCTGCGCCGAGTACCGGGAACTGGCCCCGGCCGACCCGACGTGCCTGGCCGCCGCCGCCCGCCACCACACGAACGAGATCGAGACGACGCGGGTGGCTGCCGGCGTGGTCGGGCTCGCCGGCCTCGGCGCGTGGTTCGTCCTTCGCCGTCTGTGGCGGACCACGCCGGTGTCGGGCGCCCTCCCGCCCGCCGCGGTGACGGCGGTGGGCACCGCGCTCTTCGGGGTCGCCGCCCTCGCGCTGGCCGCCGAGGCCGTGCAGGCGATCGGGTGGCGGTCGACGGCCGGCCTGGGCCAGTGGCTGAGCGCGTCGGTGGTGTCCGCGGCGTTCGCGACCGGCTTCGCCATCGCCCTCCTCCGCCAGCTCCGGCGGCCCGCACCGGCGCTCGGCTGAGGCCGGCCCCGAGCCGGCGGCGGCCCGACGCGCCGGCGACCTGGTGCTAGGGAGTTGGGATGACCGACACGCAGGGGGCCCGGGCCGGGCCGGGACGGCCGCCGCTGTCGGTGCTCGACCTGGCGGTGGTGAACGCCGGAGGCACGACGACCGACGCGCTGGCGGCCACCACCGCCCTGGCCCAGCGGGCCGACGAGCTGGGTTACCACCGGTTCTGGGTGGCCGAGCACCACAACATGGCCCTGCTGGCCAGCACCACGCCGCCGGTGCTGATGGCCCACCTGGCCGCCCGCACCACCCACATCCGGATCGGCTCGGGCGGGATCATGCTGCCCAACCACGCCCCGCTCGTCGTCGCCGAGCACGTCGCCGCCCTGGAGGCGCTGCACCCCGGCCGGATCGACCTCGGGCTCGGTCGAGCGCCCGGCACCACCCAGGAGGCGGCCCTGGCCCTGCGCCGGTCGGCCACGCTGCTGGGAGCGGAGGACTTCCCGCGCGACCTCATCGACCTGATGGGCCTGCTCGGCGACGTGCGGGGTCAGGGCGGGCTGTGGGAGCGGTTCTCGGCCACGCCGGCGGCCACGTCCACCCCGCAGATCCTGCTGCTGGGCTCGAGCGGGTTCAGCGCCGAGCTGGCCGGCCGCCTCGGGCTGCGTTTCGTCTTCGCCCACCACTTCGACCAGGGCGGCACCCTCGACGCGCTCGACCTGTACCGGGGCGCGTTCCGGCCCTCGCCGGCGCTCGAGGAGCCGTACGTGATCGTCACCGCCAGCGTGCTGGTGGCCGACACCGACGAGGAGGCGGACCGCCAGGCCGGGCCGGGAAGGATGGCGTCGCACCTGATCCGCGCCGGGCGCTTCATGCCCCTCCTCGCCCCCGACGACGCCGCGGCCCGGCCGGAGATGGCGCTGGCCCGCGCCGCGCCGACCAACCGGATCGTCGGCTCCCCGGCGAACGCGCTGGCCGGACTCGACCATCTGCTCGCCGCCACCAAGGCCGACGAGCTGATGGTGACGACGATCGCCCATGGCCTGGAAACCCGGTTGCGTAGCCTCGAGCTCCTGGCCGGCGCCTGGCCGGCGCGAGGCGGGGAGAGGACTATGCCATCTTGAGGACTATGCCATCTTGAGGACTATGCCGGCTTGATGGCGCCCTTGACCTGCTCGGCCAGCTCGGGCGTGATCTCGGTGATGCCGTGGGCCTCGGCCGCGTGGCCGCCGGCGCTGGCCATCAGTGCGTCCTCGGAGTCGGCTTCGAAGGTGGCCGCGCAGCCTTCGACGATGTCACCACAGGCAAGGGTGTAGCTCACGGGAACGGTCCTCTCGTTGGGGTCGGTGCACTGTACGCCGGGGGGATCGTCGAAAGGCGGTCGGGCCCGCGCTGGTCAGGCTTTCCAGCGGTCCCGGTCGACCAGCTCGTCGAGGGGGATGCGAGGGGACGACTTCCGCTGCTCCTCGGCCGGTGCCGGGTGGCCGATGCCGACGCCCATCGGGGCCTCGTGGTCGTCGGGGAACCCCAGCAGATCCCGGACGCAGTCGCCGTCGTGGAAGGTCACCGGGCACGAGGCGAGGCCGAGGCTCTGGGCGGCCACCATCATGTTCTGGGCCATGCGGCCGATGTCGAAGGCCTTGCCGCCGTCGGTGGGCACCACGATGGCCAGCACCACCGGGCAGGCGGGCAGCCAGTCGGCGAACCGCCCGCACCCCGCCAGCGCGGCCCGGTCGCCGGGATCGGTCACGACCACGATGCGGTTGAGCTGCTGGTTCTTGGCGCTCCCCGCCATGCGCCCGGCCTGGAGGACCTTGCGCAGGTCGTCGTCGGCCACCGGTCGGTTGGAGAAGCTGCGGGTGTCGCGCTTGGTGAGGATGGCGTCGTAGGCGTCCATGCGCCCAGTGTCCCCGGTCCGGGACGGGCGCGTAACGTCTCGGCCATGGTGGAGCGGGGGGTGGTGCGGGGCGGGCCTGTGCCCGATGCCGACCCGCTGCCCCTGCGGGAGGCGGCGGGTGCGGCCGCCGACTCGCTGCGGCTGGCGTGGAAGGCCGACCGCAAGGCGCTCCTGCTGCTTTTCGCGCTGCAGGCGGCCTCGACGGCCGCCGACATCGCCCAGCTCCTGGTCAGCCGGAGCGCGGTCGACGGGGTGCTGGACGGGGATCGCCGGGACGTGCAGGCCCGGGGGCTCCTGTTGCTCGGGGGCCTGGGCCTGGTGGGCGCCGCCGGCAAGAGCGCGCGTGGCGTGTGGGGCAGCCCGGTGAGCCTGGCCACGACCCGCCGGGCCGAGGGCCGCATCTAGGACTGCGCCGCGGCCACCTCGGCCCGCTCCTGGAGCAGCCCGACGACCAGGTCGCGCATCGAGAACACGCCGGCGAGCTGGTCGTTCTCATCGACGACCACCAGGTGGCGGAACCCCTTGTCGCGCATGACCCGCGCCGCTTCGTGGAGGTCGAGGGTGGGGGAGACGCACTTCAGGCCGCGGGTGACGCAGTCGCCCACGGTCATGGCGGAGATGTCGGAGCCCCGGGCGATCACCCGCAGGGCATCGCGGTCGGTGATGATCCCGGTGGGCGCCCCGTCCTTGAGGACGACGGCGGAACCGATGCCGCGCTCCATCATCCAGATGGCCGCGTCGTTGAAGCTGTCGCCCTCCTCGACGGTGAGCACTGCCCGGGTGATGAGCGGTCCGATCTCCATGGCGGACGACCTTACCCAAGGGAGACGCTTGTGAAAAGGATTGTGAATGTGAACACATTCACACGGTGCGGTAGCATGGCCGGCGTGACGCTCGTACATCGGGTGCTGCACCCGAACCCCATCATCTCGCTCGAGGACCATGTGACCCGGGGAGGCGGGAAAGGGCTCACCGCGGCCCTGGAGATGACGCCGGAGGCGATCATTGAACGGGTCCTGGCCTCCGGCCTGCGCGGCCGGGGCGGCGCCGGCTTCCCCGTCGGCCGCAAGTGGCAGACGGTGAGCCAGAACCGCCTCGTCGACAATCCCACGGCGGTCATCGTCAACGCGGCCGAGGGCGAGCCAGGCACCTTCAAGGACCGCACCATCCTGCGCCGCAACCCCTACGCGGTGGTCGAGGGCGCGCTCATCGCGGCCCGCGCCGTGCAGGCCGACATGATCGTGTTCGGGATGAAGCGGTCCTTCGCCGGCGAGGTCGAGCGGGTCCGGGCGGCCATCGAGGAGGTGGAGGAAGCGGGCTGGAACGGCGACGTCGGCCTTCAGGTCTTCGAGGGCCCCGACGAGTACCTCTACGGCGAGGAGAGCGCGCTGCTCGAGACCATCGACGGACGCTTCCCCTTCCCTCGGGTGGTCCCCACGTTCCGCCGCGGCCTGCGGGAGGTGCCCGAGGATGCACCCATCGCGCCGGCGCTGGTGAACAACACCGAATCGCTGGCCAACGTCCCCCGCATCCTGGCCCGTGGCCCGGAGTGGTTCCGCACCGTCGGCACTCAGGAGTCTCCCGGCACCATGGTGTGCACCATCACCGGCCGCACGCAGCGCCACGGCGTGGGCGAGGTGCTGATGGGCACGCTCCTAGGCGACGTGATCGAGGAGATCGGTGGCGGCCCGCTGCCCGGCCATGAGATCAAGGCGGTCATGTCGGGCGTCGCCACCGGCATCATCCCTGGGCACCTGCTCGACACGCCGGTCACCTACGAGCACCTGGCTGCCATCGGCAGCGGGCTCGGCTCCGGCGCCTTCATCGTCTTCGACGACACCGTCGACATGACTGCGGTGGCGGCCGGCGCCGCTCGCTTCCTGGCCGTGGAGTCCTGCGGGCAGTGCTCGCCGTGCAAGCTCGACGGCGAGAACCTGGCCGAGCGCCTCCAGAAGGTGAGTGGGTCGATCGCCACCGAGTTCGACATGGGCGTCATCCGCAAGCGGATCGGCACGGTGGCCGACCGCTCCCGCTGCTACCTGGCCACCCAGCAGCAGGTTCTGCTCGAGAGCCTGCTCACCCACTTCCCCGAGGAGTTCGCCGGGCACGTCTCGAACGCGCTCGAGCCGGTGACCTACGAGCTCATCGCCGAGCTGATCGACATCCGCGGCGGCCGGGCGTACCTCGACGAGCGCCACCGTCATAAGCAGTACGACTGGTCCTACGCCAAGAACGACTCGGGCACCGTGCCCGTCGAGCGCTTCGTCAACGCCGTCCCCAGCTGGCGGGTCTAGCCCCCCGCTCTGGGGGCCGCTCGGGCCCTGTAGCCCGACCGCTGCTCAGGCCAGGCGTTCGAGGGTGTCGCCGGCGAGGAACCAGATCTCCACGCCGTCGAGGCAGCCGCGGTAGCGGGACAGCCAGCGGCTGAGGGTGTCCCACTCCTCACCGAAGACCAGGAACCGGCGGTCGGCATTGGCCACATGGCTAACGATGAGCACGGCCTCGGAGACGGCCGCCGACCTGGCTTCCCAGGGGCCGCGGTCGGCCAGCCACACCACGTCGCCGACGATGCGGCCGTTGCCCGACACCAGTTCGAACGTGCCGGTCATGCCGCCGGGAAGCAGGGCATGCCGGCGTTGGAGGCTGCTCCCCCAACGGGCGGAGAGGATCCGGCGGGCGTGGGCGGGGAAAGTCGACTGCGCGCTGGGCGGCGCCGGCGGTCGGGCGGTGGCGGTGGCGACCGGGGCCGCGCCGGCCACCGAGCGGGTGCCGCCGGCCATGTTCCGCACCACCAGGCCCTGGGCCTCGAGCTGGCGGCACGTCTCGGAGACGGCCACGCGCTGGGCCCCGAGGGCCTCGGCCAGCTCGTTGTCGTCCAGCGAGGCGCCGTTGGCGCTCAGGTGCTCGACGATGCGTTCCCCCAACGAAGGCATGAGGCCAGAAACGTAACGCCGCTCAGGCTCCTCGCACCACGACGAGGCGGTCGGCGCCCGATTCCGCGCCCCACACCTCGCCGGGGCGGCCGAGTATCTGGCGGACGCTCGCGTTCGGCGCGTCGGACGCGAAGCTGCGGAACTGCTCCGTCGACGGGTCGAAGATGACCAGGGCGTTGGCGCCGAAGTCGCTCAGCCAGACGCGGTCTTTCTCGTCGACGTACACCGCGTAGGCATGGGGACGGGTGCCCGGCAGCTTCCATTCCCGCCAGCTGCCGGTGGCAGGGTCGTGGACGGCCACCTGGCCGGCGTGGGCGGTGTACCAGACCGACCCGTCGGGCGCCGGCGCCACGTCGTGGGGCCGCGACCCGGCGACGACGGGGTAGTACGTCACCGTGGCGCCGGGCGCCGGCGCCGGCAGCAGCGGGGTGACGGCCACCGTCGGGGCGTCGCCGGACGGCACGTTGGCGGCGGTGGTGGTGGAGGGCGCAGTGGTGGGCGCCGACTCCGACGTTGCGGCGCCATCAGGCCCGGAGGTGCAGGCGCCGGCCACCAGGGCCAGTGCCAGTAGGCCGGCGCCGCGCCTCACAGGCGGTCCAGGAAGTCGCCGACGGCGGCGTTGAACTCCTCGGGCGCCTCCAGGTTCGACAGGTGGCCGGCGCGCCCCAGCACCGCCAGCTCCGAGCCCGGGATGGCCCCGTGCATCTCCCGAGCGACCTCGGGCGGCGACAGGGCGTCGTCCTCACCCACCACGACCAGGGTCGGCACCGCGATGGACGCCAGCTCGCCGGTGGAGTCGGGCCGGTGCTTCATTGCCTCCAGGGCGCCGATGAAGCCGGCCGGCGGGTTGGCCATGAGCCGCCGGACGTGCTCGACAAGCTCGGGGCGGTGGGCCCTGGTGTGGTCGCAGAGGAGCCCGGTGAGCAAGGTCTCGATGAGGGCCGGTGTGCCGACGCGTGCCACCTGGTCCTGCTGGTCGGTGCGCCGGTCGAAGGCCAGGGGCGTATCGGCCCCAGCCCGGGTGTCGGCCAGGACCAGGGCGCTGACCCTGTGGCCATGTTGGCGCAGGCAGGCGAAGGCCACGTAGCCGCCCATCGACAGGCCGCCCAGGACGACCCGCTCCAGGCCGAGGTGGTCGAGGAGGCCGGCGACCAGGTCGGCGGAGCCGGCCATGGTGTAGCGGAACATGCTCTCGGGGGCGTCGGAGCGACCGAAGCCGAGGAGGTCGGGCGCCAGCACCCGCCGGTCCGCCGAGAGCTCCTCGAGCTGGGGCTCCCACATCTCGGCGCGCAGCGGGAACGCGTGCAGCAGGACGAGGGCGGGCTCCCCGGCGCCGGCGTCCAGGTAGTGGACCCGGGCCCCGTCGACCTCGGCGAACGGCACGCCTTCACGGTAGACCCGCCGTTACGCTGGAGTCGTGCGCGCCGGGGTGATCGTGCTGGTGGGCCTGCCCGGCGCAGGCAAGAGCACCCTCGCCAGGGCGCTGGCCCGCGGGCTTCCGAGTGCCCGGATCCTCAACAAGGACGAGGTCCGCCACGTCCTGTTCGACCCGTGCGACTACACCTCGGCCGAGCGCGACGTGGTCTTCGCCGCCATGCTCGACGCCGCCCGCTACCACCTCGGGCGGGACCGGCTCGTGATCTTCGACGGCCTGACGTTCTCGCGCCGGTCCCAGGTGGCGGCGGCCGAGGCCGTGGCGGCCGGCGCCGGCGGTTTCGCGGCCGTGCTCGTGTGCGACGTGGCCGTGGAGGTGGCCATCGCCCGGTGCGAGGCGGCCGAGGGGCACCTGGCTGCCAACCGCGACGGCCAGCTCGTGCGACGGGTCGCCGCCGAGATGGAGGAGCCGGCCGGCGACTACCTCACCCTCGACATGACCGGCGAACCCGACCGGTCGGCCGGCCAGGCCCTGGCGTACGTGGAGGAGCTGGCCGGGTGAGCCGCCCGGAGCCGGCGGCGGGGTAGGTTGTCCCGAGGGAGAGGTGTCTGCTGCCGGCCGCGCCAGTCGGATCGTTTGCCGGGTGGTAGGGCATGGGAGGTGGGCAGGCCCCGGAAACCTGA
>JBPCLE010000191.1:0-4253 GCA_051003575.1 Acidimicrobiales bacterium | reverse complement strand
GGTGCAGCGTGACCGGGCGCTTCTCCTCGATGATGGCCGTGGTGGCCCCCCGCACCGTCTCGATCCAGTCGGCGAACTCCTCGGCGTTCGACACGGTGGCCGAGAGGCAGACCAGATCCACCTCGGGGGGGGTGTGGATGATCACCTCCTCCCAGACCGGGCCGCGATAGCGGTCCTGGAGGTAGTGGACCTCGTCGAGGACCACGTAGCGCAGGCCGTCGAGGGTGGACGACGCCGCGTAGATCATGTTGCGCAGCACCTCGGTGGTCATGACCACCACGGGGGCGTCGCCGTTGATGGAGTTGTCGCCGGTGAGGAGGCCGACATTCTCCGGCCCGTGCCGGCGTGACAGGTCGCCGAACTTCTGGTTGGAGAGGGCCTTCAGGGGGGTGGTGTAGAAGGTCTTGCCCCCCTCGGCGAGGGCCTTGGCCACCGCGTACTCGGCCACCACCGTTTTCCCGGAGCCCGTCGGGGCGGCGACGAGCACCGAGCGGCCGGCGTCGAGCGCTTCGAGGGCGCGAACCTGGAAGTCGTCGAGGCCGAAGGCGTAGGTGGCCGCGAACTCGTCGCGGGTCACTTCTTGAGCAACCGGCCTATGAGGATGGAGGCCTCGTAGAAGAGGTACATCGGCACCACCATGGCGAACAGCGAGTAGGGGTCCTGGCTGGGCGTGATGACGGCGGCCACGGCCACGATCACCACCAGCGCCGGCCGGCGCCAGCGTCGGAGCGTGGCGCTGGTGATCACGCCGGCCAGCTCCAGGCAGACCAGGAGCACGGGGAACTCGAAGGCGATCCCGAAGGCGAGGACCATGAGGATGACCAGGCTCAGGAACTTCGACGCGCTGAACAGCGGGGTGAGGTTGTCACCGCCCATGCCGACGAGGAACCGCAGTGCGGCCTCGAAGGTGTACAGGGCCACGAAGGCGCCCAGGGCGAACAGCAGGATCGACGACACGATGAACGGGATGGCGTAGCGCTTCTCGTTCTTGTGCAGGCCCGGCGTGATGAACCGCCAGAGCTGCCACAGCACGACCGGCGAGGCGAGGAACGCGCCGCTCCATGCCGCCACCTTCAGGCGGGTGGCGAAGGCCTCCAGCGGATCGAAGAAGACGAACTCGGTCTTGCCGGTGACCTCGGTGTAGGGGCGCAGCAGCACGCTGAGGATCGGGTTGTAGAAGATGAAGCCGACGATGGCCCCCGCGACCAGGGCCACGATGGAGATGATCAGGCGCCGGCGGAGCTCGGCCAGGTGGTCGACGAGCGGCATCCGCTCGCCGGGGTCCTCGACCTCCGCGTCGGCGGGCTGCTCGGGGCCGGCGGCGTCGGACGTGATGGCGATGGCCGGGCCTTAGGGCTGGGGGGCGTCCCCGGCGGGGGGCCCGGAGGGGTCGGTGGGGGTGGTGTCCGCCGGCGCCGAGCCTGCGACCTGGCCGTGGCTTCCCGTCGTGGTGTGGCCGTTCGTGGCCGTCGGCGGCGGCTCGGTCTCGGCCGGGATCATGGGGAGGGGCGCCGGCTCGTACCCGGGCTGGGGCTGGGAGTACGACGGCTTGGTCTGCTCGGGATCCATGGCGCTCTTGATCTCGTCCTGGAAGCCCTGCGACCACTTGCGGACCTCGGCGATGGCCTTGCCCATCTGCCGGCCGGCCTCGGGCAGCTTTTTGGGGCCCAGCACGATCAGGGCGACGACGAGGATGACCAGGATCTCCGCCGGTCCCAACGAGGTGGGCATGCCCGGGAGTCTACTGGCGGTGCACCTCGTCGACGGTCGCACCCAGGCGGGCGACCTCGTCCTGGACGGCGTTGAGGGCGGCGCCAGCCTCGGCCAGGTCGGTCATGGCCGTGCGGAGCTCGGCGATCGACTTCGACAGCCGCATGAACGCGCGGATCATGAAGTAGCCGCCGACCAGCATGACAGGGATGAGCAAAAGCCAGAGGGCCTCCATGGCATCGATCCTACCGGCGGGCGGCCCGGTTGGGGTCGGTGCACCTCCCGCGGGCGCCGGCCTTAGAGTCACGAGCATCGTCGACTCGCTGCGCACCCCGCCGATCGCCTTCGCCCACCGTGGCGGGAGAGCCCATGCCGACGACAACACCCTTGCGGCTTTCCAGCTCGCGCTGCGGCTGGGCGCCACGGGCCTGGAGAGCGACGTCTGGCTGACCGCCGACGGTGTCCCGATCCTCGACCACGACGGCAAGGTCAGAACGGGCCTGCGCAGCCGGCCCATCGGGTCGATGGTCCGGGCCGCGCTGCCGGCGCATGTGCCGGCGCTGGAGGACCTCTACGCCGCCTGCGGTACCGGCTTCGAGCTGTCGGTCGACATCAAGGACCCGGCGGCGGCGGCGGCGGTGGCCGCCGTCGCTCGCGCCGCCGGCGGCGGCGCGCCCGAGCGCCTCTGGATGTGCCATCCCGACTGGGAGCTGCTGGCCACCTGGCGCACCGACCTCGACGACGTCCGCCTGGTCAACAGCACCAGGATGCGCGAGATGCGCAGCGGCCCCGAGCGGCGGGCGGCCCAGCTCTCGGCCGCCGGCATCGACACCGTGAACCTCCATCACGAGGAATGGTCCGGTGGGCTGACCACCCTGTTCCACCGCTTCGGGGTGCTGTGCTTCGGGTGGGACGCACAGCACGAGCGTATGGTCACGAACCTGCTGAAGAAGGGGATCGACGGCGTGTTCAGCGACTACGTCGACCGCATGGTCGACGCCCTCAGGCTGGCGTGACCGCCTGGTCCGCCGGCGGCACGGCCGCGGCGACCTCGGCCACCTGCCACTCGACGACGAACTCGGCCTCAAGTGAGGCCAGCACCGCCGGGAGTGGCCCTTCGGCGGGTCGGGGCCGGAAGGTGAGGGCTCCGTCGATGCCGGTCAAAAGGGGCGCTCCTCCTAGGCGAGTGGTGCGGGGACGCGTGCGAGATGCTGGGCTCGACCTTGGCCGTAGTGTACGGCTCCCGGCCTCAAAACAGGAACAAGTTTCACCAATCGGTCATCGTTGCTGGATTGCCCGTCACGGCCCGACGTGCTCGATGGCGGGCCGTCACGGCCCGACGTCGCCCTGGCGGATCTCGGCGCGGGCCTGGATGCGCAGCACCTTGTTGACCGCGCTCAGGTAGGCCCGGGCCGACGCCTCAACGACGTCGGTGGACACGCCCCGCCCCGACACCCGGATGCCGGCGGCCTCGAGCTGGACGATCACGTCGCCGAGCGCGTCGACCCCACCGGTGACGGCGGAGACGTTGAAGCCGGTCAGGGTGCCGTCGACGCCGGTGGCCGCCTTGATGGCCTTGCAGGCGGCGTCGATCATGCCGTCGCCCTCGCCGCTGGCCTCCATCTTCTCGCCGGCCCGCAGCACCACCACCGTCGCCCGGGGCACGCCGACCGTGCCGCCGCTGACCTCCAGGGACTCCAGCGAGTAGGTGTCCTCCAGGCGCTCCCCCATCTCCTCGGCGACGATGGCCTCCAGGTCGGCATCGGTGAGCTCGACCTTGCGGTCGGCCAGCTCCTTGAACCGGGCGAAGGCGGCGTTGAGCATGTCGCCCGAGACGTGGATGCCCATCTTGGCCAGGGTGTCGGAGAAGGCGTGGCGGCCGGAGTGCTTTCCCAGCACGATCTGGCTGCCCACCTGGCCCACGGTGCTGGCGTCGATGATCTCATACGTGCTGCGGTCGGCCAGCACGCCGTGCTGGTGGATGCCCGACTCATGGGCGAAGGCGTTCCGGCCCACGACCGCCTTGTTGTACTGGATCGGGTAGCCGGTGAGGCGGCTGACCAGGCGGCTGGTGCGGGCCAGCTCCTCCGTCCTGACCCCCACCTCGATGCCCGGGAACTGGTCGGGCCGGATCTTGATGGCCATGACCACCTCCTCCAGGGCGGCGTTGCCGGCCCGCTCCCCCAGCCCGTTCACGCACACCTCCACCTGGCGGGCGCCGGCCGCCACGCCGGCGAGGGAGTTGGCGGTGGCCAGGCCCAGGTCGTTGTGGCAGTGGGTGGATGTGACGTAGTCGCCCTTCACCTCGCGGCGGACGTACTGGATCAGGGCGCCGAAGTCCCAGGGGATCCCGTAGCCGACCGTGTCGGGGATGTTCAGGGTGGTGGCCCCACTGTCGACCGCGGCCTGCAGCACCTCGAGCATGAAGTCCAGCGGCGTACGGGTGGCGTCCTGGGGGCTGAACTCGACATCGGCGGTGTGCTCGCGGGCCCGGGCCACACCGCTGCGGGTGGCGGCCAGCACCTGGGCCCGGTCCATCTTCA
>JBPCLE010000190.1:0-10728 GCA_051003575.1 Acidimicrobiales bacterium | reverse complement strand
ACGTAACGCTTCAGGCAGCGCATGATCTCCCGCTTCGACTTGCCCTCCTTTGTCCGACGAGCGACGTAGGCGCGGGTGTCGGGGTCCGACACCATACGGACCATGACGATGCGCCAGAGGGCGTGGTTGGCCCGGCGGTCGCCACCGCGGTTGAGCCGATGACGCTCTGATCGGGTGCGGCCCGCCTGGAGGGACATCTCAAGAGCTGACCAGGCGCTTCGACGCCGCGGGTCGGCCCAACCTGCTCCCCGCGGCCGGCGGGCCGGCCGCCGGCGCCTCATCCGGCTTCGTTGAGGTAATGAGCAGGGGATAGCGATCGGGGCTCCGCTTTGTCCAGGAGCTTGACCGACCGGGCGGCATACCATAGCGAGGTGAGGCCGTCCAAGACCCCGATGAGGCGCCCCACGGAACCTTGTCGCTGCCAGCCGATCTGACCGCCGATCAGCTATCCGCGGCCCCGGTGTTGGCATCGATCGACGCGCTGTTGATCGAGGACTTGTCCGAGGACGAGGACGACGCGTTCGCCGCTGCGCTCGAGTCGTGAGGATCCTCGTCGACACCCGGGTCTTCAGCGCGTCCATCAGCCGACGCCGGCGCACCAGGTTCGACTCCGAGGTCGGAGTCATGGGCGGCCACCAGATCTTCCTCGCCGCGATCACCGTTGCCGAGCTCCGCTGCGGAGCGCTGGTGGCCGGCTGGGGTCTCGAGTGTCGCCGCCGCCTGGAGCAGTCGGTCGGCGCGACCACGGTCGTACCAGTCAGTGACGCCCTGCTGACCGGCGCAGCCGAACTCCGTCACGCCTGCCGGGTTGCTGGGTATCCCCTTCACGAACCGGTCCCCGCCAAACCAAGCAGACGTTCGGTCGACGACCCCCGCCGAGGCGGGTATTCAGCCGCCGGCCAGCTCCAGGAGGGCACTGCGATTGGGGCCGGGGATCTTCCAGAGCCGGGTGCGGCCGACAGCGTCGACCTTCGCATTGAACTCGGGCCGGGCGAAGACCTCGCCGGGCAGGGCCAGGCACATCACGGATTCCAGCATGGCCCGGAAGACGTCGGGGTCGCGCATGACCGCGCCGGCGATGGCCGCGGCTCGCGAGTCTGGCGCCGGCGGATCCTCGCCCCGGCGCAGCGCGGCCATCTGGGCGAACCGGGCCCGGTCGGCGGCGATCTGGTCTCGGTAATACGGCGTCACCCGGGCCTCGGTGGCTTCGTCCATTGCCCGGGCCAGGGCGTCGGGATCGCCGATGTGGGCCCGGACCACGTCACGCACGCACTGGGCGTGGATCAGGCCGACGGTGATGCCCCGGCCGGCGGAGGGATTGGTGCACGCCCAGGCGTCGCCGGCGGCCACGATGCCGGTGGCCACCGGTGCTCCGTCGACCACCATCCTGCGGTACCGGTCGACCACGCCGGCGGTGGCCAGCACGCCGGTGATCGGTTCGCCTTCCAGCCAGTGGGCATGGGCCGGGCAGGCCCGGATCACCGCGGTGAACCGCTCGGCGTCGCGGAGGCCCCGTAGGGCGGTGTCGTCCGCCGCCGTCCACATCGTGACCGACCAGGTGCCGTTGTCGCCGGGCAGGGTAAGCAGCGAGAAGGTGCCCATCTCCGAGACCGGTGGCGCCACGAACGCCGGCAGCTCGGGGCCCCGGAAATAGCGGGTGTAGTAGACGAACCCGCAGTCCTCGGACTCGACGTAGGGCGGGGCGCCGCCGGCGGCGACAAGCCAATCGCCCAGCCGGCTGCGCCGGCCCATGGCGTCGACGACCAGGTCGGCCGCCAACTCCTTGCCATCGCTGGCGCGAACGCCGGTGATGTGCGGCGCGCCGGCGCCGGCCCCGGTGGCCATGAGGCCGGCGGCGGTCACGCCCCGGCGGACCTCGACGCCGTCGGTCTCCGCCGCCGCGCCGGCGAGGACGGCCTCGACCACGGGCCGCCGGCCGGTCACGAAGCGGAAGCGGTCGTCGCCGGGGCGGGGGGCGCGGTCGCGGATCAGCGGGGGCATGACCGCCAGCCAGTCGACCCAGACGCAGCCGGCCGCCACCAGCCTGTCGACCATGCCGGGGAACTCGTCGTCGAGAATGTGCCGCGATCGGGCCAGGAGGGTGTGGGGCTGGTGGAACTGGGCCACGCCGGGCCGGGCCCAGCCGTCCCACGGGTCGGCCGGCGGCGTCGCCGCGTCGCGTTCGAGCACCGTCACCCGGTGCCCGTCGCCGGCCAGCATCATGGCCAGCGACAGGCCGACCACGCTCCCACCGCAGACGACGATGTGTGCCACGGCCCCACAATCGCACGCGGCCACCTCGCCGGCGCGGGCGGCCGCCCATTCCTGGCCGCGACGATCTAGGTTCTGCTCGCCGCAGCGCTGGCCGGCGAGGGAGGGCAGATGTCGGGCGAAAGTGGTGTTCCGGTGAGGGACGACGCGGTGCTCCCGGCCACCCGGGCGCTCTCGGCCGTCATCGTGCCGTTCCTGGTGGTGGCGTTCGTGGTCCTCTACGGCTTCCCGGGGGACACCGACCGGTGGTTCGCCTGGACGATCACCCCGGCGATGACGCCGATGACGCTCGGCGCGGTGTACCTCGGCGGCGCGTACTTCTTCGTGCGGGCCTTCCAGGCAACGGCGTGGCACACGGTCAAGGCCGGGTTCGTGGCGGTGGGGACGTTCGCGTCGCTGATGGGCGTGGCCACCATCGTCCACTGGGACCGGTTCAACCACAGCCACCTGGCCTTCTGGTTGTGGGCCGGGCTGTACTTCACCACCCCGGTCCTCGTGTGGGGCGTGTGGGCGAGGAACCGCCGGCGAGGGTCGCGTCCCGCTGCGGTCGACGTCGTGCTCCCGATCGCGGCGCGCGCCGCGATGAGCGCCACCGGCGTACTCGCCGTCGCCGCGGGGCTGTTCCTCTTCCTCCTCCCCGAGCAGGCCATCGACGTGTGGCCGTGGAAGCTGACGGCGCTGACCTCGCGGGTGCTCGGCGCCATCTTCATGCTGGGCCTCGCCGGGCTTGGGGTGGTCACCGACGCCCGGTGGAGCGCGGCCCGCCTCATGCTGCAGGTGCAGGTCTTCATGCTGACCCTGATCCTGCTGGCCGCGGCCCGGGCCCACGGCGACTTCGACGCGTCAAACGCCATGACGTGGCTCCTCCTGATCGGTATCGCGGGGGCGATGGTCTCGGCCGCCGTCCTGCTCGTCACGATGGACCGCGGCGCGGCCGCCGACCGCACCTGATCGGACGCTCCGCCGGCGGCCCGGTTACCCGCCGGCCTCAGCCGTCTCGTCGCCGACCACAATCGCCAGGCGGTAGCCGAGGCGGGCGATCCCCTCGATCCAGGCCGGCGCCTCGGGGGCGGCCAGCCACAGCTCGCGCAGTTCGGAGTCCGCGCCGCCGATGCGTACCAGTGCGTCCATGGCCAGGCGGGCGTCGGCCGGCGTGGCGGCGTCCGGGTGGTAGGTGAGCCAAGCCGTCACTTCCGCGGGCAGGTCGGCCCCGTAGCCGTCGAAGCTGGTGGCCACGACTGCCGCCGCGGCGACGGCCCGCGCCCCCTCGGGCATCTCGAGCCAGTCGTCGCGGTCCGTGGTCGCGGCCAGGGCGCCGCGGGCCGGCGTCAGGTCGTCGCCCGCCACGAGCTCCTCGACGAGGTCGGCGGCGTCGGCGTTGGCGAACGGTCCGGTGCCCCACGGTCCCATATCAGCCGCTCCGGGGCGCCGGCTCGACGACCGCCCCGGGGCGACTGGGATTGATCTTCCGCCTCCGCATGTGCACCGGGCGAGACCCTATCGAGCGGCGCCCGATCGGTTGGTCAGGACAGGCGGGCGGGGCAGCCGGCTACGCCGCCGATGACGCACTGGTCGCCGGGGCCGGCGCCGGTATCGACCCGTTCGCCGGCATCGGCGCTGATCCGGTCGGCGCCGGGGCCACCGGAGAGGAAGTCGACCCCGGCCGAGCCGACGAGGCTGTCGTTGCCGATCCCGCCGAAGAGCATGTCGTTGCCGGCGCCCCCCGACAGCTGGTCGTTCCCGCCGAAGCCGAGGAGGATGTCGTTGCCGCCCAGGCCGCTGATGCGGTCGTCGCCGGGGCTGCCGCAGATGACGTCGTCGCCCTCGGTGCCGATGATCGTGCCCGCTCCCGTGATGGTGCACAGCCGCTGCCAGTCACATCGGCCGTCGAAGCCGGGTGCGTTGGTCAGCCGGGTGGCCGGGCCGCCCGTGGCCGCCATGCTGTAGACCTCGAAGTCGCGCTCGGCGTTGCGGTTGCTGGTCCAGATCAGCGTCGTGCCATCGGGCGACCAGGTGACGATGCTGTCGTAGCCGGGGCTGTTGGTGACGTTGACCTGGTTCCCGCCGTTGACATCCATGGTGAAGATCTCGCTGTTGCCCGCCGGGAGCTGGCGGGTGAAGGCCAGCTTCTGGCCGTCGGGGGAGACCTCGACGGTGTTGTCGGACACGAGCGAGGCCGCGGTGAGGTTGACCAGGTTGCCGCCGAAGGGATCCATGGACCAGATGTCGAAGTTCCCGGCCCGGTTGCTGTGGAAGTAGATGAGGGTCCCGTCGGCGCCCCAGCGCGGCCAGCCGTCGCTGGCGGCGTTGTTGGTGAGGTTCACCTTGCCGGTGCCGTCGGCGTTCATCTTGAAGATCTCGTTGTTGCCGGTCTCGTTGCTCTGGACGACGATCTGTGACCCGTCGGGATGGACGCCGCGGGGGATGTCCTCGGGCTTGCCGTTGGCGTAGAGCAGGGTCTTGTTCGAGCCGTCGGGATCCATCGTGTAGAGCTCGAAGGTGTCATCGACGGCCTGCCCGAGGTGCTCGGCCTCGAAGATGATCTTCGTGCCGTCGGCGGTCCACAGCGGGTTGTAGTCGGTGATCGGGTTCTCGTCGGTGACGTTGGTGCGGTTGGATCCGTCGGGGTTCATGACATAGATCTCGAAGTCGGACACGTTGGGCTCGCCGGTGGGCAGGGTGCCGCCACACGCGATCAGGCCGTTGAGGCCCTTGTTCGGGACGGCCTGCGCCGGCCCGTTCCAGACCAGCATCGCCCCCAGCAATCCCGCCACTGCCGCGACCGTGCCGAGCTGCTTGCGCGCCTTTGCCATGTGCCCCCGCTCCCTTGGTGTGTGTGCGGGGCGGCTCTGCGCGGCCCTGCCGTTCGTCGCCGGCAGTCTCGCACAGGTGCGGTCCGCCCGCGACTGGGGTAGGACCGGCTCGTGGAAGAGCACGAGGAGACCCTCATCGACCGGCTCCGCGGCAGCGGCGTGGGCGTGGAAGACCCCAACATCGTGGGCGAGGTCGGCCCAATCGACATCCCTCCGGGCGGCGCCGGCGAAGGCGCCGGCTTGCTGGCCGACCCCGAGGAGGCCATCGAGCCCGTCGATTCGGTGGAGCCCCCGGACCTTTTCGGGCCGGACCCGCCGGGCGACTAACGCACCGGCGCGGGGAGCACGGCTCGTCGCACGGCCCGGACGACCGTGCGCTCGTCGACGCGCCGGACGGTCAGCTCGTCGGTGAGCGCCCGCACGACGTAGATCCCGCGACCGCGCTCGGCGTCGAGGTCGGGATCCTCCATGCGGTCGGTGAGTTCCATGCCGGCGCCGTCGTCCTCCACCTCGATGACCAGGTCGTCGGCGTCGGCCCAGGCCCGCATGGCCAGCGCCCCCGGCGCGCCGCTGGCGTGGCGCACCGCGTTGGAGCAGAGCTCGGAAGCGACGAGGAGGATGTCGGCGCGCTCGTCGTCGTCGAGGGAGAGGTGCTCGAGCCAGTCGGCGAGGAGATGGCGGGCGAGGGGCACGGTGGCCAGGCTGGGCGAGAACTGGTACTCGAAGGAGCCGAGGGGCGGGATGGTCTCCTCGCCCGGCGGGACACGGCGGCGCAGGACCATGGCCAGGGAGTCATCCCGGCGCATGGCGCCCGACAGTGACCGCTCCACCAGGGCCCGGGCGAGGTGGGGCGCCGGGTACTGGGCCGTCTCGGCCGCCGCCTGGGTGATCCGGTCCAGGCCGGCGACGATGTCCTTCGTGGCCTCGATGAGGCCGTCGGTGTAGAGGATCAGCGTGTCCTGCCGTTCGAGCCACAGCTCGACGACCTCGGTGGTGCCGGCGCCGGGGTAGCCGATCGGTATGCCGGGGGCGTCGACCTGACGGGCGACGCCGTCGCTGGTGACGACGAGCGCCGGCGGGTGGCCCCCGCCGGCCAGGCGGAGGTAGCCGTCGGCCGGCCGGTACCGGGCCACCATGGTCGTGGCCACCAGATCGGGGTTCTGAGCCGTGGTGAGGGTGTCGGCCCGGGCGACCAGATCTTCCATCGGGCAGCCGTCGAGGGCCAGGAGCCGGAGGGCGTGGCACACGCTCACCGCGTCCTTGGTGGCGCCCACCCCTTTGCCCATGACGTCGACGATGGCCAGGTGCAGGTCGCCGTCGGGCAGGACGAGCCAGTCGTAGAGGTCGCCTCCCGTGGGGGAGCTGGGGTCGGCGGACACGTAGTGCACGCCGAGCTCGGCCGACTCGGCGTCGACAGCGGGGGGTTGCACGGCCTCCTGGAGCTGGTGGACGATTTCGCGTTGGACGGCCTGGAGCTCGGCCAGGCGCTCCATCGTCCCGAGGTTGTCGAGGGCGACGCCGAGGTGCTCGGCGAATGCGAAAGCGGCCGCCTCGTCGAGCTCGTCGAAGGCGTCGGCGTCGGGGTGGACCAGGAGCAGCACGCCGTGGACGGTGCCGTCCCCGCCGGCCACCCGCACGGCGAGGCAGCAGGCGCCGGCCGGGAGCTCGAGGCGTTGCAGGAAGCGGCGGTGCCGGCGGTCCATGGCCAGGTCGCCGGCCCGGAGCACCCGCGCCGCGCCGGCTTCGGGGCGCACCAGGCGGGCGAGCGCCGGCCGGGCGAACCGGTCGATCTCGCTGATCGCCACGCCGGACGCCGAGCCCATGTCCTCCCGGTCGCCAAGGCCGACGAACGCGGCGAAGGACGCCCCGGTGAGGGAGCGGGCCTCCTCGGTGACCCACTCGAGCTTGCCGGTGATCTCGCCCGTGCCGTGGACTGCCCGAGCGGCTCGAGCGAGCACCTCCACGTAGGAGCGCATCGGGCGAGGCTAGCTGGTCGGTAGCGTGGCCAGAAATGGTGCGCTGGGAGGACAGGGGCGTGGCCGGCGGGGCGCGCGAGCGCGAGTTCGCGGTGGAGGTCGACGGGCGGACGGTGCCCGGCGCCTTGTGGCTCCCGAAGGACGGCGGGCTCCCGGAGAACGGCGGCCCGAGGCCGCTCGTGCTCCTCGGCCACGGCGCCACCCGTCACAAGCGGATCGACTACCTGGCCGAGCTGGGCCGCCGCCTGGCCGCCGATCACGGGTTCGCGGTCGCGGCCATCGACGCCCCCGGCCACGGGGACCGGCGGGCACCGGGCCACGACGACGAGGTGGCGCTGTTCGGCGCGTTCCTCAGCGAGTGGTCGCGGGAGGGAACCGTCGACGACATGGTGGCGGACTGGCGCGCCGCCATCGACGCGGTGCGGGAGCTGGACGAGGTCGGCGACGGGCCGATCGGCTACTGGGGCCTGTCCATGGGCACCATCTACGGCGTGCCGCTCGTGGCCGCCGAGCCCCGCATCCAAGTCGCGGTCTTCGGCCTCATGGGCCTGCTGGGCCCGACGCGTGACCGGCTGGCCGCCGATGCCCCGTCGGTCACCTGCCCGGTGCTCTTCATCCAGCAGTGGGACGACTCACTGATCCCGCGCCCCGAAGTATTCGAGCTGTTCGACGCCCTGGGGTCGGTGGACAAGCGCCTACACGCCCATCCCGGCGACCACGCCGCGGTGCCGGTGGAGGAGATCGCCTTCTCGGCCCGCTTCTTGGCCCGCCACCTGGCCCCTCACGCCGGCGAGATGTGATCGGCCGGGCACCGGGTGACCACATGGCCGGGGAACACCTGCACGGCCAGCCGCCGGCCGCACTCGGGGCAGAACCTCGGCGGGTCGAGGTCGCCCGCGCAGTGGCCGTCGCACGCCGGCGGTGACTGGCCGCAGCCGGTGCAGCGCGGCCCGGCGGCCGGCTCGGTCTGGCCCACCGCCCTCACAGGACCTTCGAGAGCGCCCCCACCGGCATGCCCAGGTCGGCCAGCAGGTCGAGGTCGTCCTGGGGGGCGCGGCCGAGCGTGGTGAGGTAGTTGCCGACGATCAGGGCGTTGATGCCCGACGTGAGGCCCATGGCCTGGAGCTGGCGGAGGGTGACCTCCCGGCCGCCGGCGTAGCGAAGGATCACCCCGGGCAGACCGAGGCGGAAGAGGGCGATCCAGCGGATGTCCTCCATCGGCTCGACGAGGGGACGGGCCGACATCGGCGTGCCGGGCCGGGGGTTCAGGAAGTTGACCGGGACCTCGACGGGGTCGACGGCGCGCAGCTCGCCGATGAGCTCCAGGCGCTGCTGGTCGGACTCGCCCATGCCGAGAAGCACCCCGCAGCACAGCTCCATGCCGGTCTCGCCGACCAGGCGGCAGGTGTCGGCCCTTTCCTGCCAGGTGTGGGTGGTGACGACCTCGGCGAAGAACGAGCGGGCCGTCTCGAGGTTGTGGTTGTAGCGGTGGAGGCCGGCGCCGGCTAGGCGGCCGGCTTGCTCGGCGGTGAGGATGCCGAGGCTGGCGGCGACGTTGAGGCCGGTGCGCTCTCGGATGAGGGGGATGGCTTCGATGACGCGGGCCAGGGTGCGCTCGTCGGGGCCGCGCAGGGCGACGACGATGCAGAACTCCGACGCGCCCAGCGCCGCCGTCTCCTCCGCGGCGGCGAGCAGGTCGTCGAGGGCGAGGAGGGGCGCGGCGCGCACGGGGGAGGCGAACTTGGCCGACTGGCTGCAGAACCCGCAGTCCTCGCCGCAGCCGCCGGTCCGGGCTGAGACGATGCCTTCGACCTCCACCGTCGGCCCGCACCAGGCCAGGCGCACCTCATGCGCCAGGGCGGCCAGCGCCGGCACCGACGTCGGCGGCAGGGCGGCCAGGGCGCCCAGCTCGCCGGCGGTGAGCTGCCGGCGCTCGTCGAGGAGGGCGCCGGCGGCGTCGGCGATGGCGGGAGGCGTCACCCGGCTGACCGTAGCCACCGCCGGCGCCGACCTGCCACCAGGCCGCACTTCTCCTCAAGTTCGCGCCGCGTCAAGTCGATCTGTGGGTCATGACCGGGTCGTCGCCCCACGTCGTACAGCGGCTCGCGCCCGTAGGTGGGCCGCTCGTCGGTCGGACGGAGGAGATGGACGCCCTCCGGCGGGCCTGGGCCGGGGCCGTCGCCGGCCACGGTGGCATGGTGCTGCTGGGCGGGGAGGCCGGCGTGGGCAAGAGCCGGTTGGCGGCCGAGCTGGCCGGCGAGGTCGAGGCCGACGGCGGGTCGGTGCTGTTCGGGGGGTGCCCGGACGGCGGCGCCGAGCCCTTCCACCCCCTGGTCGAGGCCCTCGGCCCGCTCCCGCCCGGCCACGCCCGCGGCCGCGTCGGCGTGTTCAACGAGCTGGCCGGCGCCATCGCTGCCCGGGCCGAGCGGTCGCCGGCGCTCCTGGTGCTCGACGACCTGCACCGCACTGACCGATCCACCGTCCTGGCCCTGCGCGCCGTGGTCGAGGCGGCGACCGAGGCCCGTGTGCTCGTCGTCGGCACGTTTCGCGAGGCCGCGGTGGACCGGGCGCACCCCCTCGTCGAGCTCCTGGCCTGCCCCGCGGTGCGCCGGATCTCCGTCGAGGGCCTCACCGAGGACGACGTGGCCGACCTGGTCGGCGACGCCGAGCTGGCCAGGAGCCTGTGGCGGGGGTCGGCGGGCAACCCGGTGGCCATCGCCGAGCTGCTCCGGCCGGGCGCCCTCGACGGGCGCCGGTACACCTTCGACGAGCTGGTGGCCCACCGGGTCGCCGGACTGCGTCAGCCGGCGCGCGCCTTCCTGGAAGCGGCGGCGGTGGCGGGCTCGGCTTTCCACGTCGAGGTGGTGGCCCGAGCCGCCGGCATCCGCACCGAGCGAGCGGACGCGGCGCTCAAGCAGGTGGCCGGCGCCGGCTTCGTGGTCGAGGAGCCAGCAGGGCCCGGTGCCAGCCGGAGGTTCGTGCACGACATGGTCCGGGAGTCCGTCGTGAGGGGGTTGGAGCCTGGTCCGCGCGTCGACCTCCACCTGCGCATCGGCCGGGCCCTCGGCGCCGACCCGAGCCGGACGGGCGCGCCGGTTGCCTTGCTGGCCTGGCACTACCGGTCGGCCGCACCCGTCGGTGGCTCGCCTCCCGCTCTCGGCTACTCGGCCCAGGCCGGTGAAAGGGCCATGGAGCTGCTGGCTTGGGAGGAGGCGGCGGTGCACTTCGGCCACGCCCTTGCCGCGTCCGCCGGCGCCACCCCGCAGGTGCGGGCCGACCTGCTGCTCGCCCTGGGCGAGGCCCAGCGCCTGGCCGGCGAGAAGGCCCGGGCCCGGCAGGCGATCCTCGAGGCGGCCACGCTGGCCGAGGCGTGCCACGACGGCGCCCGCCTGGCCCGGGCCGCCCTCGCCCTGGGCCATGTGGGCGAGGTCTGGGGGACCGACGCCGAGCTGGAGCGCCTGGCCGACGAGGCCCGGGCAATGCTGGGCGAGCAGGTCCCCCAGTCGCTGGGCGCCACCGCCCAATTCACCGACTTCGCGTCCCCGGCCCTCTACGACGTCCTCGACGGGGTCCAGCACGACGAGGCCCCCGACCCGCCGGCGCCGGCGGCCGAGGCCGTCGTCCACCCGGGGCGGGTGGGCGGCGACGTTTTCCAGCGGGCCCCCAAC
>JBPCLE010000189.1:0-4274 GCA_051003575.1 Acidimicrobiales bacterium | reverse complement strand
GGGTCGAAGCCCTCGTCGGCGAGGGAGGCGAGGAAGCCGGCGCCGTCGGTGTTGTCGCCCCTGAGCCGGCCGGCGCCGGCGGGCACCAAGGTGTTCACCGCGCCGATCGCCCGCGCCGCGTCGGTGACCTCGTCGACCGCGGCCAGCACCGCCTCCTTGTGGGGGATGGTCACCGAGAGCCCGCCCAGGCCGAGGGCCCTGGCGCCGGCCAGCGCGGCGCCGAGGTCGCCGGGGGCGACCTCGAAGGCGAGGTAGGCCCAGTCCAAATCCAGCTCGGCGAACGCGGCGTTGTGCATGGCCGGCGACAGGGAGTGCCGGACCGGGTGGCCGATGACGGCCGCGAGCCGAGTACCGGCCCCCGCGCCCCTCAGCTGCGCCGCCCCCGGAACGGCTCAGCCACAGAGCCCCTTGGCAATGCACTGGTTCACCGCGTTCTGGAACTCCCGGTAGTCGGCGGTGAAGGTGTGGCGCCCGCTGGGGTCGGTGAGCACGTAGTAGAGCCAGTTGCCCGGGGTCGGCGACACCGTGGCCTCGAGCGACTTGCGCCCGGGGCTGGCGATCGGGCCGGGCGGCAGGCCGGGGATCTTGTAGGTGTTGTACGGCGAGTTCACCTCACGGTCCTTGAAGCTCACCGACTCCTGCGGGGGCAGGCCCAGGGCGTAGAGCACCGTGGCGTCGATCTGGAGCGGCATGGGCTCGGCGAGGCGGTTGTAGATCACCCGGGCCACCTTGCCGCGGTCCCCATCGACCCGGGCCTCCCGTTCCACCAGCGACGCCACGATCACCGCCTGGTAGGGGCTGAGGCCGAACCTCGTCGCCGCGCCGGACAGGTCGAGCTGGCTGGCCAGCTTGTCGAACGCGTCGACCATCTTGCGCAGGATGGCGGCCTCGTCGGCGCCCTTGGCCACGAAGTAAGTCTCCGGCAGGATCAGCCCCTCGAGGTTGGTGCTCCCGGCCGGCTGGTACTGCGAACGGATGGTGCCGCTCTTGGCCAGCTCCAGGAACACCTCCGCGGATCGGCCCGGCATCTCGCCGATGACCCGGGCCACCTGGCCCAGCGTGAGGCCCTCGGGCACGGTGACCCGCTCCTCCTCGGCCTTGGCCGCCCCCGCCTCCAGCACCTTCGACACCTGGCCGAGGTCGGACTTCTTCTCCAGGGTGTACTCGCCGGCCTCGATCGACCCCAGGCCGGTGAGCCGGGCGTAGTACCTGAAGATCGAGGCGCTGGCGATAATGCCCTCACGCTCGAGCAGGGCGCCGATGTCGGTGGTGGACATGCCCGGCTCGACGACGATCTGCACCCCGGGACCGCTTTCGCCCGGCGGGTTGACCTGGCGCTGCACCCACCAGAGGCCGGAGCCGGCGAGGACCAGGAACGCCACCGCCAGCACCAGGAGGACGAACGGCCAGCGCCGGCCGTGTTCGGAGTACTGGTAGTGGTCGGGCGGGTCGCGGTGGACGTCGACGCTCATCGGCCGGCTCCCCGGCTGCGGGTCTCGAGCCACGACTGCAGCAGCACAGCGGCCGCGGCCTGGTCCACGGCGCCAGCCTTGCGGGCCCGCTGCCGGCGCCGGCCCGTGACCCCGGCCTCGGTCAAAGTCCGGTTGGCGGTGACGCTGGTGAGGCGCTCGTCCTGCAGCTCCACCGGGACGTCGAGCAGCTCCCGTAGCGCCTCGGCCTCGGCCAGCGCCGCCTTGGCGGCCGGTCCCTCGCTCCCGTCCATGGACAGCGGCAGCCCGACGACCACGACCCCCGCCTCGACCTCGGACACGATCTCGGCCACGCGGGCCCGGTCGGCGCGGGTGTCGCCTGACCGCATGATGACGCTGTACGGCGTTGCCATGGTCCCCCCTGCATCGCTGACCGCCACTCCGATCCGCCGCGTACCAAGGTCGAGAGCGACGGCTCTCATGCGCCGGCCCCGCCGCCGTCGGCAGCCGCCGCGCCGCGGGCCTGGTCGAGCGCCTCGTCGAGACGGCTCGGGTCGCGCCCGCCGGCGATGGCCACGTCGGCGCCCCGGCCACCACCGCCGCCGACCGTGCGGGCGGCGCCGGCGATGAGCGCCGAGGCGTCGAGCCCGCTGCCCTTGGCGACAGCGGCGATCAGGGCCACGCCGCCGCTGTCGGGGGATCCGCCCAGGACTACGGCCCGCATGCCCGGCTGGTCGCGGACAGCGAGGGCCAGGTCCTTCAGGTCGTCGCGGCTGGTGCCGTCGACCCGCGACACCACCACGCCGGCCACGGCCTCGCCGGCCAGCTCCTTGGCCCGCCCGCCGGCGCCCTGGCGCCGGAGCCCCTTGATCTCATCGGCCAGGCTCCGCTGGTCATCGAGCAGCTTCTCCACCCGCTCGGGCACCTCCGGCGGGCTGACCCGGAGCAGGGTGGCCGTGCGGCCGAGGGTCTGCTCCTCGTCGCGGATGCGGTTGAGGCTGGCCTCGCCGGTGACAGCCTCGATCCGCCGCAGGTTGGCCCCGATCGAGCTCTCGGAGGTGATCTTGATCGGCCCGATGGTACCCAGGGCGTGCACGTGGGTGCCGCCGCACAGTTCCACCGACCGCGGGCCGGCCTCGACCACCCGCACCACGTCGCCGTACTTCTCGCCGAAGAAGGCGATGGCGCCCAGGCGCTCGGCCTCGGCCTTGGACACCTCGTAGGCCTTCACCGGCTCGTTGGCGATGACCTGGCGGTTGGCCAGGTCCTCGACATCGTCCAACTGGGCCGGCGTGACGGCCTCGTAGTGGCTGAAGTCGAAACGGAGCCGATCAGGGGCGACGAGCGAGCCGGCCTGCTTCACGTGGCTTCCGAGCACCTCGCGCAGGGCCCAGTGCAGCAGGTGGGTACCGGTGTGGTTGCGACGGATGGCCTCCCGCCGGCCCGTGTCGACCGACGCGGTGACCTGCTGGCCGAGTGTGATCTCGCCCTCGACGACGCGCGCCGTGTGGCGGTGCAGGCCGGGCAGGGCGTAGGTGGTGTCGACGACCTCGGCCCGGCCCGTGGCGCTGACGATGGTGCCGGTGTCGCCCACCTGGCCGCCGCCCTCGGCGTAGAACGGCGTTCGGTCGAGGAAGATCTCCTCCCCGATGATGGCCCGGACCGTGGCCACGGCCTCCACCTGCTGGTACCCGAGGAACTCCACCGCCCCGCCCGCCTCCAGCAGGGCCTTGTACGCGGCGCGGCGCTCCTCGGCCTCGGCGGGGGCGCCGGCGCCGGAGCCGGCGGCCTGCTGGCCGAGCCGGCGCTGGTTCTCCATGGCTTCTTCGAAGCCGGCCCGGTCGACGACGACGCCCCGCTCGCCGGCCATCTCCAGGGTGAGCTCGAGGGGGAAGCCGTAGGTGTCGTGGAGGCGGAAGGCCACGGCGCCGGCGAGGGTGCCGCCGTCGGCGACCGCCGCGGCCAGCTCCTGGTCGAGGATGGCCGAGCCCGAGCGCAGGGTGCGGTGGAACCGCTCCTCCTCCCGGCCGATGACGCCGGCGATGTCGTCCCTGGCCGACCGCAGCTCGGGGTAGGCGTCGCCCATGACCTCGACCACGGCCTCGACCATGGCCGGCAGCACCCGGCCTTCCGCCCCGAGCCCGTAGGCGTGCCGCACGGCCCGGCGGATGATGCGGCGAAGGACGTAGCCGCGGTCCTCATTGGACGGGGTCTGGCCGTCGGCGACCATGAAGGTGAACGTGCGGGCGTGGTCGGCCAGAACGCGCAGGCTCACGTCGGCCTTGGGATCGTCGCCCAGGCGGCGGCCGGTGGCTCGCTCGGCCGCGGCGACCAGCCGGCGCAGCTCGTCGGTCTCGAACACGGAGTCGACGCCCTCGAGGACGGTCAGCATCCGCTCGAGGCCGGCGCCGGTGTCGATGATCCGCAGGGGCAACGGCTCGAGGGAGCCGTCGGCGAGGCGGTTGTATTGCATGAACACCAGGTTCCAGATTTCCAGGTACCGGGTGTCGGCGCCGTGCGCGGGGCCGCCGGGGGCGCCGTAGGGCTCCCCGCGGTCGTAGAAGATCTCCGAGGACGGCCCGCAGGGGCCCGTCTCACCCATCTCCCAGAAGTTGTCCGAGCCCAGGCGCTGGATCCGCTCGGGCGGCAGGCCCACCGCCTTCTGCCAGATCTCAGCGGCCTCGTCGTCGGTCTCGTGCACGGTGACCCACAGGCGGTCACCGTCGATCTTCATCACCTCGGTGAGGAGCTCCCAGGCCCAGGGGATGATCTCGGGCTTGAAGTAGTCGCCGAAGCTGAAGTTCCCCAACATCTGGAAGAACGTGAGGTGGCCTGAGGTCACGC
>JBPCLE010000188.1:0-10809 GCA_051003575.1 Acidimicrobiales bacterium | reverse complement strand
CCTCGCCCACCCAGATCGGCGACCGCCTCCTGCCCCGCCACGTCGACCTGCGGCCGTTCGCGGTGAACGACGGGGAGCGGGTGTGGGTGGTGCCGGGCGGGCTGACGCGGGTGGCGCTGCCCGAGGGAAGCCTGGTGGTGAACTCCAGCCAGGGCGGCGGCTCGAAGGACACCTGGGTGCTGGCGGACGCCAACGCGGCCCGGCCGGTCTACCCCGCCCGCCCGCTGGCGGCCCGGGTATTGGCGCCGGCGAAGGCCAGCGCGCCGCTCGCACCGGGGCCGGCGGTGGCCCAGGCCGCGCAGCAGCAGCAGGGCAGCGACCGGTGCTGAGCCGCATCGCCGAGTCGCTGTACTGGGTGGGCCGCTACGCCGAGCGGGCGGAGGACACCTCCCGTATCCTCGACGTCCACGTCCACCGAACCCTTGAGGACCCCTCCGTCGAGGAGGACGCGGCCTGCCGGATCCTGCTGGGCGTCATGGGCATGGAGGCGCCGGAGTCCACCATCGACAACGCCAAGCTGCTCAACCTCCTCGCTTTCGACAGCGCGAGCCCCACATCGATCGCCGGCAGCCTGGTCGCGGCCCGGGAGAACGCACGCAGCGCCCGCGACTCCATCTCCTCGGAGATGTGGGAGTGCCTGAACGGCACATTCAACGCCCTGCCGGGGGTCGTGGCCAGGGTGACCGGCGGGATGCCCCATGCCTTCTTCTCTTACGTGAAGGAGCGGGCGGCCATCCTGCACGGCCTCGCCGACTCGACCATGAGCCGCGACGACGGCTGGCTGTTCCTCGTGCTGGGCCGCAGCCTCGAGCGGGTGGACATGACGGCGCGGCTGATGTCGGCCACCTTCGCCGACGGTTCCGGACCGGCGGAGTGGGTCACAACGCTGCGGTGCTGCTCGGCCCACGAGGCGTTCCTGCGCACCTACCGCCGGCGGGTGGAGCCCGAGCTGGTCGCCGAGTTCCTGCTGCTCGATCGGCTCTTTCCCCGCTCGGCGTTCCACGCCCTGGGCCGGGCCGAGCAGTGCCTGGCCGAGCTGCAGCCCGCGGCCGGCCGCGCCGGCCTCGACGACGAGGCCCGGCGCATCCTGGGCCGGGCGCGCACCGACCTGGAGTTCCGACGGGTGGAGGAGATCATCGCCGACCTCCCGTCGTACCTCGCGTCGCTCCAGGCCGCATGCTCGGAGGCCGCCGACGCCGTCGCACGGCGCTTCTTCCGCCAGACCGGCCCGCAGGAGTGGATGCTCGAAACCGCCGGAGGCAGAGACTGATGCGCCGAGCCGACCGATGACCTGGAGGATCGGCATCCGGCACGTGACCGGCTACGAGTACGAGAAGCCGGTGTCGTCGTCCTACAACGAGGCGCGCATCACACCGATCTCCAACGACCGCCAGCTCGTGCTGGAGTCCGAGGTGCTCCTGGCGCCGGCGGCGCCGATCTACCGTTACTGGGACTGGTGGGGCACCCTCGTGCACTCCTTCGACCTCCAGGAGCCCCACGACGAGCTGGTGATCACCGGCACCTCGGTCGTCGAGACCAGCGCCGCCCCCAAACCGCCGCGCCCGCCGGCCACCTGGGAGCAGCTGACCACAGCCGAGGTGCGCGACCGGTACTCCGAGGTCCTGAGCGCCAGCCGGTACGTGCCGCTCTCCGGCGTGGTGGCAGATGCGGCGGCGGAGCTCGACGCATCGCTCGACCCGATCGAGACGTGTGCCGCTGTCGTCGCCTGGGTGCGCGAGCAGCTGGCCTACGAGCGGGGCACCACCGACGTGTCGACGACGGCCGCCGACGCCTTGCGCATCGGCAGCGGCGTCTGCCAGGACTTCACCCATGTGGCGCTCGGCCTCCTCCGGTCACGCGGCATCCCCGCGCGCTACATCTCCGGCTATCTCCACCCCTCGACGAGGGCCGAGCGGGGCAAGACCGTCGCCGGCCAGAGCCATGCCTGGATCGAGGCATGGGTGGGCGACTGGATGCCGTTCGACCCCACCAACGGCAGCCCGGTAGGGGAGCGCCACGTCGTTGTCGGCCGGGCCCGTGATTACGCCGACCTCGCGCCGCTGAACGGCATCTTCCACGGCGGGCCGGCGAAGTCGCTCGGCGTCACGGTAGAGCTGACCCGGCTCGCCTGACGCGCAGTAGGTTCTCCCCATGACGATCGCGGCGTCGGTTCCTCCCCCGGGGAGCTCAGTCCCCGACGAACGATGGGCCACGCGGGAGCTGCGGCTGGCCGTCGTCTGCTACGGCGGCGTCTCCCTCGCCATCTACATGCACGGGGTGACCAAGGAGATCCACAAGCTGGTGCTGGCGTCCGCCGCGCTTGAGGCCGACCCGGCCCACAATCCGTTCGACGCCGATACCACCGAGCGCGTCTACTGGGACCTGCTGTCGCGCATCGCCGCCGGCCGCGCCGGCGGGAACGCGGCCGGCGCCAACATCCGCGTCGTGGTCGACATCATCACCGGCACCTCCGCCGGCGGGATCAACGGGATCTTCCTGGCCAAGGCCATCAGCGGGAACCGGCCCCAGGACGGGCTGCGCCGGCTCTGGTTCGAGAAGGGCGACATCAAGGAGCTGCTCGAGTGGCCGACGTGGGTCCCGTGGCCGCTGCGGTTCGTGGCCCGCGCCCTCGCCCGGCGAAAGCCACCCCTGCGGGGTGCGGCCATGAGCAGGTGGCTGCACGGCGCGCTCGACGACATGAACGGCCGGCGGGTCCTGCCGGGCGCCGACTCGCTCCTGCCCGACGACCACGTGCTCGACCTCTTCGTGCCGATCACCGACTTCACCGGCTACGAGCGGGAGATCCCCCTCTACGACCCCCGGTTCGTGCGCGACCGCACCCACCGCCATGTGATGCACTTCCGCCACCGCCAACCTCCGGGTGATGCGGTCGAGTCCCACTTCGGCGCCGACTACGACCACGTCCTGGCGTTCTCCGCCCGGGCCACGTCGTCGTTCCCCGGGGCGTTCCCGCCGGTGAGCTTCGACGACTACGCCAGGGCGCTCGGGGTCGACGTGGCCGACGCGTTCAGGGTCGAGCCGTTCTTTCCCCTGTACGGGTTGACCGGCGCCGACCCTTCGCACACCCATTTCATCGACGGCGGCGTGCTGGACAACTTCCCGTTCGGCTCGGCCATCGCCGCCATCGCCGGCAAGCCGGCAGCCACCGAGGTCGACCGCCGGCTCCTGTTCATCGAGCCCGACCCCGGTGAAGGACAGGCGGTGGCCGGCGCCGGCCGGGCGCCCGGCCTGGTGAAGACCGTCTTCGGCGGCTACGCCGGCATCCCCCGCAAGGAGCCGATCCTCGACGACCTGCTCCGGCTGGCCGAACGCAACGAGACCGTCCTGCGCGTCCGCGACGTGATCGAGGCCAGCTTCCCGTCGATCAAGGCCAAGGTGGGCAGACTGGTCGAGGGCAGCGCGGCCGCCGTGATGAAGCCGCAGACCTCGGGGCAGGAACTCATCGCCATCCGCCGGGCGGTTGAAGCCCAGGCGGTGGACCAGGCCGGCTTCAACGCCGCCACCTACCTGCGGGTGCGGATCCGGGCGGTCCTGGAGCACTTCGCCGATGCGTTGAACGACCTCCTCGGCTTCGACGCGGCGTCGAACCAGTCGGCGTTCGTGGCCGGCGTGCTGCGGGCGTGGGCGGTCAGCGACGACCTCCTCGAGCAGCGGCCCGACCTCGAGGTGAGCGACGCCCAGGTCGAGTTCCTCTTCTCCCTCGACCTGCCCTACCACCGCCGGCGCGTCCGCTTCCTGATCTCCGCCCTGTCCTGGCTGTACCGCCAGGCCGGTGACGCCGAGTACGGGGTCCCGAGCCGCCGCCAGCTCGACGTGGCCAAGGCCACGCTGTACACCCACCTCGCCCGGCTCGACGGGGCGCTGCCGGCGCTGGCCCTCGACCCCTCGATCGCCGGCCCGCTGCGCGACGTGTTCAGCCCGGCCAACCTCGCCGCCGCCGACACCGGCACCGACGAGTTCGTGTACCGGCCATTCGTCGCCGAGCACGTCGACGCCCTCGTCGGCGTGCGCGACGCCATACGCGCCCGTCTCCTCGCCGAGCTCCCGCGGTTCGAGAAGGGGCTGCAGTCCGACCTGCTCGGCTTCCTCGACCTGTGCGGCCCCCGCCTCCGCGACGACGTGCTCACCCGGTACCTGGGCTTTCCCTTCTGGGACATGCTCGTGTTCCCGCTCCAGAGCGTGTCCGACGTGGGTGAGCGCGACCACGTCGAGGCCTACCGCATCAGCCCGAACGACACCCGGCTCCTCGGCGCCCAGGATCTGCGTGGCATGTCGCTGTTCCACTTCGGCGCGTTCTTCGACCGCGCCGGGCGCGAGGGCGACTACCTGTGGGGCCGGCTGGACGGCGCCGAGCGCCTGGTCAAGCTGCTGCTCGACGTGCGCGGTCACCCGCCGACGCTGGCCTCCACGGCGGGGGCGGCGGCGCGGGAGCCGCGGGTGCATGCCGACGAGCTGGCTACCGAGTGCGCGCCGGCGTTCCGGGCCATCCTCGCCGAGGAGGCGCCGGCGCTGCACTATGCCGAGCCGCTCGTGGGGAAGCTCCGGGAGATCGTCGCCGGGCTTCCCGCCGGCGGTTAGGCGTCGACCGGTTCGCCCATCTCCCTGAGGGCGCTGGCCAGGGCGGCCCGCAGCCGTCGGGCGGTGGCCGGCGCCAGGTGGGCCACGACGCCCCGGCCCGCCTCACCAGCTTCCTCCAGGGTGAGCTCGACGCGGAGGTCGTCGCAGCCCTCGCAGTCGTCGAAGAGGACCACCGACCAGGCGGCCTGGGCCCGCTCGGGATCGCCGGCAGGGTGGTCGTCGGTGCCGTAGTCGGCCAGCTTCTTCATGGCCGCCCACCGTAGAGGGCGACGAGCTCGCCGGCGTTCCGCGTCACGGAGAGCGCCAGAAACGTACCGTTTCCATACACGGAACGGCTGAGCGGGTCAGCGCAGGATCTGCGCCGCCGCCCGCTGGCCCGACCGGACGGCCCCCTCCATGTGGCCGGCGCCGGCGCCGGCGGTCTCGGTGCCGGCCCACACCAGGCGCCCGTCGAACAGCGGTTCGGCGAAGGCGGGGTCGCCGTAGGGGAGGGGCTCGCCGAACCAGACGACCTCGTCGTTGGTGTACGGGTCGTCCGACCAGTCGCGTTCCACATAGCGAACCGGATCGGATGCGTCGGGGCCGAAGAGGCGGCCGAGCTGGGCGCAGACGAGCTCTCGGCGGGCGTCGGGCGCCAGGTCGCGGAACTCGTGCCAGCCGGACATGAACCCCCACAGGGCGGCGGTGGTGGCGTCGGGTGAGCAGCCGTCGTGCACCTCCATCAGCGGACCGGTCGGGCTGAAGGCCAGGCCCGAGAGCCCAGCGTCGCGCCAGAAGGGCTCCTCGTAGACGGCGAGGACTTTCACCGCCCGCGCCATCCACGTCGGCGTGCCCTGCATCACCTCGACCAGCCGGTCGGGCAGCGCGGGGGTGAAGGTGATGCCGGCGTGGGCCAGGCGGGGCGGTACCGCCACCACGACGTGGCTGGCCGATAGCGTCGACTCCTCGCCGGCGCCGCCGGCGGTGGTGATCGTCATGCCGTCGCCACCGGCGGCCACCACGGTCACGTCGGTGCCGAGCACCACCGCCCCCTTCGGCAGGCGGGCGGTCAGCCGGTGGCACAGAGCCTGGGCGCCGGCGGCGAAGCGCAGCTCGGCGGGCTCGGGCGGGGCCAGGTCGATCCGCCGCGGCGCGGCTCCCGCGTCGTCGTCCACGACCGCCTGCCCGACCCGGAACTGTGGGAACGGCTCCAGCCCGACCTCGGCGGCCAAGGCCCGAACCGCCGGCTGGTTGGCCCAGTGCCAGGTGGCCCCCAGGTCGAGGCACAGGTCGCCGTGGGTGAGCGTCTTGATCCGCCCGCCGACCTGCGAGCGGGCCTCGACGACGGCGACCCGCCGGCCCGCGTCGTGGAGGGCGACGGCTGCGGTCAGGCCGGCCAGGCCGGCGCCGGCGACGACGACGTCCAGGCCGAGGTCGAGATCCATGCGACTAATCGGCGACGTTCCTGCGGGCGACGACCTTCGTCGGGGTGACCCGGACGAGCAGCTCATCTCAGCCACCAGGCCGAGCATACGGCCAACCCCGCTACGGGGCGGTGCCGGGCTCCTCGTCGTCGCACAGCTCGGAATCGTCGTACCACTCGACGTCGCAGTGGAGGTTGCAGCGCTGGACGCCGCGCATCCCCCTGAGCCGGCGGGCCCCGTCCTCGACCACCACGAGGACGTTGTGGGCCAGCACCCGCCCCCAGGCGTACCGGGTCGACCCATCGGCACGCAGTCGCAGCGGCGAGATGTCGTCGATGTGGGCGGAAACGTTGCCGGCCTCGTCGATGAGGATATGGAGGCTGTCGGTGGGAGAGGTCTCCCGGTAGGAGATCCGACCGGGGTGCAGGATGCCGCCCCAGAAGCTGTCGCGCCGGAAGCTGCTGTTGGCGTCGAGGGCCCCGATCAGGTCGCACCGGCCGACCACACCGCTGGCCCCGGCGTCGGGGAACTCGAGGCTCGTTTTCATCTCATTGACTGTTCGTCGCCGGCCGTGTGATCGGATGGGTGAGATGCGGGATGATCTCCCCCGCGCCGGCCGACAAGAGGAGCAACGCGTGCGCTTCCGCAGGGATGTAGGGCTCGACACGTCTCAAGTGTCCGACCGCAGGGGGGTGGGGCCGCTCGCCGTGGGCGGTGGGGGGATCATCGGGCTTCTCGTCCTGGTGTTCTCCCTGCTCAACGGGGGCGGAGGCGACGGCCTGGGGGTCGACGCCCCTGCGGGCGACCTCAAGTCCGACCTGTCGGCCAACTGCCGGACCGGTGAGGACGCCAACCAGCGCGATGACTGCCGGATCGTGGGCGTGGTGAACAGCGTGCAGGCGTACTGGGAGGCCAACGAGCCCGGCTACCGGCGGGCGTCGACCGTCTTCTTCACCGGCGGGGTGAACACCGCCTGCGGGTCGGCCTCCTCCGCCGTGGGGCCGTTCTACTGCCCGACCGACCAGAAGGTCTACATCGACCTCGGCTTCTACGAGGACCTGCGTCGCCGCTTCGGGGCCCAGGGGGGGCCGTTCGCCGAGGCCTACGTGATCGCCCACGAGTATGGCCACCACGTCGAGAACCTGCGCGGCGTGCTGGAGCGGGCCCGCAGCCGGGAGACCGGCCCCCAGAGCCCGGGAGTACGCGTTGAGCTCCAGGCCGACTGCCTGGCCGGCAGGTGGGCGCGAGGCGCGGTCGAGACCGGCTACATCGAAGAGCTGACCGACGCCGACATCCGCGACGGCCTCGACGCAGCCGCGGCCATCGGCGACGACCGCATCCAGGAGCAGGCCCAGGGCCAGGTCAGCCCCGAGTCGTGGACGCACGGATCCTCCGAGCAGCGCCAGAAGTGGTTCCTCGCCGGCTTCCGCGGCACCGACCGAAGCGCCTGCGACACCTTTGCGGTCCCGACGGTGTAGCAAGTGCCCGTTTGGGCCAGGGCCGGCCCGGGGATCTACGGTACAAGCCGCACATGACCGAAACAGACAGCCCGAAGCCGAGCGTCGTCATCATCGGCGCCGGCCCCGCCGGCCTGACCGCTGCCTATGAGCTGGCCACCCGGCACGGCATCACGTCCACGATCCTGGAATCCGACTCGGTCGTGGGCGGTATCAGCCGCACCGTCGAGCGCGACGGGTGGCGGTTCGACATCGGGGGCCACCGCTTCTTCACCAAGGTGAAGGAGGTGGAGGCGTTCTGGCACGAGATCCTCGACGACGAGGACTTCATGCTCCGGCCCCGCATGAGCCGGATCTACTACGACGGCAAGTACTACGACTACCCCCTGAAGGCGTCCAACGCCCTGAAGAACCTCGGCGTCGTCGAGGCGTTCCTGTGCGTCATGTCCTACGCGTGGGCCCGGGTGCGCCCGCCCAAGGACCAGTCGACGCTGGAGGGCTGGATCGTCGCCCGCTTCGGGTGGCGCCTCTACAAGCACTTCTTCAAGACCTACAACGAGAAGCTGTGGGGCGTCCCGGTCAACAAGTTGCCCGCCGACTTTGCCGCCCAGCGCATCAAGAACCTTTCGCTGTCCAGCGCGGTCATGAACGCCCTCATGCCCAAGCGAAACCAGAAGGAGATCACCTCCCTCATCGAGGAGTTCCAGTACCCCAAGTACGGGCCGGGGATGATGTGGGAGCGCTGTACGGAGAAGGTGCTGGCCAAGGGCTGCACCGTCCACATGAACACCCGGGTGGTGGGCATCCGCCACGAGGGCGGGCGGGCGGTGGCGGTCGTCGCCGAGGCCACCGACGGCACCCGGACCGAGTTTCCGTGCAACCACGTCATCAGCTCGATGCCGATCTCCCAGCTCCTCCAGGCGGTCGACCCGCCCGCGTCGCCGGAGGCCGTGCAGGCCGCCGCCGACCTGCGCTACCGCGACTTCATCACCGTCGCCCTGGTCGTCCCCGAGCGCTACAGCTTCCCTGACAACTGGATCTACGTCCACGCCCAGTCGGTGCAGGTCGGCCGCATCCAGAACTTCGGCTCGTGGTCGCCCTATCTCATCAAGGAGGGCCGGACCTGCCTCGGCCTCGAGTTCTTCGTCTTCGAGGGCGACGAGACGTGGAACAAGCCCGACGCCGAGCTGATCGAACAGGGTCGGCGCGAGCTGGGCATCCTCGGCCTGGTGGAGCCCGACAAGGTGGAGGCCGGCTACGTCGTGCGGATGCCGAAGGCGTACCCCTTCTACGACGAGCACTACAAGGCCAACGTGGCCACCATCGTCGACTGGCTCGACCGGTGCGCCCCCAACGTCCACCCGGTGGGGCGCAACGGCATGCACCGCTACAACAACCAGGACCACTCGATGTACACGGCCATGCTGACGGCCGAGAACATCGCCACGGGGTCGACGCACGACGTGTGGAGCGTCAACGTGGAGGAGGAGTACCACGAGGAGTCCTCGGCGACCGACGGCGACGCCACCCGGGGCACCCGCGGCACAGGGCGCGACGCACCGGTGATCCCCAGGGGCCACTACCCCGGGGACCACCCGGTGCACCGGCCACCCACGCAATAACCGTGGCCGAACGCCGGCGGATCCAGGGCGTCGCCGTCCTGCTGGCGATCGTGGTCGTCGCCCAGCTCGCCGCGGTCGTCTCCCGGTCGCGCACCTCCACGGAGGTGGACGTGGTCGCGGTACCGGCCGGCACCGAGCACGTGGTGTCGGACCTGTTGCTGGCGGAGGGGCGGGTGCTGCGGGCCACGGTTACCCGCGACTCCTTCCGCCCGCCGGCCCATGCGCTCTACGGCGAGACCGCTCGTGACGATCCGCTGGACGGCCGGTTGCTGGCGGTCGGCAGCGCGCTCAGCGACGGCGCCCCCGTCGTCCCCACCTCCGAGACGCCGGGGTTCCGGCTCGTCGAGCTCGGAAGCCGGAGCGTTGCGGTCGGCGCCGATCGGGCGTGGACGTGGGCCACGTGGAAGCTGCCCGATTGCACCGGGCTCCCGGCTGCGGGGGCGGGCGTCTGTCAGGGCTACGCCGCCGGCCGGAACCTTCGCGAGGGCGAGGTGATCGACGCCGCCCGGGCCGCCACCGTCGGCGGTGACAACCCTGCCGCCGGCGCCGTCCCCGCCGGCCTGACCCTGCTGGCCACGGCCCGGCTCGACCTCCGGGTCTTCGACGCGCCGGGCTCCCAGCTCGTGTCGTGGATCTGGAAGGGCGACCCCCTGGCGCTTCGCTTCACGCCGGGCGTCGAGTTGGCGCTGCTCATGCGCTTCTGGGTGGACGGCGGGCCGGTGGAGGTGCGCGGCCGGCGAGGCGCGGTCGGCGAGATCGCCGGTGTCGGCTTCGGTGGTGACCTGGTGGCCCGGGCGTGGGACGAGGGCGGGCGTTCGCTGGTGGTCCTGACCAGCCGGCTGCTGTTCGAGGAGGTCGACCGGTTCGTGGCCGGGCTCCGTCCCGCCGGCCCCGGCAACTGGGACGCACTGCGCGCCCGGGTGCTCGACGTGGCGTCGGGCACCCTGGTCCGCGACTGCTCCAGCACGGGTGAGCCGTTCACGGTCCTCGGGCGCACCGAGGAGCGGTTCCGGTGGGCGGTAGGGCTCCGCACCGGGCGCCCGAACCAGTTCGCGTTCTGCGGCGTGGTCCTCACGCCCGAGCGCACCTCGCTGGCCAGCGCCGGCGGCCCGCGGCCGGCGCCGTGCGCCCTGTCGGTGGCCACGATGGGCGCCGTCGAAGCCACCGACGCCACGGGCCTGTTCGTCGTCGGCGTAGCGCCGCAGGGAACGGCCCTGGTGCGCCTCGACGTGGCAGGCGGCCACAAGGTCGACGCCGAGCTGGCAGGCAACGGGCCGGCGCCGGGGGAGCGCTACTACGCCGGCTTCGTCGAGGGGAGCGTGCGCACGCGGCCCACGGTGGTGGCCCTGGACGGCGCCGGCGCCGAGATCGCCCGGGCCGCAGGCCGGGCGCCGGCTTGAGCGCTCAGTCAGCCGACGATGCTGGCTTGAGCGACCGGAGCCGGCGGGCGGCGATGGCCAGGCCGGCGAAAGCCACCAGGGCGAGGCGGCCGACCGCCGCCCACCCCTGCGGGATGCCCTCGCGGCGGAGGTCGTCGGCCGCGCCGGTGAGGCCGACCAGGGTGGCCTGGGCCAGCCAGCCGGGCGAGAGCTGGGCGATGCCGGCCAAGGCGGCGCCCAGGAGGCGCTCGACCAGGATGACCAGGACGAGTGACCAGACCACCGGGCGCTTGAAGCTGGCGCCGATGGCCACGAACAGCGCCAGGTAGGCGCCGGCGCCGGCCACGAC
>JBPCLE010000187.1:0-20118 GCA_051003575.1 Acidimicrobiales bacterium | reverse complement strand
CTTCCTGGCCTTCTCGGCCCACAAAATGTGCGGGCCCACCGGGATCGGCGTGCTGTGGGGGCGGGAGGAGCTCCTGGAGGCGATGCCGGCGTTCCTGGGCGGCGGTGAGATGATCCGCGACGTGCGCCTCGACGGCTGGACCCCCAACGAGATCCCCTGGCGGTTCGAGGCGGGCACGCCGCCCATCGCCGAGGCCATCGGCCTGGGCGCGGCCATCGGGTACCTCACCGACCTGGGCCTGAACGCGGTGCGCGAGCACGAGGTGGCGCTCACCGGGCACGCCCTGTCGACGTTGTCCGAGCGCCACGGCGACGACCTGCGCATCTTCGGGCCGCCCGACCCCGAGGAGCGGGGCGGCGTGCTCTCCTTCACCTTCCGCGACATCCACCCCCACGACCTCTCCCAGATCCTCGACAGCGCCGGCGTGTGCATCCGGGCCGGCCACCACTGCGCCCGCCCCCTGATGCGCCGCCTCGGCGTGCCGGCCACGTCGAGGGCCTCGTTCTACGTCTACAACGACGAGGCCGACGTCGAGGCGCTGTCCGACGGGCTCGTCGCCGCCGTCGACCTGTTCTCCTGACATGGCCGGCCTCGAAGACCTCTACCGCGAGATCATCCTCGACCACTACCGCAGCCCGCGGAACCGGGGCATCCTGCCCTCGCCGCCGGCGCACCGGGTCGAAGGCTTCAACCCGCTCTGCGGCGACGAGGTGATCCTCTACGTCGACCTCGACGACGCCCGCCGGGTCGCCGACATCAGGGTCGACGGCCAGGGGTGCTCGATCAGCCAGTCGTCGGCGTAGATGATGACCACTGCGGTCAAGGGGCGGACGGAGGCGGAGACCCGGGAGCTGATCCGGGGCTTCAAGGCGATGATGTCGATCCACGAGCGGGGACTCGACAGCGCCGACGGCGATCCGACCGACGGCGTCGCGCCGGCCCCCGGCCCGGCGCTCGACATGGGGGAGCTGGAGGCGCTGCGCGGGGTGGTGAAGTTCCCGGTTCGCATCAAGTGCGCCACGTTGTCGTGGAACACCCTGGTCCAGGCCTTCGACGAGGCCGGTCTGGAAGCGGCTGCGGAGTAGGTTCGGTGGCATGCGACGATTTGCCGTGAGCGTGGGCATGGTCGCCGCCCTCGGCCTCGTGGCCTGTGGGGGCGGCCCCGACGACGCCGCGCCGGCGCCTACGACAGCTCCGCCGGCAACTGCGGCCCTCTTCGGCAACGACCAGGCCGGAACGCCCTTCTGCGGGCTGGCCCGGACCTACACCGAGAAGTTCGCCGGCCTGCTGACCGTGGTCAACGACCCGGTGAAGCTGCGGGCGGCCACCATCGACGCCGAGGCGGCCATCCGCCAGGCCCAGAGCACGGCGCCGGCCGAGATAAAGTCCGACGTGACCACGGTGGCTACCACGGCCGCCCAGGTGCTCGCCGCCCTCCAGAAGAACAACTTCGAGCTGGCCAGGACCAGCGAGGTGGCGAAGTTGCAGGAGCCGGCGTTCCAGACGTCGCTGGCCAACATGAACCGCTATGCCCGGGCGCACTGCGGCGTGGCCTGAGTTGGCGAAGAACCACCACCGCCGGCCGTGAACGGCGACCATCTCCGGTCCCTGCTGGCGTCCGACCAGACGGTGCTCATGCCCGGTGTCTGGGACGCGCTGTCGTCCCGCCTGGCCAGCGACGCCGGCTTCGAGGTGCTGTTCCTCTCGGGATACGCCACCGCGGCCAGCCTGCTGGGCCTGCCTGACTTCGGCTACCTGACCCAGGCGGAGATGGCCGAGGTGGCCCGGCGGGTGTGCCGCACGGTCGGTGGCTGCGCGGTGGTCGTCGACGGCGATACCGGGGGTGGCAACGCCCTCAACACGGTCCGCACCGTCGAGCTGTTCGAGGCGGCCGGCGCCGCCGGCATCTTCCTCGAGGACCAGGTGTGGCCGAAGAAGTGCGGGCACATGGCCGGCAAGCGGGTCGTGCCCCGTGAGGACTGGCTGGGCAAGCTCCAGGCTGCGCTCGACCACCGTTGGAAGCTCTTCGTCGTGGCCCGCACCGACGCCCGGTCGGCCGCCGGCCTCGACGAGGCCATCCTGCGGGCCCGGATGGCGGCCGAGCTCGGGGTCGACGCGGTGTTCGTCGAGGCGCCGGAGTCCATCGAGGAGATGGAGGCCATCGCCGGCGCCCTGCCCGGCGTGGTGCTGGTCGCCAACATGATCGAGGCCGGCCGCACGCCGCTGCTGACCCCCGCCGAGCTGCACGACCTGGGCTTCGATCTCATCGTGTCACCGCTCACCGGGCTCTACGCCATGGCCCGGTCGGTGGCCACCGCCTACCAGGTGCTGGCCGACCAGGGGACGCTGCGCAACCACCTCGATCTGCTCACCACCTTCGACGACTTCAACCGGGTCGTCGACCTCGACGGCCATTACCGCCTGGAGGCCAGGTACCAGGATCCCACGTGAGGGCGGGTGGCCGGCGCGCCCGACCGCGAGGTCGACCCCCAGGTGCTGCGTTGACTCACTGGCCCGCACGGGGTCAGTCGATGCTGCGGCTCGATCAGCCGGGCCGGAAGGGGCGCAGTCCGTCGTCGGGCGTGGAGACCGGCTCGCCCACGCCGGCGGCGGCGGCGAAGTCGTTCCAGCCGTCGCGGCTCCATCCGGGGACGGACCGCTGGATCCGGCCGTCGGGGGCGACGAGGAAGATGCTCGGGACGGCCTCGAGCCCGTACGCGACGGACACGGGGTACGGCGCCGGCTGGCTCAGCGCAGGCATCCGCTGGTCGTTGGCCTCGTTGTAGGCGGCGATGGCCGCCGGCGGGTCCTCGCCCACGGCGACCACGCGCACGCCGGCCTCCGCGAGCTTGGTGAGCATGGGCGCGACCATCGTGCACACGGGGCAGGTGACCTTGAAGAAGGCCACGACCGTGGGCCCCTCGGTCCACGGGTCGGTCACGTCGCCGCTGCCGTCGACGGCGGGAAGGGTGAACGAGGGGGCCTGGTCGCCGGCGCTGAGCATGACACCGATGGTAGGTGAGCCCGGCGGTACCCTCTTCCCCCATGGCCAACAAGAAGAAGCGGACGCCGCCGCGCCCGAAGTCGGGGTCGCGGCCCCCCGCCAAGCGTCCCGGCCAGGCCGGCGGATCGCCCAATCCCGCCGGCTCGGCGCCGGCGCCGAAGACGCGGGAGCGCACCGGCCCCACACGGGCGGAGCGCCTGGCCGCGGCCGAGGCGGCCCGCCGACGGAAGGCCACCCGGAACCGGGCCATGATCGCCGGCGGCCTGGCTGCCGTCCTGGCCCTGCTGACCATCACGGTCGTCAACAGCCGGCGCTCGAACCAGCGGGTGATCAGCGCCCTGGAGGCCAGCGGCAACTGTGACTACGACACCCGGTCGGACTCCGACGCTGGCGCCGGGCGCAACCACGTGAACGGGCTTGTCGGCTACGACGTCGACCCACCTTCGGGCGGCAACCACAACCCATCGCCCTCCCCGCCGGGCACCTTCACCGTGGACAACACCCCTCCCGACGCCCAGATCGTCCATTCCCTGGAGCACGGGTACATCGCCATCTGGCACCGGACCGACCTTCCGCCGGCCGATCTCGACCGGTTGAAGGATCTGGCCGGGCGCTACACCAGCGACGTCCTGCTCGTGCCGAGGGCGACGCTCGAGACGCCGGTCGCGGCCACGGCGTGGCACCGGCGCATCCTCTGCCAGCGGCCCGACGTGGAGGCGCTCGACCGCTTCGTCACCGAGTACCGCAACAAAGGGCCCGAAAAGGTCCCTCACTGATCGTGCGACACTGACATCCATGGACGGCATGCGACGGGTCGCGGTGGTGCTGATGGTCGTCGCCGGCCTCGTGGCCGCCGGCTGCTCCGACAACGGGATGAGCGAGATGGAGCGGACGGCGGCGTCGATCGCCGCCGCCGCGACGGCGGCGGCAGCGGCGACCGCCACCACCGTGGCGCCGCCCAGCACGACCTCACCGGCGCCGGCCACCACCGTCACCACCACCGCCACCCGGGTCACCGTGCCGGCGGCCCCGGCGAGCGCGCCGGCGGGGCTCGGCGTGGGAGCTCGGGGCGCCGAGGTGGCCGCCCTGGAGGCGCGCCTCGATGCGCTCCTCTACGACGTGGGCAAGGTCGACGACGTCTACGACCAGAACACCGCCTACGGGGTGACGGCGTTCCAGAAGGTGAACGGCATGGCCCGGACCGGCAGGGCCACCGACGACGTGATCGCCGCCCTGGCCACGGCCACCATGCCGCCGGCCCTGGTTCCCGACGGGGGCGAGAACCGGGTGGAGATCGACATTCCGCGCCAGGTGCTGTTCCTCTACCGGTCGAACGTGCTGCAGAAGATCGTCACCATCTCCAGCGGGAACAACCAGCGGTTCTGCTCGGAGGGGTGGTGCCGGCGGGCGGTCACCCCGGGGGGCTCCTACGGCTTCTACCGCCAGGGCCGGGGCTGGGAGACCGGGCCGCTGGGCTCGCTCTACAACCCCATCTACTTCAACGGGGGCATCGCGGTGCACGGCTCCCGTTCGGTGCCGGCGCAGCCCGCCTCCCACGGCTGCATCCGCATCCCGATGAGCGCGGCCGAGTGGTTCCCCAGCGCGGTCCACATCGGCATGCCGGTCCACGTGGTCGGCGTCGCCGGCCAGCCCCCGACGCCGGCTGCCCCCGCCACCGCGCCGGTCGCCCAGCCGGAGGCGCCGATCATCACCCCGCCGACCACCCTCGGCCTGCTCGACAGCCTTCTCGCTCCACCGCCGGCCCCGTAGGCCTGGCGAGGGCGTCGACCGACGCCCTCAGCCGGCTACGCCGGCCCCTCGTCGTAGCCGGCGTAGCCGGTGGACTCGAGCTCCTCGGCCAGCTCCGGGCCGCCCGAGGCGACGACGCGGCCGTTGCGGAGCACCGACACCACGTCGGGACGCAGCTCGCGCAGCAGGCGGCTGTAGTGGGTGATGACGAGCACGCCGAGGCCGACCTCGTTGGTGATGAGCTCGACCCGGCGGGAGACGTCCTTCAGCGCGTCGACGTCGAGGCCGGAGTCGATCTCGTCGAGGACCGCGATCCGAGGCGCCAGCACCGCCAGCTGCAGGGTCTCGTTGCGCTTCTTCTCGCCGCCCGACAGGTCGACGTTGAGGGGCCTGGCCAGCAGTGCCGTGCCCATGCCGATGCGCACCGCCTCGGCGGACACCAGCTCGGCCACCTCCATCGCGGTGCGGCCCTTGGGCGCCAGCGCCGCGGCCATGGCGTCGTGCAGCGAGACGCCCGGTACCTCGGTGGGGTACTGCATGGCCAGGAACAGCCCGGCCTGGGCCCGCTCCCAGGTGGGAAGGCCGAGCAGCTCGACGCCGTCGAGGGTGACGCTGCCGTCGTAAACCTCGTAGCCCGGCCCGCCCATGATCACATGGGCCAGGGTGGATTTGCCCGACCCGTTCGGCCCCATGACCGCGTGCACCTGGCCGCTGGACACCTCGAGGTCGACGCCCCGCAGGATCTCCTTGCCGTCGACGCCGGCCCGCAGGCCGCTGACCTTGAGGATGCTCATGATTCGCGCACCTCGACGATCACGTCGTCACCCTCCACCCGCACGTCGTAGACCGGCACCGGTGCGGTGGCGGGAAGCGACTGCGGTTCGCCGGTGACCAGGGAGAACGTGCTGCCGTGCTTCCAGCACTCGACCTCCTTCTCGTCGGGCCAGATCTCGCCCTCGGCGAGGGAGAAGTCGGCGTGGCTGCACCGGTCGCCGATGGCATAGAAGTCGTCGCCGATACGCACGAGGCAGATGCGGGCCGTATCGAGGTCGAAGCGGCGGGAGGCGCCGGGGGCAAGGTCGTCGACCTTGCAGAGGTGTTGGGTCGTGACGGGCATCAGCCACCTGCCCTTTCTGCCAGGCGGCGCACGAGCGTGGCCCGCAGGCCGGCGACGGCCTCCGACGCCGGCAGCCGGTCGAGCACCTCGCCGAAGAAGCCCAGCACGATCAGGCGCTCGGCCACCTCGGGCGGGATGCCCCGGCTCTCCAGGTAGTAGCGCTGCTCGTCGTCGATCGGCCCGACCGCCGACGCGTGGCTGCACACCACGTCGTTGGTCTCGATCTCCAGGTTGGGCACCGACTCTGCGCCGGCGCCCTCGGAGAGCACCAGGTTTCGGTTGGTCTGGTAGGCGTTGGTGCCCCGCGCCTCCTTCCCGACCCGGATGCGGCCGGAGTAGACCGAGCGGGCGGTGTCGGACACCGCCCCCTTGAACAGCAGGTCGCTCGTGGTCTTGGGGGCGATGTGGTCCTGGACGGTGCGGAAGTCGTGCATGCGGGCGCCGTCGGCGAAATAGACGGCGGTGAGGTAGCTCGTCCCCCCCTTGCCGTCGATGCGGGAGTCGGTGCGGCCCCGGGCGTAGTCGCCCCCGAGGGCCACCACCGACGACTGGAGCGTGGCGTCGCGCCCGACGCGGCTGGTCTGGTAGCCGACCTGGAAGACACGGGGGCCGAGGTCCTGGACGTTGAGGTAGCGCAGGCGGGCGGCGTCGGCCACGTCGAGGTCGACGATCGGATCGGAGAACGCGGCCACGTCGGAGGAGGACTGGTGTTCGATGATCGTGGCGTCGCTGCTCTCGCCGGCCTGGACGACGGTGCGGGAGAAGGAGGCGATGCCGTCGCCGTCGAGGTGGTGGACGATCACGATCGGCAGTTCCACGACCAGGCCGCGGGGGATGCGCACCACGGTGGCGCCTGGGAGGAAGGCGGTGTTGAGGTCGGTGAACGCGTCGATCACCGCGGTGCGGCCGAGCAGGTCGTCGCCGTCGTCGAGGCCGGCGGCGTCGGCCACCACCAGGCCCTTGGCCGCCAGCGCGGGGTCGACCTCGATGTGGACCGGGCGGCCGTTGTGCACGACGACGAGGGCGGCTCGCGCCCCGGTGCCCTCGGGCACGGCGCCGACCTCGCCGGCGCCACCGGGCGCACCGAGCGCGGGCCGGTAGGCGTCGAGGTCGAGCTCTCCGATGCGGCTGTAGCGCCAGATCTCCTCGGAGGCGTCGGGCAGGGCGCCGGCGGCGACGCGTTCGGCCGCGGCCAGCCGCCGGGCCCGCAACCACTCGGGCCCGCCCAGGATGGCGGCGGCATCGGGGCTGAACGTCTTCAGGAGGGATCCTTCTCGCGGGGGCGGACCCCGAGTCTAGGAGACGGAAAGGTCAGCCCTTGCGGTTGGTGAGCGCCTCGGCTGACTCGGGCGCCCGGGGCTCGGGGCGCACGTTGTGGCCGGCGGCCTGGTCGACCAGGCGCCCGACCTCGAGGCCGTCGATCGTCTCCTTCTCCAGCAGGGCGCGAGCCACCAGGTCGAGGCCGCCGCGAAGCTGCCCGAGGACCTCGCGGGCCCGGTCCTCCTGCTGGCGCAGGATCTGCCCGACCTCCTCGTCGACCACGCGCGCCGTCTCGTCGCTGTAGTCGCGGCTGTGCATGAGGTCCTCGCCGAGGAACACCATGCCCTGGCTGCCCCAGGCCATGGGGCCGACGCGGTCGCTCATGCCCCACTCCCGCACCATCTTGCGGGCCAGCTCGGTGCAACCGACCAGGTCGTTGTTGGCGCCGGTGGAGCGGTTGCCGAACACCAGCTCCTCGGCGATGCGCCCGCCGAGGCGCACGACGAGGGAGTCCTCGATGTAGGGCTGGGTGTAGATATGGCGCTCCTCGACGGGGAGCTGGTGGGTGACGCCGAGGGCCATCCCCGACGGCAGGATCGTCACCTTGTGGACGGGGTCGGCGTGCTCGAGCGCGTAGGCCAGCACGGCGTGGCCGCCCTCGTGGTAGGCGATGACCTCCTTCTCCTGGTTCGACAGGGCCATGGACTCACGGCGCTGGCCCATGAGGATGCGGTCGCGGGCGGCCTCGAAGTCCTCCATGTGCACGTCTTTGGCCCCCCGGCGCACGGCGTGGAGGGCGGCCTCGTTGACCAGGTTGGCGAGGTCGGCGCCGCTCATGCCCGGCGTGCCACGGGCGATCACCGAGAGGTCGACGTCGGCCGCCATGCGCTTGTCCTTGGTGTGCACGGCCAGGATCGGCTGGCGCTCCTGGAGGTCGGGGAGGGGCACGACCACCTGGCGGTCGAAGCGGCCGGGGCGCAGGAGGGCGGGGTCGAGGATGTCGGGCCGGTTGGTGGCGGCCATCATGACGACACCTTCGGTGGACTCGAAGCCGTCCATCTCCGAGAGCATCTGGTTGAGCGTCTGCTCGCGCTCGTCGTGGCCGCCGCCGAGGCCGGCGCCCCGCTTGCGGCCGATGGAGTCCACCTCGTCGACGAAGATGATGCAGGGGGCCTGCTTGCGCGCCGTCTGGAACAGGTCACGGACGCGTGCCGCGCCGACACCGACGAACATCTCCATGAAGTCGGAGCCGGTGATCGACATGAACGGCACGCCGGCCTCGCCGGCGACGGCCCGGGCGATGAGGGTCTTGCCGGTGCCCGGAGGGCCGACCAGCAGGACTCCCTTGGGGATGCGGGCGCCGATGTCGCGGAACTTGCCGGGGGTCTTCAGGAAGTCGACGACCTCGCGGATCTCCTGCTTCACGCCCTCGTAGCCGGCGACGTCGGCGAAGGTCGTCTTGGGCTTCTCGGTGGTGTACACCTTGGCCTTCGACCGGCCGATCGACATGATCCCCGCCATCTGGCCCTGGGCCCTGCGGCCCATCCACCACCAGAACAGGATGAGCAGGCCGATGGGCAGGACCCACACCAGGACCGAGGCCAGCAGGTTCGAGCTGGGCGGGTGGTAGTCCTCGGTGATGCCCTTCTCCCGGAACAGGGTGTAGTCCTGGTCGGGGATGCGGGCCGGGGCGGTGGTCGAGAAGTCGCCACCGTCGCTGTTGAACTCGCCCCGGATGCGCGAGGTGTCGTTGTCGACGTCGATCGCGGCCACCTCGCCGGCCCGGACCTTCTCCAGGAACGCGCTGTAGGAGATCTTCTCGCTGTCGGAGCGGGTCATCGCCGGCGCGGCCAACAGCGCGAGGAGGGCGACGCCGATCAGCACCCAGACCACGGGGCGCGGCCAGCTCGTGCCGGTGCCGGGTATGTTCGAGGAGCCCGGCGGTCCCTTGCGCGCGCCGCGAGGGTCGGGAGGCGGGGGAGTCATCGCCACACATGGTAGGCGTCCCCGTCCGGGTACCGGGCCCGCGGCGGCACCGCCCGCCTCGACGATGGCATCCGCGTGGCGGGTGCGGCCGGCGGGTAGCTTGCCTCAGATGTTCCGCCCGCGCCTCTGCGCCCGCCCGGGCTGCGGTGTGCCCGCCACCGCGGCCCTTACCTTCCAGTACGCCAGCCGGACGGTATGGGTCCTCGACCAGGGCGATACCGACCCGTCGGCCATCGACCTGTGCGGGCCCCACGCCGACCGCACATCCCCGCCGCTGGGGTGGACGGCGCACGACCGCCGGGCCGGCATCTCCACCTCGGTCGCCGCCTAGTTAACGGGAGGGGGCAGGCCCCCTCCCGGCCTCCCCCCGAGGCGTGCCGGGGGCGGCGTCGGCATGCCGGGAGCCGCCCGGCCGCTGGCCGTACGCTGGGACCCGTGGATCCCCAACCCCCCGTCATACCGCCGGCGCCGGCACCCGCGGCGCGCCCGGTGCGGTGGGGGTTGGGCGACTTCCTGGTCGGCGTCTTTGGCGGGTATGCCCTGGCCAGCCTCTTCGCCGCGCTCTGGTACGCCGTCACCGGCGACAGCGAGCTCAACCTCGCCGGCCAGGCCTTCAGCCAACTCGGCCTGTGGACGGGGATGGTCGGTACCACCCTCGTGGCCAGCCGGCGCAAGGGCGCCGGCACCCTGGCCGAGGACTTCGGCCTGCGGGGCCGGTGGCCCGACATCGGCCTCGGCGTGGGCCTGGGCCTCGCCGTGCAGATCCTGGTCCTCCCCGGCATCGGGTTCCTGCTCCGCCCCCTCCTGGGCCAGCCCGAGGTGTCGGGGCCGGCGCAGGACCTGCTCGACAAGGCGCAGGGGCCGGCGTTCCTGGGCCTCGTCCTGTCGGTGGCGGTCGGGGCCCCGATCGTCGAGGAGCTGTTCTTCCGCGGGCTGCTCCTGCGGTCGCTCCAGCGGCGGGTGCCCGACTGGGCGGCAGTTACCGGGTCGGCCGTGGCCTTCGGGATCGCGCATGGCAGCGCCCTGCCGGCGGACGCGGTGATCCTCGTGATGGTCAGCCTCACCATCTTCGGCGCGATCCTCGCCGTGCTGGCCATCCGGACCGGCCGCCTCGGCCCCAGCATCGTGACCCACGCCGCGTTCAACCTGTTCACCCTGCTCTACCTGACCTACAGCTAGGCCGCCTCAGGTCGGGATCGTCGCCACTGCCCTCCTGGAGGTGGTGGTGGTGGTGGTGGTGTCGTCCCCGACGACGGTGGTGCTGGTGGTGGTGGTGGTGGGCGCCGGAGCGGTCGTGGTGGTGGTCGTGTCGGCGGGCGGCTCGGCATTGGGGACGGCGCGGCCCTCGTCGGGCGGCGCCTCGGCCTCGGGGCTGTTCAACACATGGACCCGGGTGCCGGCGGGCACCTGGTCGTAGAACGTGGGGGCGGCGTACATGGGGATGCGGATGCAGCCGTGGGAGGCGGGCCACGCCGGCACCGAGGGCGAGCCGTGGATGGCAATACCACCGTTGAAGTACATCGGCCACCACAGCTCCCCGAGGGGGGCGACCTCGAGGCCAACGGCCTTGCGGCCGATGCGGAACGAACCCCCCGGCGTCACGGCCACGCTGCACTCGCCGTCGACGCAGTAGTACTCGTCGTTGCCGGAGGAGACCGGCAGGATGCGGGCCAGGGTGCCACCGACCCAGTGGAAGAGCACCTGGCGGGCCACGTCGATCTCGATCCGGTTGGCGGCGCCGCCGGGCACCATGGGCCCAGGCGGGGTGGCCGTGGCCAGCGCGGCCTGGGTCTGGGGGCCGTTCTGTCCGTCGCGGACCAGGCCCTCCACCTTCTGGAACGCCATGAGCGAGTAGCTGGTGCGCGCACCCCACTTCCCGTCGGGGGTGCCCACGTCGTAGCCCAGCTCCGCCAGTCGTTCCTGGAGCGCCAGCACGGAGGGTACGGGCGCGTTGGTCGATGCCTGCGGGGCCTCCGTCGTGGTGGTGGTGGTCGCCGGGGCCGCGGTGGTGCTGGTGGTCGTGACGGGGGCGACGATGGCCTGGGTCGTGGCCGTCGCCGCCGGCGCGGCCTGGGACCTGGCCGACCCGCCGCCGGCGTCGGCCGACGAGCACGCGACCAGGGTCATCGCCAGGGCGACTCCTGCTCTGACCAGACCTCTGGGCCGCGTTTCGATACTCATAACCGCCTTTGACTCCTCAAGGGCGGATATCGTTCCACACTTTTTCCACCGTCGGGCAATCTTCCTCAAGTCCGGGGCCCGGCGCGCCGATACCTACCCTGCCTTGGGAGGCACTTTTCAAACGAGGGGGTTCGCCGTGACCTGTCCGACCTGCCGTTCGACCACCCTGGTGGAGATCGGCCTCAACGTCGCCGACCAACTGGTCACGATGCACTCCTGCTCGACCTGTGAGAGCCGCTGGTGGGACCGGGGCGGGGAGCGGGTCAGCCTCCCGTCGGTCCTGGAGCTCGTCGCCGCCAAGTAGCCAGGTAGGGAGTGCCGCGATCCCTGCGGGTGGGCGGGGATGACAAGATGGGGGCCATGCCAGGTCCCCGGTCGACGGTCGATGCCGTACGACAGCGAGTCGTGGATTCGGCGAGGATCCGGCTGACGACCAAACCGTCGATAGAGTCGATGATCACCTTCGGGGTGGTTGTCGCCGCCGTCGTCTTCACCTTCACCCAGCTCCAGCCCGGGCTCATCTTCGCCCACACCACGCCCGCCGGCGGCGACACCGGCTCCCATGTGTGGGGTCCCGACTACCTCAAGAACCACCTGCTGCCCAAGGGCCGGATCACCGGGTGGGCTCCCGACTGGTACTCCGGGTTCCCCGCCTACCAGTTCTACTTCCCGCTACCGGCGCTGGCCATCGCCCTCATCAGCTTCCTCATCCCCTACGAGATCGCGTTCAAGATCATCACCGTGGTGGGCCTGCTGACCCTGCCCGTCGCCGCGTGGGCCTTCGGGCGCCTGTCGGGCATGCGGTTCCCCGGCCCCGCGGTGCTGGCAGTGGCCACCGTGCCGTTCCTGTTCGACCGGGGCTTCACCATCTACGGCGGCAACATCGCCTCCACACTGGCCGGCGAGTTCTCCTTCTCGATCAGCCTGTCCCTGGCCATGGTCTTCCTCGGCGTGGTGGCCCGCGGCCTCGACACGGGCCGCCACCGCGCCCTCGCCGGCGTCCTCCTGGCCCTGACCGGCCTCGCCCACCTCCTGCCCACCGTCTTCGCGGTGGTTGGCGCGTGCGTCCTCTACCTGCTGCGACCGGGCCGGCGCCGGCTCGGCTTCGTCGGTGCCGTCTTCGGCGTGGGGGCGCTGCTCGCCGCCTTCTGGTCGGTGCCCTTCGCGTTCAGGCTCCCGTACGCCAACAACATGGGCTGGGAGAAGCTCACCGAGTACAGCAAGAACCTGTTCCCCCAGAACATCCGCTGGGTGGTGGCCTTCGCTCTCGGCGGTGCGGTGATCAGCGTGATCAACCGCCGGCGCACCGGCCTGTTCCTGATCGGCATGGCCGCCCTGGCCGGGGGGTTGTTCGTGATGGCCCCCCAGGGCCGGCTCTGGAACGCACGCATCCTGCCCTTCTGGTACCTGTGCCTGTACCTGCTGATGGGCGTGGCCATCACCGAGCTCGGGCCGGCCATCGGCCGGTGGCTGGCCACCGACCCTGAGCGCCCCTCGCCCCTGGGCCGGCTGCTGACGCCGATCGGCGCCGCGCTGGGCGCCTGGATGATCATCGGCCTGCCCCTTGGGGTGCTGCCCGGTTGGCTGCCCAAGCCGGAGACCACCGACACCAGCTTCATCCCGTCGTGGGCCAAGTGGAACTACTCGGGCTACGAGCGCAAGGCCGCGTACCCCGAGTACAAGGCGATCATCGACACCATGGCCGACGTCGGGCGCACGAACGGGTGCGGGCGGGCGCACTGGGAGTACGAGTCGGGCCTCGACCGCTTCGGCACCCCAATGGCCCTCATGCTCCTCCCGTACTGGACCGACGGCTGCATCGGGTCCATGGAGGGTCTCTACTTCGAGTCCTCAGCCACGGTGGCGTACCACTTCCTCTCGGCGGCCGAGCTGTCGAAGGCGCCGTCGAACCCGATGCGCGACCTCCCCTACCCCACGATGGACGTGGCCGACGGCGTGCGCCATCTCCAGATGCTCGGTGCGCGCTACTACATGGCGTTCTCGCCCGACGCCCTGGCCCAGGCCAACGCCAACCCCGATCTCCGGGCCGTGGCCACTACGGGGCAGTGGACCGTCTATGAGGTAGCCGGCTCCGAGCTGGTGTCGCCGTTGGGTTTCGAGCCGGCGGTGGTGACCGGCCCGGTCAAGGGCGAGGTGCCGTGGCTCAACATGAGCGTCAACTGGTACAACGACTTTGCCCAGCACGACGTGTTCCTCGCCGCCTCCGGCCCGAAGGAGTGGCAGCGGGTCGAGGCCCGCACCGTCAGCTCCGGCGTAGCCACGGTTGGATCCGGCACCACCGTCGACCCGCCGGCGCGTCGGCCCGTGGCGCCGGCGCAGGTGTCCAACATCACCTCCGACGACAACGACATCGCCTTCGACGTGGACCAGGTGGGCTCGCCGGTGCTCGTGAAGGCGTCGTACTTCCCGAACTGGCGGGTCAAGGGGGCCCAGGGCCCCTACCGGGTCACCCCCAACCTGATGGTGGTCATCCCGACCTCGAACCACGTCGAGCTCCACTACGGGTTCACGCCGGCCGAGGGCCTCGGCTACGTGCTGACCCTCGGGGGCGTGGCCCTGGCCGTGTTCTTCTTCCGGCGGGGCCCCGTGCGTTTCGACGACCCCCGCGACGGCACCGAGCCGGTCGTGTCGGTCGGTGAGCTCGGTGGGTCGCCACCCCCGTCGCTACCGCCCCGGGCCCCGGTTTCCGTGCCGGACCGGGGTAGCTGAGCCGGCGCCGCTCGTTCTCTGTGGATCTGACCGAGGTTCCCACCTCACCCCCGGCCCCCCGACGCTGCGACGCGCCCGAGGCCACCGCAACGGAGGCCGGCGTGCCGTGGCCGAAGGTTGCCACGGGCGTCGTGCTGTTCCTCGCCGTGGTGGTGCGCTTCGCCACCGTCTCGCCCCTCTGGCTCGACGAGGCCCAGACCGTGGCCATCGCCCGCCTGCCCCTCGCCGACCTGGCCGAGGGCCTCCGCCACGACGGTGCGCCACCGCTCTTCTACGTCATCCTCCACCTCTGGATGGGCATCTTCGGCGAGAGCGACCTCGCCGTCCGGTTCCTTCCGGGCGTGTTCGGCGTCCTGGCCCTCCCGCTGGCGTGGGTGGCCGGGCGCCGGCTCGGCGGGCCCACCGCGGCCTGGCCGGCGGTGATCCTCCTGGCCGCCTCGCCGTTCGCGGTCCGCTACGCCACCGAGGTCCGGATGTACTCCCTCGTGGTCCTGCTGGTGCTCGTGGGCTACCTGGCCGTGACCGAGCTGCTCCGGCGCCCGCGCTCCCGGAGGGCGCTGGTGGCCACCGGAGTGGTCACCGGCGCCCTGCTGCTCACCCACTACTGGGCGATGTACCTCCTGTTCGTGGCGGGCGTGACCCTCGTGGTGGTGGCCAGGCGGGGGGCGCAACCGGCCCGCGACGGAGCCCGCCGGGGGTTGGCCGCGATGGTGGTCGGCTCGCTGGCGTTCGTGCCGTGGCTGCCGTCGTTCCTCTACCAGGTCCGCCACACAGGTACGCCCTGGGGTGCGGCGGGGCGGCTGCGCTCGTTGGTCGACACCGTCTTCCACTTCTCCGGCGGCTACTGGGATCCGGGTCTGGTGGTAGGCCTCGCGACGTACGGCCTGATGGGGCTGGCGCTGTTCGCCCGCCCCATCGACGGCCGCCATCTGGAGTTCGACCTCCACACCCGCCCCGGGGGCCGGCACCTGGCCATCGTCGGCTTCGGCACGCTGGCCGTCGCCATCGTCGCCACGGTCGTGGGGGGGTCGGCATTCGCGCCCCGGTACGCGTCGGTCATGTTCCCGATGGTCATCCTCCTCGCCGCCCTCGGTTTCCGCGTGTTGCTCGATCCCCGGTTCCGGCACGGCCTGCTGGTTGCCGTCGTGGTCACGGGGTTCTGGGGCATCGCCCCCAACGTCTTCGGCGACCGAACGTCGGCCGACCGGGTGGCGACGGCACTGCGGGCCGGCGTGGAGGAGGGCGACGTCGTCGCTTACTGCCCCGACCAGCTCGGCCCGTCGGTCAGCCGGCTCCTTCCCGACGACCTCGGCGCGGCGCACATCACGTTCCCGCGCGCGACGCCACCCCAGCTGGTCGACTGGGTCGATTACGCCGACGCTGTCGAGGCGGCGGATCCCGAGGTGTTCGCCCAGATGCTCCTCGACCGGGCGGGCCCGGCCCACACCGTCTGGGTCGTCTGGGCCCCGGCCTACCGGCCGTTCGAGGACAAGTGCCTGGGCCTCCTGGCCAACCTGGACCTGGCCCGTCGGCAGAACACCCGGCCGGTCAAACTCCCAAGGAACTTCGAGAAGCCCGGGCTGATCCGCTTCCCGCCCCAGTAGCCGGCGTCGCACGAGCGCCCGGCTCTACCTGTCCCTCCAGAGGTAGAAGCGGAGGCGGACGAGGTTGGCCATGGTCCGGGGGATCCGCCTCGCGATCGAGCTCCGCGACGGCCGCAGCTCTTGGACGACGACGGGCACCTCGCCCGAGCGCAGGCCGGCCCGCTCGGCTCGGAGGATGAGCTCGGTGTCGAACAGGTCGGTGCCGAAGCGGCACCGCTCGGCCAGCGGTACCAGCGGCGCACGCCGGAGCACCTTCATCCCATGGGTGTCCGATACGCTCAGCCCGAACCCCACCTTGAGGATGGTGGAGAACACCAGGGTGACCATTCGCCGGGGCCAGCCGCGGGTGTCGAGCGCTCCCTCGCCCCGCTTGGACCCCACCACGACGGAGGGGCCGCCGGCGCCCTCCATGAGGACGACGGCCCGATCGAGAAAGCCCAGGTCGTAGTAGTCGACGTCGAAGAAGGCGGCGATCTCGCCCTCGGCGGCCAGGAACCCCATGCGCAGCGCCCTGCCGTAGTCGGCGACGCCGAGTGACAGCACCCGGAGCTCGGGGATCTCCTCGACCAACGCCTCAGCCACCGCGGCGGTGGCGTCGGTGGAGCCGTTCTCCACCACCAGCACCTCGAAGGGACCGCGCGAACGCATGCCCTGGGCGACCTCGCGCACGGCCGAGGAGATGAAGTCCGCCTCGTCGTGGGCGGGCATGACGATCGAGATCACGTTCGGCGGCCCGGGCTCACGCCCCTCATCCTGGCCCAACTATGGTCACCGGGGTGCCCACGCTCGATTTCATCTTCAAGGCCTACGACATCCGGGGACTCGTACCCGACCAGCTCGACGCCGGCGTGGCCCGGGCGGTGGGGGCGGCGTTCGCCCGGTTCACGGCTGCGCCGCGGATCCTCGTCGGGCGCGACATGCGGCCGTCGGGCGTGGAGCTCACCGCCGCCTTCGCCGAGGGCGTCACCTCGCAGGGGGTCGACGTCGTCGACCTGGGCCTCATCTCCACCGACCTCGCCTATTACGCCGCGGGCTCGCTCGACGCACCGGCGGCGATGTTCACCGCCTCCCACAACCCGGCCAGGTACAACGGGATCAAGCTGTGCCTCGCCGGCGCCAGGCCCGTCGGCCAGGACACCGGGCTGGCCGACATCAAGGCCATGGTGGAGGGCGGGCCTCTTCCGGGTTCGGGCACCGAGGGCACCGTGTCGGAGCTGGATCTGCTCGACCGGTACGCCGACCACGTGCGTTCCTTCGTCGACACGGGCGCGCTGCGCCCGCTCAAGGTCGTGGCCGACGCCGCCAACGGCATGGGCGGCCTCGTCGCCCCGGCGGTGTTCGAAGGGCTTCCCTACGACCTGGAGATGATGTTCGGGGAGCTCGACGGGACGTTCCCGAACCACCCGCCGGATCCCATCAACCCGGACAACCTGAAGGCCCTCCAGGCCAAGGTGCTCGAGGTGGGCGCCGATGTCGGCCTGGCCTTCGACGGCGACGCCGACCGGGTGTTCCTCATCGACGAGAAGGCCCAGGCCATCTCGGGGTCCACCACCACGGCGTTCGTGGCCAAGTCGATCCTGGCCAAGAACCCCGGTGAGGCGGTGATCTACAACCTCATCTGCTCGAAGTCCGTGCCCGAGATCATCTCCGAGAACGGTGGGCGGCCCGTCCGGACTCGCGTGGGCCACTCGTTCATCAAGTCGGTGATGGCCGAGACCGGCGCCATCTTCGGCGGCGAGCACTCGGGCCACTACTACTTCCGGGACAACTACCGGGCCGACTCTGGGCTGATCGCAGCCATGCTGGTCCTGGAGGAGCTGTCCCGCGTCGCCGAGCCCCTGTCGGAGCTGCGCAAGCCTTTGGAGCGCTACGCCGCCTCTGGCGAAGTGAACGTCGAAGTTGACAATCCTTCCAAAACGGTAGAACGTATCTCGGCGGCGTATGCGGGCGCCGACCAGGAGCGGGTCGATGGCCTGACCGTGGATCTTGGGGAGTGGTGGTTCAACCTCCGGCTTTCGAATACTGAGCCGCTGTTGCGGCTCAATCTCGAGGCGCCCGATCAAGCTTCGTGCAAGGAGCACCTCGACGAGGTGCTGGCACTGATGAAAGAGGACACCTGATGGCGCTCGACCCCATGCTCTTGGAGATACTCGCCTGCCCCGAGGACAAGGGGCCGCTGCTGTACTTCGCCGACGAGGACTCGCTGTACAACACTCGGCTCCGCCGGCGCTACGCGATCCGTGACGGCATCCCGGTGATGCTGATAGACGAGGCGGCGACGGTCTCCGACGCCGAGCACGACCGCCTGACGGCCAAGGCCGAGGCCGAGGGTATCCGCCCGACGTTCGAGGCCGGATGACGACCGTGGACGCCGCGGTGGTCGACAGCCAGGGAATGCTCGACGCCGCCCTGAGCCTTCCGGAGCAGATGGCGGTGGCCCGCGACGAGGCCCGCGGTCTCGACGGCCTTCCCGACCGGGAGGACATCGCCCAGGTCGTGGTCCTGGGCATGGGTGGCAGCGGGATCGCCGGCGACGTGCTCATGGCCGCCGCCGGCCCGTACATGCCCGTACCGGTGCTGGTCTTCCGCAGCTACCACGTGCCGGCGTTCGTCGACGAGTCCACCCTCGTCTTCGCCATATCATTCTCCGGCGACACCGAGGAGACCGTCGAGGCCGTCACCGCCGCCGCCCTCCAGGGTGGCCGCGTCGTGGCCGTGACCCGTGGTGGTGAGCTCGGCCACCTTGCCGACTCCTGGGGCGTGCCGGTCGTCGGCATCCCCGACGGCATCCCACAGCCCCGGACGGGCATCGGCGCCCTTTCCATCCCGCCGCTCGTCGTGCTGGAGGACATCGGGTTGTTCCCCGGCGCGACCTACTGGATCGACGCCGCCATCGAGCAGCTCAAGGTTCGTCGCGACGAGCTGGCCCGGCCTGGCAACCTCGCCCAGGAGCTGGCCCGGCGCATCGGGCGGACGATGCCCCTGGTGCACGGCGGCGGCGGGCTGGGAGCGGTGGCCGCCCAACGGTGGAAGGCCGACGTCAACGAGAACGCCAAGTGCCCGGCCTTCTGGAACGCGCAGTCCGAGCTGTGCCACAACGAGGTCTCGGGCTGGGGCCAGCACGGCGACGTCACCCGCCAGATGTTCACGCTCGTGAACCTGCGTCACGATTTCGAGCACCCGCAGGTGATGCACCGCTTCAAGATCACCGCCGACCTGCTGGACGAGGTCGTGGCCTCGGTCCAGACGGTCGAGGCTGCAGGTGAGGGCGAGCTGGCCCAGCTCCTCGACCTCGTCCTGGTGGGCACCCTCACCTCGTTGCACATGGCATTTCAGGAGGGCATCGACCCCGGGCCCATCCCGGCGCAGGAACAGATCAAGGACGCACTCGCCACCTCCATCCGGGAGGCCCTGGCGGGCGGAGACGAAGGAGCTTCCGAATGACAGACGGCGTGCAGTACGACATCGCGGACGCGGGGCTGGCCGAACTCGGCCGCCAGCGCATCGCCTGGGCCGACAGCCACATGCCGGTGCTGACCAGCATCAGGGAGCGCTTCGCCAAGGAGCGCCCACTCGAGGGCATCACCATCGGCGCCTGCCTGCACATCACCACCGAGACCGCCAACCTGCTCCGCACGCTGAAGGCCGGCGGGGCCACGGTCGTGGCCTGCGCGTCGAACCCGCTCTCCACCCAGGACGACGTGGCCGCGTCGCTGGCCCCCGACAAGGGGATCGCCACCTACTCGATCAAGGGCGAGGACACCGAGACCTACTTCCGCCACATGGACTCGGTGCTCGACGAGCACCCCCAGGTCACCATGGACGACGGTTGTGACCTCGTCTCGCGTCTGCACACCCAGCGTGGCGACCAGGTGAGCGAGGTGCTGGCCGGCACCGAGGAGACCACCACGGGCGTCATCCGCCTTCGGGCCATGGAGGCCGACGGCGCTCTGCGCTTCCCGATCGTGGCCGTCAACGACGCCGACACCAAGCACATGTTCGACAATCGCTACGGCACCGGCCAGTCCACCCTCGACGGCATCATCCGAGCCACCAACGTGCTGCTGGCCGGCCGGGTCGTGGTCGTGGCCGGCTATGGGTAATGCGGCAAGGGCGTTGCCAGCCTGGCTCGGGGCATGGGTGCCCAGGTCGGTGTGTGCGAGGTCGATCCCCTGCGGGCCCTCGAGGCGGTCATGGACGGGTTCCGGGTCGAGCCCATGTCCGACGCCGCCCGTGAGGGCGACATCTTCGTCACCGTCACCGGCGACCGTGATGTCCTGCGGGCCGAGCACTTCCAGGTCATGAAGGACGGCGCCATCCTGGCCAACTCCGGCCACTTCGACATCGAGATCGACCCTGCGGCGCTGGCCGCCATGGCCGCCGAGCGGGGCAGCCGGCGGATGGCCCGGGCCATGGCCGAGGAGTTCCTGATCGACGACCGCCGCATCCTGGTGATCGCCGAGGGCCGCCTGGTCAACCTGGGCGCC
>JBPCLE010000186.1:0-7122 GCA_051003575.1 Acidimicrobiales bacterium | reverse complement strand
CTACACCGTTCATCGATCTCCACCCCGAACTCGTGACCCCATCCCATCGCTCCATGGTAGGGGTGTCCCGACCACTCGTACCACCATCATGGTCCGCCCGGACGATACCGCCCCAGTACGCTCGGCCGGGTGATTCCTCAGTCGGACTCGACCGAGCTGGACCGCCGCGGCTACGTGGCCGTCGTCCAGCGACGCAAGCTGACGATCCTTCTGGCCGTGGTGGTGGTGGTGGCCTCCTCGATCACCTTCTCCCTCCTGCAGACGCCCGTCTACCAGGCCAGCGCCAAGGTCTTGCTCCAGCGCCCCAGCTCCGGAGAGATCTTCACGCCCCAGCCGGTGGTCGACGTGAGCACCGAGATCGAGGTCATGCAATCCAACACGGTGCGCGAGGCCGTGGCCGAGGAGTTGGGCGCCGAGCCGCAGGTGGTCCTTGCCGCCGTGGCCGACACCTCGGTGGTGGCCATCAGCGCCGAGAGCACCGTGCCCGCCGAGGCGGCTCGCATCGCCAACACCTACGCCGACATCTACGTGTCGTCCCGCCAGGAGCAGCGGGTGGCCGACCTGCTGGAGGCGGCCGAACAGGTGCAGATGAAAGTCGACGAGGTTGACCAGCAGATCATCGCCCTGGAGCAGCCCTTGGCCGACCTCGACGGGGAGATCGCGGCGGCCTCGAGCCCGGCCGACCGCCAGGAGCTCCAGGCCGAGCGGGCGAGCGTCAACCAGGAGGTCGCCGGCCGGCGCCTGGCCCTGCAGACGCAGCGCTTGGGCTACACCGAGCAACTCGACGACCTCCAGCTGGCGCGCAACCTCTCGCAGCAGGGCGGGGCCGAGGTGGTCAACCGGGCGGTGGAGCCGGCCTTGCCGGTCCGGCCCACACCGGTCCGCAACGGTGTGCTGGCCCTGGTGGTCGGTCTCATGTTCGGGGTGGGTGTGGCGTTCCTGCGAGAGCACCTGGACGACACGGTCAAGAACAAGAACGACCTCGACCGGGCGACCGGTGGCTTGAGCGTCCTGGCCATCGTACCCTTGGTAGGCGCCTGGAAGGACCGGGCGGCGCCCCGGGTCGTCTCACTGACCCAACCCAACTCTCATGCGGCGGAGGCCTACCGCTCGCTGCGCACCTCGGTGCAGTTCATCGGGCTCGACCATCCCGTGCAAGTCATCCAGCTCACCAGCCCCAATGCCTCCGAGGGCAAGACGACGACCCTGGCCAACCTCGGTGTCGCCCTGGCCAACTCGGGTCAGCGGGTGATCATCGTGTGTTGCGACCTCCGGCGGCCTCGCATCCATGAGTTCTTCGGTCTGACCAACACCATCGGGTTCACGTCGGTGCTGTTGGGCGAGTTGCCTCTGTCGGCCGCCATTCAGCCAGTCCCCGACCAGCCTCGCCTAGCGCTGCTGGCGTCGGGTCCTCCGCCCCCGAACCCCTCCGAGCTCCTGGCCTCCCGTCGCACCGGCGAGGTCCTCCTGGCCCTGAAGTCGGAGTGCGACGTGGTCCTGGTCGACAGCCCGCCGGTCCTTCCCGTCACCGACGCCATCGTCTTGTCCAGGACGGTCGACGCCACCATCCTGGTGGGCACCGCCGCCCGGACGACCAAGAAAGAGTACCACCGAGCCGTCGAGCTCCTGCAGCAGGTCGAGGCACCCCTGATCGGCTCAGTGCTCAACGGAGTCGAGTCCGAAGACCTCTACGGCTACGGCTACGGCTACGGCTATTACGGGTTCGGCCAGACCGGTCTGGACATCGACGACGGAAGTTCAAAGTTGAGCCGTCTTGACATCGGCGATGGCGCTCCGACCGCGACGGGAGTCAGCAGGCAGGCGGTCAACGGGCAGCGGCGCCGGAACGTCCCGCGGCGCCGTCGCCAGCCCAAAGTCGAGAGCGGCGGAGCCGGTAGGTATGATCCCGGCCGCAAGGCACCCAGGAGAAGCTGACCCGACCAAGGTCGGTGCGCAGACGCCGCTGAATCAGATGAAACCCAGGCCGCTCTTCTCTGGCCTGGGCGGCCCTGCGGTTTCGCTCGAGCAAGGCGAGCAGGAATCCCACGACCATGAAGCCCACGCCGAGTTGCACCCACGGCAGGGCATCGCCGCCGGTCCCCCCAGAATCCCCCAACGGCGAGTGCCCGACCTGCCCGCCGCCGCCTCCGTGTCCTGGTAATCGGCCGGGGCGTCGAGTCGGCCCCGAGGGCGTTGGGACTATGACCGGCCGGCCCGGGAGCGGATCGCACTGGTGGCCCTGTACTGGTAGCTGTACGTTCCGGCTGTAAAAAGAGACCCCGAGCGACCTCGGTGGACGGTTGCCGCCGCCGCGCCGCCACCGAAGTCCGCCCGGCACATCGGGCTCCGACCGGGGCGGCGGCCGTCGCTCACCGGAGGCCTCGACCCGCCGGCGCCCGCCTGTTGGCGAGGGTCCGCTCGTACACGTCCATCACCTGGGGGGCGATCCGAGCCGGGGTGAAGTTCTCGGCCCGGGCTCTGGCGGCCTCTCCCAGGCCGTGGCGGAGCGCCGAGTCGGCCGCCAGGCGCTGGAGGGCGGCAGCCATGGCGCCGGTGTCTCCGGGAGGGCACAGCATCCCATTGACGCCGTCCTCGATCACCTCGGCGGGGCCTCCGGCGTCGGCGGCGACGACAGCGAGGCCCACGGCCATCCCCTCGACGACGACCTGACCGAAGGGCTCAGGGATCGTCGACGCGTGGACGAGGACGTCGAGGCGATCGAGTTCGTCCTCCATGCGGTCGCGGAAGCCCCGGAAGTCGACCCTTCCCGCGATCCCGAGGTCCGCGGCCTGCCGCTGCAGCTGGCGTTCGTACCCGTTGTCGCCGAACAGGGACGCCCCCACAATCACGGCCTCCTCCCTACCCGACGGAAAGGCCTTGGCGAAGGCATCGAGGAAGACGTGTTGGCCTTTCCATGGGTCGAGTCGCCCGACCATGCCCACCCGCAACGGCCCTGCGGTCGATGGCCGAGCCGACTCGGCCGGCGAGGAGCCGAGGGGGCTCGCGATGACCGCACCCCCGACCCCCGCTCGGCCGAGGGTCGCCAGCGTCGCCCTCGAGTTGGCGATGACAGCCGTCGGCAGGATTCGGGCGGCCGCCTTGACCATGCGACACGCGCTCGCCGGCATGTAGTCGTCCGTGATGCGGTCGCGAACGTGCCAGACCGCCGGGATTGACGCCAGCCGAGCTGCCGCACCGCCGTACAGCGCGGACTTCAGCGAGTTCGTGTGGACCAGGTCCGGAGTGAGCTGCCGGAGCCGCCGGGTCAGGCGGGCGACGTACGTGCCCGTTGTCGTCAGGGCCGAGATGGGCAACCGGCCCGGTTGCACCCGGTCGCGGCCGAGCCACCCGGCGGTGTCCGCGATGGCGAGCACCTCCACCGATACACCGGCCGCCCGCAGCTTGTCGACCAGTGGACCCTGCTCGCCGAGGATCACGTGGGCGTCGACGTCGAGTGCAGGAAGCAGGCGCAGCATTGCCAGCTCACCCCCGGACAGGCGGGCGCAATGGTCGACGAAGACGACGCGAACACGGCGGCCATGCGGGTGGACGGCCCGCTCGTAGATGACGCGATGGCGTTCGGCCACGGCCGCCCACGAGTACGACTCGGCATGCGTTCGGCAGCGGTCCCGTCCGGGGGCGGGCTGCGTTCCGTCGAGCACGCCCACGAGTCGCCGCGCCAGCGCAACCGCATCCCCCGCGGGCACCACGAGCGAGGGGTCGAGCGGCGTGACGGAGTCGGGCAGGCCGGTCGAGTCCGTGACGACGGCCGGCGTCCCGCACGCCAGCGACTCGAGCACCACGAGCCCGAACCCTTCGAGGGCGAGCGTCGGCACCACCGACACGTCGGCGGCCTGGTAGCACCTGACCAAGGTCGCATCCGGGACCCGGCCGAGGAACCGCACCGATCGCGTGATCGCCGAACGGCCGGCCCGCCGCTGCAAGGAGGCCCGTTCGGGACCGTCGCCGACAAGGAGCAGCACGGCTTCCGGCACGGCCTGCTCGACGGCCGCCCAGGCGTCGAGGAGAACGTCGAGGCCCATGCGCGGGACCAGCCGGCGCACGGCCACGGCTACAGGAGCGTCGGGAGGTAGGCCGAGCTCCGACCTGGTCACCACTCTGTCGGCCGGCGTGAACCTGTGCAGGTCGACGCCCGGCGGCACGACGCTGACCCGCCAGGGCGGCACGCCGTACCCTTCGACTATGACCTGCTTAAAGGCATCGGAAAGGACGACAACCTCCCGTGCCCGTCGGTAGACGGCGGCCTCCACCGAGTGCTTGGCGGCGATGCGCCAGCCGGCGGGCTCTCCGGCCGCCCGGCTCTCTTGGGCCCACGGACCCTGGAAATGGACGACGAGCGGCACGCGACGGAGCCCACCGAACACCGCCGGCCAGAACGCGTAGAAGGCGAAGTGGGCGTCGACGACGCCGACCCCGGCCGCCGCCGTCCTCCGTACCGTGTGCGCGTAGCTGGTCAGCCGGATGGGGAACGGCCGACTGTGGTGACCACTGGCCACCACTCCGACCGGTGCTGCCGCGGCGGGACCCGCTACGACGGCCGTCGGGTGGAGGCCGACGCTCCGGAGGGCGCCGAAGAGGTCTGCCAGGTAGCGGTTGAGGCCTCCCGGATCGTCCTCGAACCAGTGCCTCCCCAGCAGCAGGGGTTCGGCGTGACTCGGCGGCCTCGGCGCGGTCACGAAGCCCACGCGAGCTGCTCTGCCCTGGATGCGCCGGAGTCGTGGCTTTCAAGCCACATTCCGAGGACCGCAAGCGCCCTGCCGCCGACCACCGCGGTCGCCGGCCCATCGCCTGCGGGGGGCTCGGTGACCAATGGGGTCACCGGCCCGGCACCGGCAGGCCCGATCCGGCTCAGCTCGGCGGCGTCGAACAGCCCTCGCACCGCGGCGTACGCCGCCCCCCATCCGCCGGTCGAGGCCGCCTCCATCGTTCGACGCGTACGGGAGTGGGTCCTGCGTGAAGACCGGCCCAAGACGGCCGCGACCAGGCCGTCGACCGTCGGTTGGTCCATGTCCTGCACGAACCTGGCTGCCGACGTCACTGCCTCCGACGCACCGACCCTGACGACGGAGTGCTCCAGCCTGGGACGGGCCGCGAGGCTGACGACCAATGAGTGCGGTACGTGGAATGCTGGAAGCAGTTGACTATGCGTGAACCGAGGTGGTGTTCGTGACGCCCGGTTAACGGATGAGTCACACGCGCTGTCAAATATCGGTCGAACCAGCCGTCGGGCGGCCGATTCCGGGCGTCGTCTGTGTCCGTGGCGGTGAGGATGCCGGCAGGCAGACGCCCTCATTCGAGAGGGGCTGTTGCCCAGAGGGCTCAGGTCGACATCGGAGCCGTGCGTGCCCGAGCGCGTAGGTACCGAAGGACCTTGTTCCACCGGTGGCGCAGGCCGCGACCATGCCGTCCAGCCCTCCTGCGAGGACGATTCGCTGTTCCCGGCGATCCCGCACATCAGGGCACGGGACGTACTCGGCTACGCCGATGGCTCACGACGTCTCGACCTAATCCTTGAACGCGTGGAACACAGCACGACCCTGGCGCACCGCGCTCAACGCCGACTTGCCGTGGTACCGGTGCTTGGCTGCCCGCGCCAGACGGAAGGGCCACGACGACACGAAGACGACTTCGACACGCGCCAAGCCAACCGCCTCGAGCATGCCCTTGCCCGCCGCCAGATTGGGGCCCCACCAATTCGACCCGTCGCCTTGCAGCTCGTCCCTGGGATAGAAGGCGGCGGCAGGCCGCCGGCTCCCCAGCAGGTCGACGTGCGTCTCCATGATGAGTTGGTGGCGGGTGACGCTGGCGATCCGTTCCAGTGCCCGCATCGGGTCGGGCAGGTGGTACAGCACGCCCAGGAACAGCACGAGGTCGAAGGTGCCAACCGTCTCCGGGGACAGTTCGAGCACGTCGATCTCTCGGTCCTGTACGTTGGAGCCGAGCACCCGCCGAGCAAGGTCGAACCCTGAGCGCCCGATATCCGGGTTGCGCCACACGGCGGTGTCGGTGGCGGTGACCCGGCCCCCGCGTCGCTCGGCCTCGAAGGCATAGAAGCCGTCGAACGTCCCGACGTCGAGGACGGACATGCCCGCCAGCGATTCCGGCATGTGGATGCTCTTCAACCGGCGGGAGGACCGGTCGACACCCGGCGTCACGATCCCGTTGCCGAGGTCGATGGAGTGGAACCAGCGAATACGCCCTACCTCGTCCTTCAGCTCATCGACGCGCATGTGCCCCCTCGGCCGTCCCGGCGGTTCCGTGAACGGCGGCCATACGATCAGAGACGGCCTGTGGTGTCACTTCAGGAGGAGGAGGTCGGTGTAGTTCTGCTCGCCGTACCGGTCGGCCAGCGAGGCGACGTCCGCGGCCGGGAGCTCTGCGGGGGCGCCGGCCATCGACGCCCTGACGTCGACCACCGTCCGGTAGTCGGCTGCGATCAGCTCGTGCAGCAGGTGCAGTCCGTCGGCACGACGCAGCCCGTACGGCCAGTACTCAATGGCCACCGGCACATCGCTGGAGCGCAACGACGCCGCCCCGGCGAGCACATGCCCCTCGTGGCCCTGCACGTCCATCCACACGATCCCGACTCGGGGCAGCTCAATGGGGATTTCGGTAACCAGGTCATCGAAGCGCTTAAGCGGGACCGCGACCGTGGATCGATCTGACTCGTGCGACGGGCCGTCGGGCAATCCGGTCCCCACCCGTACGCGATGGTCCCCCCAGTCACCCTCGGCCCATTCGAACGTGCCACTGCCTTGCTGGTCGGAAACAGCGGCTCGCAGCGCGTGCACCCGGTCCTCGATCTCGTTCGCGATGAGATTGCAACGCAATAACTTGTAGTTCTCCACGGCTGGCTCGATTGACACCGCTCTAGCGGCCCCGAAGACCTTCAAGGCGGGGATAGTGGACGTCCCGATATTCGCACCGATGTCAACGAAGATGCGTCCGTCCAGGAGGGGTGTCCGGCCTACATATCCGCCGGCGATCTCGAGCGTGCGCGACATGATGTCCTGGTCGTACGACCCCTGTCTGAATACGATCCGACTGGGGCCGTAGTCGTCGGTGCTCACGTAATACCAGATACCTTCCCTTATCCTTGCC
>JBPCLE010000185.1:0-3012 GCA_051003575.1 Acidimicrobiales bacterium | reverse complement strand
GCTGATGGTGGCGGTGGGCCGGCAACCCAACACGGGCGGGTTGGGCCTCGAGGAGGTGGGCGTCGAGATCGGGCGCAAGGGGGTGGTGGTCGATCAGCGGATGCGCACGACCGTGTCGTCGATCTATGCCGCCGGTGACGTGGCCGGGCGCTTCCTCTTCACCCACTCCGCCGCCTACGAGGGGGTACGGGCCATCCGCGACATGTTCTTCCCGGGCAAGGGGACGGTCACCGACTTCGTGCCCTGGTGCACGTTCACCGACCCCGAGCTGGCCCACGCTGGCCTCACGGTGGCCGAGGCCGAGACCAAGCACGGCGACGACGTCGAGGTGTACCGCATGGAGCTGGCCCACTCCGACCGGGCTGTGGCCGAAAGTGCGCCCGAGGGGGTAATCGTGGTCGTGACGGCCAAGGGCAAGGTGGTCGGGGCCCACATCCTCGCCCCCTCGGCCGGCGAGATGATCCACGAGCTGGCTCTGGCCATCAACAAGGATATGAAGCTGGCCGAGGTGGCCAGTCTGATCCACGTCTACCCGACGCTGTCGACCGGGATCGGCCAGCTCGCCGGCGAGGCGGCCTTCGAAGGGGCCAAGCGCCTGCGGTGGCTGGTCCGCAAGGAGAAGTAGCGCGGGTTCCCGGACTGGGCCGACCTGGTCGCGGTAGTCGCTAGTCGTCCTTGCCCTTCCCCTTGCCGTTTGCCGGCTTGTCGTCTTTGCCCGCGGCCGGCGCCGGCACGGTCACGGTGGGCTGGCGGGCGACGGTGGCCGGCGGCTCGGCCGGGGCGACGGTGGTGGCCGGCGCGGTGGTCGAGGTCTCGACCTGGGCCGGCACCGGCTGGTTGGGTGCGCCGGCACCGCCGCTGTTGAGTGCGGCGATCAGCACGGCGACGAACAGGATCCCGAGGATGATCGCCAGAGGTGCCAGGGAGCGGCGCGTCGGCGTCGGAGGCGGCGGGGCGACCCCGACCTCGGCCGTGTCGACGTACTGCGCCTGGTCGACGAGGGTGCCGTCTGCCATCGACCCGTCGATGGCGGTGCCGTCTGCCATCGACCCGTCGATGGCGGTCAGCGGCCCTGCTGCCGCTGCGGCGGGGACCAGCAGGTCGGCGCCGGCCAGGGCGACGGTCGGGGCGCGCTCGGCGAGCGCGGCGGCCCTGGCCACCGCAGAGGCGTACCGCTGCTCCGGGTCGGTGGCCATCGCCCGGTCGACGGCGACGACCAGGGCGGGCTCGAGGCCCGGTCGCGCCTCGTCGAGAGGCCGATGGTGGCCGGCCACGATGGCCATCGCCGTCGCCACCGGCGTCAGGCCGGGGAAAGGGGTCTCCCCGGTGAGCGCCTCGTAGAGCACCACGCCCAGGGAGTAGAGGTCGGACTGGGCGGTGGCCAGTCCGCCGTCGAGACGCTCGGGCGGCAGGTAGGCCGGCGTCCCGAGGAGCTGGCCCGTACCGGTGAGGTCGAGCGCCCCCTCGGAGCCCTCCAGGCTCTTGGCGATGCCGAAATCGGCGATCTTGGCGTGCCCGTCGGCGGTAAGCAGGATGTTGCCCGGCTTCACGTCGCGGTGGACGAGGCCGGCGGCATGCGCGGCGCCGAGCGCCCCGAGCACCTCCCGCGCCACCCGGCGGACCCACGCCGGGTCCCGGGGCCCGCCGGCGATGCGGTCGGCCAGCGTCTCGCCGGGTAGCCGCTCCATGACGATGTAGGGGAGCCCGTCGTGCTCGCCGGTGTCGTAGACGGCCACGGCATGGGGGTCGGTCAGGGACGCCGCAGTGCGGGCCTCGGCCTCGAACCGCAGGCGGATGTCTTCCCGGGCCGCCATCTCGGGCAGGAGGAACTTGACCGCCACGGGCCGCTGCAGGCGGAGGTCGGTACCGGCCCGCACCTCGGCCATCCCGCCCCGGCCGAGCGGCCCCTCGATGCGATAGCGGCCACCGATGTCGGCGGTCGCGCTGGTGGGGAGCGACACGCTGGGACCCTACCCGGGGGCGGCGCCGGCGTACCGTGCGGCATGTTCAGTACCGACATGATCTGTGCGGACGGGTTCGAGCCGGTCTGGGACGCGTTCGAGGCGAACTTCGTGGATCCGGGTGAGGTCGGCGCCGCCGTCGCCGTGACGGTGGACGGCCGGACGGTGGTCGACCTGTGGGGCGGGCTGGCCGATGCCCACACCCGGCGGGCGTGGTCGCGGGACACCCCGGTGCTGGTCTACTCGGCCACCAAGGGCCTCACGGCCACCTGCGCGCTCCTGCTGTGGGAATGCGGCCTGCTCGACCTCGACGCCCCCGTGGCCGACGTCTGGCCCGACTTCGCCGCCGCGGGCAAGGCGGGGGTGACCGTCCGCCACCTGCTCACCCACCAGGCCGGCGTGCCCGTGTTCGACGAGCCGATCACCTTCGGCGAGTGCCACGACCCCGACCTGGTCGCCGCCCGCCTCGCCGCCCAGCGCCCCCACTGGGAGCCGGGCACCGCCCACGGCTACCACTCCCTGACGTGGGGCTGGCTCGTGGGCGAGCTGGTCCGCAGGGTGTCGGGCCGCACGGTGGGACGGATGGTGGCCGAGGAGCTGTCCGGGCCCCTGGGCCTCGACTTCTGGATCGGGCTGCCGCCGGCGCGGGAGGCCGGCGTGGCCCGGCTGGCCGCCGGCCGCTTCGATCTCGCGGCCATGAAGCCCGACGACCCCGCGCTGGCCTTCGTCGCCGCCATCATGGACGTCGACTCGCTGACCTTCAAGGCGTTCGCCAACCCGCCCGGCCAGCTCGACGTCGAGTCGTTCAACGCCCCCGAGCTGCACCAGGCCGAGTGGCCGGCGGCCAACGGGATCGGCACGGCCCGGGCCCTGGCCGCGCTCTACGGCGAGCTGGCGTGCGACCGGATCCTGTCGGCCGCGACCCTCGACGAGGCCTCCCGGCCTCAGGTCTCCGGTCGCGACAAGGTCCTGGCCGTCGAGACCTCGTTCGGCCTCGGGTACTCGCTTCACTCCGTCATGGCCGGCCCCGCCGGCCCCGCCGGCCCCGCCG
>JBPCLE010000184.1:0-3420 GCA_051003575.1 Acidimicrobiales bacterium | reverse complement strand
CGGGCTCCGCCCTCGGCGGCGACGTCGGCTCGGGGGCCAAGGCCAGGCTGCCCCGGACTACCACCGCCGGCGTGGCGTGGGGCCGTGCCGCGGGCGGCGGCACCTGCGCGCCCCCCGACACCGGCGGCAGCACGGCGACCACGTCGGGGCCGCCCACGGGCGTAGCCGGCGACGCCGGCTCGCCGTTGACCCAGACCTTCGACGACGCCAGCACCGCCGTGAACCGCTCGCCGTAGCGCCGGCACGCCTCGTCGAGCACCTCGCCGGCCGTCGCCGCGGCGATCTCGACCGAGCTCACCCCCGCGGCTTCGCGGGCGGAGGCGAACAGGCGGAGCACCGCCACTAGTCGGACACCTCGGCCCGGCCGTCGCGCACGACGACCTTGCCCGCGCTTGACGCCTCGAACGCCACCACCTGGCGGTCGCCGGCGCGGCCGGCGTCGTAGAACGTCGTCACCAGGTCGTTGCCCGGGAACACGGGCCGGTAGAAGCGCACGGCCAGCCGGCGCAGCCGCGAGGCGTCGCCGGCGGCCAGCTCGTCGACCACGGCCCGGGCGCACAGCGCCATCGTGCACATGCCGTGGAGGATCACCCCCGGCAGCCCGACGGCCTTGGCCGCGGCGTCGTCGAGATGTATCGGATTGTGGTCGCCCGACGCCTCTGCGTAGCGTTGGGGCTGGTCGAAGTCGACCGTGCTCGCCACCGACGCCAGCCTGGCTGCCTTGGCCTCCGGCGGGAAAGCGTGCGTCGGCGGCGTGGGCCCCTCATCCGCGCCCGCCTCGACCCCCCGGATCACCATGGTGGCGAACTGCTCGACCACCGGCTCGCCGGCCTCGTCCGCGCTGGCCACCCGCATCGTGAACCGGGTGCCCATCCGCCCGCTCCGCAGGCTGTAGGCCTCGGCCGTGGTCACCAGCACGCCGCCGGGACGCAGCGGCTGGAAGAAGTGCATGTCCTGCTCGCCGTGCAGCATGGCGACCTGGTCCTCGGCGGGCACCACGTCGTGCAGTGCCACCATCATCGCGTCCCACGTGGGCACGACGGCGAAGATCGGCGGCGCCATCGCCCCGGCCAGGTAGGCGGGGTTGGCGTCGTTGGTGGCCGCCGCGTAGGCCCGCGCGCGGGTGCCGTCGATTGTCGCCGTCCGTGGGTTGTAGCGGGTCCCGATCTTCTCCGAGGGCAGAGCCACCTGGGGGGACGCTATCTGAGCCGGCGGTCCAGTTCGGCGAGCAGGCGGTCGGTGAACGCCGGCCCCAGCAGGTCGGTGCCGTGGCCGGTCCCGGGCAGCAGCCACAGCTCCTTGGGCTCGTTGGCCCACGAGTAGATGGTACGGGGATGCTCCTCGGCGAAGTAGTGGTCGGCCGGGTCGGCGACCACCAGGGTGAACGCCGGCGTGATGGCCGCGGCCTGGGCCTCGGCGTGGGGCACCCCCTCGCACACCTGGGCGATGCGCGTGCGCATGAACGTGGCCAAGAACCGCCGGCCGGCGGGCGTCATGGCGTAGCGCTGGATGCGTTTGGTTGCCGGCGTGTCCCACGCCCCCCACCACGCCGGCGCGCTGATGGCCACCACGCCCGCCACGCCCCTGAACGTCCCCGCGTGGAGCAGGACCGCGGCGCCCCCCAGACTGATCCCGACGGTGACTACCGGCAGCGACGGGTCGGCCGCCTCCACCGCCGCCTTCACGTCGAGGGGCTCCTTGGGCCCCATGCTGCTGAGCCCGCCCGAGTTCCCGTGGCCCCGCAGGTCGGGGACGATCACGTGCATCCGGGCCGTGAGCCGATGGGCGAAGGCGTGGATGCGCGGCATCCGGGAGGACTGCGAGAACCCGTGCACCAGCACCACCGTGCCGGCGGCGTCGGGCGGCCCCTGGAGCCTGGCCGCGGCCAGGCGCACGCCGTCGTCGGCGAACAGGGCCATCCGCTGCTCGTCCCCGTAGCGGGGGACGAACGCGTGCTTGCGGATGTAGCCCGCTAGCGCGGCGCGTCCGCGAGCCTGCGGCGTCGCCATTCGACCTCCGCCTGTCCGAGCTCGGTGGACGGCGGCGCGTGGTGGAGGTATTCGTCGAGCAGCGCCCCCCAACGGTGGGTCACGCCCATCCGGCCGAACAGGGCGCTCATCCCCCACACCACCCGGTCGAGGATGACGTAGGAGGGCGGCATGTTGAGCTGGCGGATGACATCGCTGTACTCGCCGGCCAGGTCGAGCATGCGCTGGAGCGTCTTGCCCACGAACTCGCTCGAGTAGGTGAACTCCTCGGCCTGGAACGGCAGGTACGGCAGGGTGCAGTACTCGTACAGCCGCTCGGCCGGCAGGCTGTGGTCGGCGGGCAGGAAGCCGGAGTGGACCACCGCCTTGAGGGTGCCCTCGGGGTCCTGGGCCAGGATGGCGTCGAGGATGGGGCTCAGCCCCTCGAGCTCGCCGGGCGCCCACCGCTTGACCAGCCCGAAGTCGAGGAACGTCACTTTCCCGCTCTCGGGATGGAACCGGTAGTTGCCGGGATGGGGGTCTCCGTTGAACACCCGGTGATGCCAGATCGACCCCTCGGCGAAGCGGAACAGCACCTCGGCCGCGGTGTGCTTCTGTGCGTCGGTGGCCGTGGACAGGAAGTCCTTCCAGTTCAGCCCGTCGACCCAGTCGCTGGTGATCACCCGCCGGCTGCTGCGCTCGGGGACCACGTCGGGCACGTGGATGTAGGGGTGGCCGCGGTAGCGGTCGGCGAACTCCTTCTGGCAGGTGGCCTCCAACCGGTAGTCGAGCTCGTCGCCCATGCGGGCCCGCAGCTCGTCGACCATCGGCTTGACGTCCATGTTCTTCAGGGCGAAGGACGCGAAGAGGCCGTAGAGGAACTCGGCGTTGTCGAGGTCGGAGCGGATGGCCCGGTCGACGCCGGGGTACTGCACCTTCACGGCCACGATGCGCCCGTCGGGCATGACCGCCCGGTGGACCTGGCCGATCGACGCCGCCGCGACCGGGATGGGATCCCAGTCGAGGAAAAGCTCCTCGGGATCGGCGCCCAGCTCGGACCGGACCACGCCCTCGGCCAGGCTCGGGGCCATCGGCGGCACGTCGGCCTGGAGCGTGGCCAGGGCGGCCTGGGCCTCGGGCGGGAGGCCGTCGGCGATGAACGACACCATCTGGCCGGCCTTCATGATGGCGCCCTTCATGCCGCCCAGCACCCGGGCCACGTCCTCGGCCGTGCGGATGGCGAACTGCTCCTCGAGCTGGGCCCGCCTCTCCTCCGAGGCCCGGGAGCCCCGCACCTTGGTCACCGCCCAGTGGACGCTCCGCCGGGTGGACAGCCGCCACACCCGGGCCTGGCGCTCGAGGCGGTCCCTGCGGTCGCCGTCGGCGAGGTAGAGGGCGCCGGGGGCCCCGGGCCCCGCCCCAAACCCCCCGCACGCGCCGAAGAACAAAAACC
>JBPCLE010000183.1:0-3589 GCA_051003575.1 Acidimicrobiales bacterium | reverse complement strand
TCGCCGCGTCGTAGCCCGCCGAACGCGGCGAGGAGGACGAGTGCCCGGTACTGCGGCTTGACCTCGGTGGCGAGCGCGTTCACCTGCGCCAGGATGGGAAGCGGCCGCTCGTCGGCGGGCTCGATGCCCGCTCCCTTGATCGTGCACGGGTTGGCCACGATGAGGCCGTCCTCGACCGCAGTGTTACGCCCGGGCCTCGCCCAGCGACCCTCACCGGAGCGCCGGACCCGACAGGTCGAGCCCGAGGCCTCCGCCTTCGAGACCAGCGCCGCAACTGAGCAGCAGGACAAGATCGACCAGATCACCCGCCGCCTCGAGGCCCTCCAACACGGCCGGCGCCGTCCAGGCCCCGGCCGGGGACTTGGAATCGGGTAGCCGGCTCCGGCACGGAATCGACGGCGGACGCATCCACGACTCGACGCCCCGCCTCCTCGCCCCGAATCGAGTGCCCTCCAACGGCACATGGAGGACGGGCCGACCTTCGAATCGTCCGTGCGTTCTGGGGCACCCGCTCGACGGTCGTTGAGCGCCCGTCCGTCGTCCTGGTGTCTGCGGAGAATCAACCTCAAGCGTCGCACGGCCAACGGCGCGGCACGGGGTGACCCGACGCTTCAGCGAGGAGCGATCTCTGGTCAGGCCGACGCCGTCGCCTCGAGCTCGACGAGGAGATCGGGGAAGGCCAGGCGGGTCACGCCGAGCAGCGTGCCCGGCGGTTGCACCCCGGCCGTGGCGAGCCGCTCGGCGATGAGGCCGTAGCAGCCGAAGAGGGCGTCGACGTCCGTGGTGTAGATGTTCAGGCGCACAACGTCGCTGAGCGACATCCCTGCCTCGGCGAGCACGGCGTCAAGGTTGTCGAGGGAGGTGCGCACCTGTGCCTCGATGTCGCCGGCGTGCTGTGGCCTGCCGTCGGCGTCACCGCGTACGCGCCGCAGCCCGCTGATCAGGTGGAGTGTATCACCCGTGATACACGGTCGCGCATGCGTCTGCGGGACCGAGCACGTGAGGCCGTCGACGAACTCGGCGTGCCCACTACGTGCCCTTTTCGGCTCTCCTGACGCTCCTGTGGGTCAAGCGGCGGCCTGGGTGGGTGGGTGTTCGTGGGGGAGCTTGAGGTCGATGGGGCCGGCGCCGAGCATGACGAGGGCGAGGGCGGCGTCGGCTGAGTGGAACCCGTAGGCGCGGCGGACGATGAGGCGGACCTTGGTGTTGAGTCCTTCGACTCGGCCGTTGGAGAGGCCGTGCTCGATGGCGTTGAGGATGAGGTCGCGTCGGTGGCGCATGGTGCGGGCGGCCTTCACGAACGGGGCGAGCCGGGACCGCTGCGCCCGGGCGCACCACCGGTCCAACAGCACCGCGGCCTGGTCGCGGTTCAGGTCGCCGGCGAAGATGGCCCGGAACTGTTCCTTCATCTCATAGGCCCGCCAGATCCCGCCCCGGTTGCGTCGCAGCTTGGCCAGTTGCGCGGCCTGGCGGTCGGTGAGGTCTTCGGGGTTCTTCAACAGCGCCCACCGGGCCCCCTTGAAGTCGCGGGCCCAGCGGTCGCCGGGGAGGCGGCGCAGGGCCTGCCAGAGATCGCGGCGGACCTCGTCGAGGGCGTCACCGACGAGCTTGACGACGTGGAACGGGTCGGCGCAGATGACGGCTTGGGGGGCGTGGCCCTCCCCGGTGACGGACTTGATGAACGCGGGGCCCAGATCCAGCGACACCGCCTCGATCGCCTGGGAGCGCAACGGTCCAAGCTCGTCGAAGAAGGTGTCGAGGGTCTTGGCGTTACGGCCTTGGGCGCCCCAGATGACCACACCGCGGTCGTGATCGACGACGAGGGTCAGGTACTTGTGATGCTTCCGCCAGGAGATCTCGTCGACCCCAATGCGGAACAGTCCGTTGAGCCGGTCTGGGTCCAGTTCGGTGGCCACGACGCGTCCACAGGCCCGCCCGACGGTCCGCCAGCTCACCCGGCACAGGCGGGCCACGGCGGTCTTGTCCATGCGGGTGGCCAACCAGGCCAGCAGGTCGTCGTAGTCGCGAGTGAGATGGGCCCCGGGCCGGGCGAAGGGAACCGCCTCGACGACCACCCCATGGACCGGGCAGCGAAGGCGGCGCAGCCCGGCGCGGACCTCGACGCGCCACACCCCCATGTCGAGGTGCCGCCACGACGAGGGCTTCTGCACGTCCCGGGTGTCGTAGCGGAACCGGGCCCGATGACCGCAGTGCGGGCAGACCAGCCGCCGCCGGCGCAACGCCACGGTGACCACGACCATCGACGGCAAGAACTCCACGGCGGTGACGTTCACGCCGTCAAGGCGCAAGAGACGCTTGAATGCAGTGGTGACGCGCACGGGCAGGTGACCTCCAGGAACCGGATGTAGAGACCCCGGAACCTTGGTCGCGGCCCGTGCGCGTCACGCGGACCCCCCACCACCGGCCCCTCACCCAGAGGTCACAACGCCCCGCCCGCTCACCCCACCCACATCAGGGTCAGGAGAGCCCCCTTTTCGATCGGGGATCGTGGTCGCTCACCGGTCATGGCGGTCAGCAGATCTGCCCTTTGACCTGGGCGTTCCCAGGGTCGTCCCTGATGGCGGCGTCGCCTGATCGTGCTTTGCAAGCAAGGGCCGTGGGTGCGAGTCCCATCGTCTCCACGGGGGCGGTAGCCCTTCAGCTCGCCCAAATCGAAGTGAAGCGGAGTCGAGGCCGGCAAGCCGGAGCAGATCCTGGCCGGCTGCTTGCGGTCGGTGGTGGTGTAGCGCCGTCCGTCGAAGCAGGGCGTGCCGAAGTGCCGTTCTGGGGCGCCGAACCGAACGTCGTCTTGCACAGCTATTGCGCTACTGGCGGATGCGGCCGGTCTCGTAGGCCCACATGGCGACCTCGACGCGGTTTCGGGCTCCAGCTTGTTCATCAGGCCGGCGAGGTGGCTCTTCACGGTGCTGAGGCTGATGAACAGCTCGTCGGCGATCTCGGCGTTGGTCCGGCCGCGAGCCACGGTGAGGAGCACCTCTTCCTCTCGGGCGGTGAGCGGTTCGATCGGTTGGGCCGGCGCTTCCTCCCGTCCGGCCGCGAACGTGCTCAGGAGCCGCACCGTCACGCTCGGGGCGATCAGCGCGTCGCCCCGAGCTGCGGCCTGCAGGGCCTGTACCAGGAGCTCAGGCCCGGCGTCCTTGAGAAGGAACCCGCGGGCCCCGGCCTTGAGGGCGCACCAGTGACCTCGTCCGTCACCTGCGCAACGACGTCATCCCCGGCGCGGTGGCCGACTCGGGCCTCGACGTGCAGGTCACCGGCGGCGCAGCGGCCAGCATCGACATCACCGACTTCCTCGCCGAACGCACGCTCGTCTTCTTTGGGGCGGTCCTGACCCTGTCGTTCCTGCTCCTCATGACGGTGTTCCGGTCGGTGCTCGTGCCCCTCAAGGCGGTGCTCATGAACCTGCTATCGATCGGTGCGGCCTACGGCATCGTGGTCGCGGTGTTCCAGTGGGGCTGGGCCGGCGACCTGCTCGGCATCGAGGGCGGGCCCATCAACCCGTTCATCCCGATGATGCTCTTCGCCGTGGTCTTCGGCCTGTCGATGGACTACGAGGTGTTCATGCTCT